>CAZJSR010000048.1:0-1606 GCA_964548855.1 uncultured Anaeroplasmataceae bacterium | reverse complement strand
GAGTGCGTGGCACTACTAAATCTAAAAGACCAATAAAATGGCTATTTTAAGGGTAAAAATGCTCAAAATCGAGTATTGAACTGAATCTTGTCAAGTAGACATGGTAAACAAAAAATAATTAAAAGTAAATAAAATCACAATTGGCATGATATCTGACCTCGTTAGGTGTCATGCCTTTTAAATTTTTCTGAAGTCTATAATTATTATAAAAGAAAATATATTCTTCAATTTTGTTTCTTACAGCTTCTTCATTGTTAAACTTTATACCATAAAAGATTCTGATTTTAGAGTTTTCCAAAATCCTTCCATCAGACCATTATCAATACATTTACCAACTCTAGACATAGATTGTATCATACCAGTTGGTCTAATTTAAATTTGAATTGTTTTGAAGTATATTGAAATCCTCTATCACTATGAAATATAGTTTTAGCGCCAGGATTTGATTCTAATGCTTTATCAAAAGTATCAAATACTAATTTATTATTATTTGAATTACTAAATACATATGAGACAATAGATCTATCAAATAAATCTATAATAGCCGATAAATATAATTTTTGTTTTTGTCCTGGAATCTTAAATTCAGTAACATCTGTACACCACTTTTGATTAGGATGCTCAGCTGTGAAATTTCTAGCTAATATATTTTCTCCAATTTGTTCAGGTTTTGTCTTTTTATAGTTAGATTTTTTTCTTCTTATACGTGCATGAACCTTTAGTACCTTCATTAATCTATGAATATAATTTTGACTATAATTAGTTTGGTTGAAATGATTAATGTAATCTGTCATTCTACGATATCCTAATATCCCATCATAAGTTTCATTATATTCTATTATTATAGATGCTAACTCGTTATCTTGTTTCTCTTTATCAGGTATTTGTCTATTTACCCATTTATAATAAGAAGAACGTGCTATTTCTAATGTTTTACATAAAAAATCGATTGTAAAGCCGTTTTTAACGTATAGTTCAGCTATCGTTTCGTATTTATCTTCTTGTTTAAAAAGCGAGAATCTCTTTCCATACGCTTGCGTATTTCCTCGTTTTTTTTAATACTTCAATAACCATATCCCTACGTTTAAGTTCATTTTTAAGTTTTTTAATTTCTAGAGCTTGTTTTTCTTCAATAGTTAATTCCTTTGAAGAACTATTAGATGAAGGACGCCCACGGCTATCTTTCAAACCATCTTCCGTAATTCATTATATTTTTTTATCCATTGATAAACACTTGCGTAAGGAACAGTATATTTATCCGCTGCACCACTATAATCATTATTATTAGATAGTACATAATTAACTATTTCTAATCTTTCTTCAATTGTAGTCTTTCTTGATTTTATGGTATAGACATCCCTTTTGGCTTATAATCCTTAATTTCTATACCGTTATTATACTTTAAAAACCACCTCCATACAATTGTTAATGATGGAATATTATATTTGTTTGCTAAATTTTCTAATGAATCACAACCATCTAAATAATCTTTTATAACTTTCTCTTTTAATTCTTTAGAATATGATCTGTTGGTAGAAGATTCATTAAATACTGATTCACCTAACGCTTCGTATTTATGTGTCCAACTTACAATTTTATCACTCAT
>CAZJSR010000047.1:0-2661 GCA_964548855.1 uncultured Anaeroplasmataceae bacterium | reverse complement strand
TCATCATTCACAGGCAAATAATGTAAAAGCTTGTATTCAGTATTTTAAGCCTAAATATTTATTAGGACTTACAGCGACAGATGAAAGATTAGATAATAAAAAGTTAGAAGAAATATTTGGAGAATATGATGTTATTTTATCATTAAAAGAAGCAGTTTTAAAAGGTATCGTGTCAAACATTAGAGCATACAGATTAGAAAGTAATATTGATTTGAAAAATATTAGATTCAATGGTGTAGATTATAATTATTCTGATTTAGAGAGAAATGTTATAATTGATTCAAGAAATGAGTTAATTGCAGATACACTAAAGAAATATTTTTCTCCCAAAGATGATTTTTATAATCAAGGTATAGTTTTTTGTGTCAATAAAAATCATTGTACGAAAATGGCAGCAGTTTTAAATGATAGAAATATTAAAGCATGTGCAGTATATGGTGGAAATAGTGATAATGATTTAATATTTGAAAAATATAAAAATAAAGAAATACAATTTTTATGTTCATGTCAATTATTAAATGAAGGTTGGAATTGTCCACAAACGTCAGTTATAGTTATGGCAAGACCAACTTTATCAAAAGTAATGTACCAACAACAACTTGGTCGAGGGTTAAGAAATTGTGAAGGTAAAGAATGTCTTTATTTAATTGATGTAGTTGATGATTATCAAGCACAGTTAAATCCAATTAACTATAATTCTTTATTTAAAATACCATTGTATCGTCCTTTTGAAGGTTTAGTTAAAACTTCATTTGATCCAGTTACTATATTTGGTTTATCTGAAAAAGAAATGGCACTTAAGGAAATTGATATTTTTACATTTGAGGAAAAATTTAAAGATTATTTATCATTAGAAAAAGCTGCAAGAGAGTTATATATTGGTACTAATACATTATCAAAATGGAATAAGAATAAAAAATATGCTAGTTTATATTTGCCTGTTGGTAATAAGTTTGTTCCTTATTTTTCACAAGAAGATATACTAAATATTAGGGAAGAACATCCTGAGTGTATTAACCATACAGATGATATGTTATTATCAGATTTTGTATCCTTTATTGATGAAAATACATTAACATTTTCTTTTAAATTAGTATTTTTATTATCTTCTTTTTCACTTGCGAATATATCAGGTGAAATCAATCTTGATTTATTAGTTGATAAATATCGAAATTTTTATATAGATCGTATTAATCGTGGTTTAATGGTAGATAAGAAGAACTGTATTTATACATTAGATTATTTAAATGACATTAAGGCTATTAAGAAAAATATGTTAGATAATCCTTTTGAAAAATTTGAAAGAAAAAGATTCTTTTATTATTCTAAGGATTTAAACCTTATTGCGTTTAATTCTATTTTATGGAAAATGTTAAGTAAAGATAAAATAAAAGAACTTAAAGAAAAAGTATATAATTTTTTAAAGGGATATTATATAAAATATGGAGGTATGGATTATGAGTATGAATTCTAAATATTATACTGATAATTATGAGATGTTTATAGAAAATACATTTAACTGTGATATGTCTAATTTATACGATTATTTTTTAAAATATATGAATAAATCAGGAAAAATACTAGATTTAGGATTTGGAAGCGGAAGAGATTTGATATTTTTTTCAAAATTAGGATATTCTGTAGTTGGAATAGATCCTGTTGAACTTTTTGTCTCAAGGATGAAAGATAAGGGATATGAAGTATATTTAAGAAAAGTTGAAGATATGGTTTTTTTAGATGAATTTGATGGTATATGGGCTTGTGCATCATTACTTCATGTTAGTAAAGATAGTTTAGAAATAGCGTTTAATAAATGTGCGATGTCGCTTAAGGATAGAGGGATATTATATTGTTCTTTTAAATATGGAACATTTGAAGGTGAAAGAAATGGACGTTATTTTATGGATTTAACTGAAGATTTGATAAAGGAATATATTGTAAATACAAAACTTGTTTTATTAGATACAATGATTACTACAGACGTTCGTCCAGATAGAGAAGAAAAGTGGCTTAATTGTATTTTTATGAAAAAATAAATGCTCACAATGTCAGCAAATATAATTAATCTATATTTTTTTAATTTCTATAGTAAAGTCGTTTTTTTAAAATAAAATTCTATTAAGATGTTATTCCTATTTAATTACCATTTACATAATAATACTTCCTTAAAAAAATAATAATGAATTCATATATTTAAAGTCAAAAACTTCATAAGAAATATTATTATTAATGAATTTTAAAATTAAAAAGGAATTTAAAGGCTCATTAATTAAAATATTTGAAAACATTGAAGAGCAGGCTAAAAGATTGAATGATGTTTTTGCATTTATCGATGGTAAAACATTTGAAAGAAAGGAAACAATATCATAACTAGGTGCATCTCTTAGGGAATCAATATTAAATGCTTTTTGCCACGCAGATTATTTTATAAGATCAAATATTAAAATAGTTTTATTTATTGATAAAAAAGATTATGATGGTCCTTTATATAAACAAATAGATACTATTAAAATCATCTAAATATGGAGGTTTAAATTGTTTCTTATGGTATTATCCCGAATGGTATGACTAAAAGTGACTTTATAACTGGAAAATCATGCCCTATTAATTCTGAATTAATGAGAATTTTTTTACAATGTCATATAGTTGAACAAACAGGTC
>CAZJSR010000046.1:0-2879 GCA_964548855.1 uncultured Anaeroplasmataceae bacterium | reverse complement strand
AAATAGAGATATGGGAGTTAAGAGGTCTTTAGTTATCGGAGCAACGGGGTCGGGGAAGACCTATCTTTGTGCATTTGATGCAAAAAACTACGATGCAAAGCGATTGTTGTTTATTGTGCATAGGGATGCAATACTAATTTCTGCTAAAGAAACATTCCAAAAAGTGTTTGGAGCAGAACGCTCATATGGTATTTATACAGGTAGACAACAAGATTTAGATGCGGATTTTATTTTTGCATCAACATTGATGATGTCTAGACATTTATCTGATTTTAAGAAAGATGAATTTGATTATATTGTTTTTGATGAATGTCATCATGCCGTAAGTGCCGAGGCTTATAAAATAATAAATTACTTTACACCGGGATTTTTACTAGGTCTAACCGCAACTCCAGAAAGAATGGATAATCAAGATGTATTCTCATTATTTGATAATAATGTACCATTTGAATTAAGACTTAGAGATGCAATAATTAATGATTTAGTAGTTCCATTTCATTATTATGCAATTAAAGATGAATTTGTAAATTATTCATCACAAGATAAAGCTATTATCGCAAGAGAAATATCTCGTAAAATTAATGTTGAATTTATTGCTTCGCAAATTGAAAAATATAAGAAAAGTGATGAAAAACTTAAGTGTATAGCCTTTTGTACTTCTATTGATCATGCTAAATTAATGTCTAACGAATTGTCGCTGCAAGGATATAATGCAATATCTTTAGTAGGTAGTAATAACCTAGGAGAGAGAATTAAGGCTTTTAATGACTTACAAAACGAAAATAATGAATTAGAAATTATTTGTACTGTCGATATATTAAATGAAGGAGTAGATATTCCGGCAGTTAATATGGTTTTATTTTTAAGGCCTACTGAATCCTCTACGATATTCTTACAACAATTAGGTAGAGGTCTTAGAAAATATGAAAATAAAGATTATTTAACTGTATTAGATTTTATCGGTAATAACTATGATAGATCTATTCAAATAGCTTTAGCTTTGGGTACTTTAGGTAAAACAACATATACAGATAAATCTTATTTAAAAGACTTGATTCTTAGTGACTTTAAAAGTTTAGATATTCCTGGAGTTGAGATATTTTTCGATGATTTATCGAAAATTGAAATAATATCTCAAATAGATAGAATTAATTTCAATGTATCTAAGTATTTAAAACAAGATTATTTAAACTTTAAAAAATATTTAAATAAAGATAATCCATCACATATGGATTACTTAGATAGTGAAATATCACCAGATTTAATTAGGTTTATGAAATCTAAAATTGGTACAATGAATAGATCATATTATACTTTTTTAAGAAAAATAGGAGAAGAAGGATTGCCACTATTTAGTGATAAGCAAATAGAATTTATAGATGCACTATCTGAATTGCTTCCACTCGTAAGAGTAGATGAATATTTAATAATTAACGAATTATTAAATAGTAATTCGTTAGATTTAAATAAATTAATAAATTATAATTCTAAGGTGACATTAGAAACGTTAAATCATGCGATATTTATATTAAATAAGAAAAAAATACTTTTAGATAATAGGCTTAATATTGATGTGATAAATGAAGATTTTATTAATTATATGAGTGACTTAATTGAATATGGTTTAACTAGATATGAAAATGAATTTGGAGAATTTAGTACTAAGTTTAAATTAATGGGTAATTACTATAAAGAACAAATTCAAATGATAAGACTAAAAGAAGGCTTAATGGTAGTAAAAGGAACAGAATTTGAAACTGATACTAAAGAAACATACTGTTATGTTGGATTAAATAAAGATGGAAGTGTAGAAGAAAGGCTTAAATATAAAGATAAGTTTATAGATTCATCTACATTTCAATGGGAATCTGAAACTAATACAACATTAGATAATAGTACTGGTATGAAAATATTAGCTACAAAAGTGGTTCATTTATTTGTAAGAAAAGTAAAAGAAGAAGATGGTATTACATTACCATTTACATATTTTGGAACTGGTAAATTTACTAATATCAGAGAATCTTATACTGAAGAAAAAGGTAAAAAATCCCCTACTTTATTAATGGATATAATATTAGATAATAAAGTTTCAGAAGAATATTATTTGGATTTTGAAATATCTGATGCTAGTAAATAACTACATAGTGAAATATTATGAAGCTGTTTGCGTATTAATATATAATTCTATTTTCGAGAGTAAAATAAGGAAAAGGTTTAATATTTGGCTTAAATAAGCCATTTATTAAACTGCTTTTTTGTTGTTAATTATTTTTGCTATGAAATTTTTTTCAATATATTGAGTTTTAAATTAACAAGCATTAAAATTTATATTAAAAGTATAGTTCAAACTATCTAATATTTTCCCATATTAATAAGTTGGATGATATTTTATTGAATCAAAATATAAATTCATCTATTCACAGTCAAATGTTTATAAATATGAATATGATACAAATGGAAATAAAAGAAACGATTAAGAATAATGATGTCGATGGTAATGTTATAGATAGGATGTAAAGTAATATATAATTATAAATTTAATGGCAGTTATTTTAACTGTCATTTTTTATATAATTGAAATTAAAAAAAATCACATAATGCCATTTATAACAAGACTTGTTATTATAAAAATGGTATAATATAGATGAAAAAAATCAAATAAAATGAAAAAAATTTTATAGAAGTTGATATACAAAATTATAAAATAATAGTATCATTATAAGGAAGTATTTTATTTTTTTGATAAGAATTAAAAATAAAAAAAAGCCTGTATTTGAAACGATACTTCTAAAGTAGACAAATAAAATATTAAATATATAAATGGAGGTGTAATTATGACTGAAAAAGAAATAGAAGAAATTAAAAGTAAAGCGATTAAG
>CAZJSR010000045.1:0-3056 GCA_964548855.1 uncultured Anaeroplasmataceae bacterium | reverse complement strand
TCGTCCCATAAAAAAATACCTCCAAAATAGACTAATAATCTCAAGGTCTGAAATCTACTAAGGAGATTATTATTCCTTTTAATTATTTTATTTGTCTACTTTGGAGGTATCATATCAAAATTACATTTCCTCTTACATTTTTAATGTTTTTTATTTAAATCGAATTCAGTATCATTGTATTAGTCCAAGTCTATTTTTATTATTGTGTGCAATAAATGATTAAATAATTATAGGTGAAAACTTAATGCAACGATTTGTAAATTGTTGCAAATTGTTAGCAACTATGATATAATTTAGTCAAAGGAAGCTGATAAAATGCAAAAAGAAAATAAAAAATTAGAATATAAAGAAACAATTTCAAAAACATATTTAAAAACTGTAAGTGCATTTGCAAACTATAATGATGGGGAAATTATTTTTGGTATTACAGATGATTATCGAATTATTGGTGTTGTTTCTCCTGGTGATGCATGCTTAAATATTGAAAATCAAATTAATGATTCTATAAAACCTAGACCTGAATATAATTTGAAAATTAATGAAGATGATACTATATCATTATTTGTTAAGCAAGGTAAGTCGACTCCATATAGATATTGTGGAAAAGCCTATAAAAGAAATGATTCATCTACAATTGAAGTGGATGATATTGATGAAAAAAGATTAATCTTAGCAGGGATGAATATTTCTTTTGAAGAAATGTATATAGATGAAGAAGAGCTTAATTTTAATTATTTAAGTAAGCATTTAATTAATGCAATGGACCTAAGTGCTTTTAATATGGATACTTTAAAAAGTTTAAATTTATATAGTTCTAAATCGGGTTATAATAATGCCGCAAAATTATTAGCTGATAATAATAATTTTCCAGGATTGGATATTGCTATTTTTGGTAATTCAATAAATATTTTCAAAAAAAGGTTATCATTTGCTGGTGAATCTATTTTGAAGCAATATTATGATGCTTTAGAACTTTTTAAGAGTGAATATGTAGTTGAAAAAATTGAAAAAGGGTTTAGGGAGAAAATAGAATTAATTCCCTTTGAAGCATTTAGAGAAGCAGTTGCTAATGCATTAGTACATAGAACTTGGGATATAAGAGCTAATACAAAAATTGAAATGCACCCAGATAAAATTATTATTTCATCACCAGGTGGATTGGTAGCAGATATGACAAAAGAAGACTATATTAAAGGAAATTATTCATATTTAAGAAATCCTATCGTTGCCAATGTGTTTAGAAGATTGAATATTATTGAAGCATTTGCTACTGGAATAAAAAGAATTAATGATTCATATAAGAATGCATTGGTTAAACCTATATATGATGTAACTAGTGCTGCTATCTCAGTTACTTTACCAATTATCGATCAAAATTATTTATCTGCAAATGAGAAAAAGGTGTATGATGTAATGAAACAAAATTATTCATATAATAGATTGGAATTAGAAGAATTAAGTGGATTTGCAAAAGACACATTAATTAGAATTTTAAATTCTTTAGTTGAAAAAGGTATCATTGAAAAGAATGGTAAAGCAAGAGCTACGTTATATATAAAAAAATAATCGTTGCAGAATCGTTGAATTTATGCAACGATTTAAATTAAATAAGTACCAATCATCTAATGTTGCAAATATTAGTAGGTGGACATGTTTTTTGTAACAAATGCGCATTTGTTGAGTGTGTTGCTGTTTTTATAAAAAAACAAATTTTGCAAATTATGAAGTGATTTTTTTTGTTTAATTTGCGAAAATATTAAAATAATGCAAATTAAAACGATGATTTTATTGATTAATTTGCATTTTTATTTTATAATAATATAGGGTGATGAGATGTGAAATCAGGTAATTACAAGAATAATTTTAGTGGTGAAATGAGTTATAAATCATTTTATCCAACCCCTTTACAAAAAATAGAATTAGAATTTGATAGTAGGACAATTGAATTATTAATAAATGCAAATTTTCAATTAGGTAAATTAAATGGATTAGCATCTAACATAGTTGATATTGATATGTTTTTAGGTTCATATGTTAGAAAAGAAGCTTTACATAGTAGTCAAATTGAAGGTACACAGGCAACGTTAGAAGATATATTAGATACAAGTAATGAAAACAGTAATAATGTTGATATTGAAGATGTTATCAATTATGTGAGAGCAACTAACTACTCAATTGAATTAACAAAAGAACTTCCAATATGCAATAGATATATAAAAAGAATACATGAAGTATTATTACAAGGTGTTCGTGGAAAAGAAAAAAATCCTGGAGAATTTAGACGTTCTCAAAATTGGATAGGAGCTGTAGGCTCTACATTAAAAAATGCTAAATATATTCCTCCTACTGTTATTGATATGGAAGAATGTATGTCTGACTTAGAAAAATATATTAATGATGAATCTGAAATTGATGATTTAATAAAGACAGCATTAATACATTATCAATTTGAAACAATACACCCGTTCTTAGATGGAAATGGTAGAGTTGGGAGAATGCTTATATTATCATATTTGATGAGTAAAGGTAAGTTAGATTATCCTTGCTTATATCTATCTTATTATTTAAAAAGAAATCAATTAGAATATTATGATAGAATGGCTAATGTTAGATTAAGAGATGACTATGTTGGATGGATTGATTTCTTTTTACAAGGAATTATTGAAATTTGTAAAGAATCGATAGAATGCATTAACTCTTTAGTATCACTAAGAAACAAAAATTTAAAATTAGTTAATGAAAAGAATAGTTGGTTATTAACTTATTTAGAAAGAAATCCAATTATTGATGCGACAAACACAAGTGAAAAGACAGGAATTGATTATTATAAAGTTAATAGAACAATAAATAAATATGTTGAAATGGGAATATTAAAAGTTGCTAATGATTCTAAAAAACGAAGAACATATGTATACGAAGAATATGTAGATATTTTAAAAAAGTAAACTTATTCTTATGTAAAAAACTGCGAAAAGCGATCGCACGTTGAGACGTGATGTCATAATAATCCCATACTAAATTTATATATTAGAAGTCGAAAAATTCTTTTTAAATAT
>CAZJSR010000044.1:0-3818 GCA_964548855.1 uncultured Anaeroplasmataceae bacterium | reverse complement strand
ATTATAACAGATATTAATATCAATTAACAGTATAAAAAATATTGCTTAGGCACAACCTAAGCAATTTTTTTATTCTTGACAACACTTGACAACAACATACCTATTTCTTGACAACAACTCATAGACTAAATTTTGTTAAACTTTAATTGCTGATGTAGCTACATCAAATAAATTTATTAGATTGGAGGGATTTTCATGTTTCTTAATGACAGTTAAAACTATCTCATTTTACTTGTTATTAGACCAAGTCAAAACTAAAATTTAATTTGAAAGGATTTTATTTATGAGCAAAAAGTTCAAATTTATAAATGACGGTTTTAATTCAGACCTAGTCATAAATGCATTCTATGACGGAATAATTGAAATACCAATTATTCCAGTTGATAAAATAATTATTCCAGAAGAAATCATTCCTTTTTCTAAAAGAAATTATACTTCTAATGTTTCAAATAAATTTATTCATTTCTATGAATTTGATGAAAAATTCTTTGAAGTAATACATAATCCATATAATTTCGTTAGTGAATTTAAAAAATTTCGTGGTATAATTACTTTAGACACATCATTATACGTAGATATGCCACTAGTTTTACAACTAGCAAATATCTACATTTCTAGAGCAATAGGTTATTTTTACTATTCTCAATGTATTTATGTGATACCAAATATTCGCTGGGGAGATGAGCGAACTTATACAACAAAAGAATTACCTGAAGCTCCTGCATTTTTAGGTGTTCCTAAAAATAGTATTGTTTCAATAGGAACTTATGGGTGTATTCGAGGTGAAGAAAAAAGATATCACTTTAAACAAGGTTTAAAAGCCATGTTATCTACACTAACACCTCAAGTGGTACTAGTTTATGGTTCAATGCCATCTGATATTTTTGATGAATTTAAAGAATCTACAAAATTCATTAGATTTCATGATTGGACAACCTCTAAAAGGAGGAAGTCCTAATGGGAACTGGTAAAACTGGAAGATATTTGAACACAAAAGGTAGTGGTACTTCTGCATCTGATTATGCTGTAATACATTCGTCAGAAGGAACATTTAGAAAAACTCAAGAACGAGAAAATGGGAAAATGAGACTGAAAATGCGCCTAGCTAGTGGTGGACATGGACAAGACAATATTGAATTATTAATAAGATATAAAATTGGTTATAAAATAACAAAAACATTTTCAAATGGGGTTAGAATTGGTAATGTAGAAAATCATCCCGACTCCAAAAAAAGAATTTACAGTGGTCAATCTTGGTTTCCTTCATCATGGACAAATAAAGATATTAAAAAAGCTGGTGAGCATGTCGCAAGCCTTAAACACAACAGACATACAGCAGATGGAAAAGTCATGTATGGAACATGGATGGGTGTTAGAGTAGGTGTTATGAAAACCAATGGTAAAATCGCAACAATTTTTCCAGATGTAAATCAACAAATATTATTAAAAAAGAAAGGAAGATAAATTATGTTTGATGTTATTAGATTTAAAGAATTAGTTAAAGAACGAGATGAAACTCATAGTGAATATACATATGGTTTAAATCTTGTTTGGGAAAAACTAACAGATTTAATTTGTGAAGACCTTGATGCTTCAATAAAATACATATTAAATGATTGTACAAGTGAGGAATTCATTTGGTTAAGTGAATTCTTTGAAGCAGTTATTGAAAAAACTTTAAGTCAAGACTATATTGATGCTTTACGTATTGTTACAAAAAAATATCCCGAAGAAACTAAACTATATAATATAAATGCTTTTATTGATGATGCCCAAGGAAGACTTAATTATTTATTAAATCCAGAGGATTAAAAAGGAAGATAAATTATGTTTGATGTTATTAAATTTAAAGAATTAATTAAAGAACTTAAGAATATTTGCCGTGATACACAAGGTGAGTGGGATTATGGAATAAATTTAGTAAATACTAAATTAGTTAATTTAATCGATGAAGATATTAACGGAGCAATAGATTATATAAAAACAGATTGTACAGGTGATGAATTTATTTGGCTTAGTGAATTTTTTGAGGAAGTAATCGAAAAAACTTTAAGTCAAGACTATATTGATACTTTACGTATTATTGCAAAAAAATATCCCGAAGAAGATAAAAAATATAAAATTTCTGCTGAAATAGATTATGTTCAATCTAGACTTGATTATCTTCTTAATCCTGAAGATTAGAAATAAGGCTGTATATCAAAATTGAAATGATATACAGCCTTTTTTTATCTATTAAAACTTAAATAATTTATCATCTTTAGATAATTCTAATATAATCTCTTTATCATTTACATCAAGTTCTCCTATTCTATCTCTCATAATAGGTACTATATATTGTAAGGAATGGTTCCTACAATAATTAAATACTTTTTTAAGTTCTACAACAGGAGTTAATTCCATTTTATCATGAATAATAAATCTTGGTAAATCTAAATTTCTTTCTTCAAAAAACTCATCAAAAGCAAAATCAACTGCTGCTACCAAGGTTTTTTTATCACCACTACCAATTCTTCCTTTAATATTATCAGAACTAATAGGCATTTCTTCTTCATTATCATTAAACTTAAAAGTATATTCAACATCTAATATTTCTTTTGATATAATTTTAAATATTTCATTTAATCTACTTCTATAATCAATTAAATTAAGATTTTTCTCTATTTCTTCAATATCTTTTTTTAATATATCCGATTCATTATTTAATTCAAGATAACTTAAAAAATCAACTTTCATATTATCATATTCATTTTTAGAATCATAATATTCAATAAATGTAGAATTGGTTTTAGAATTTAACTCCGATTTAAATTCAATAAATTCTTTAGAATATTTATTTCTAATTTCTAATAATTCTTTTTCTTTAACTTTTAAAAGATCCTTTAATTTATCTAAATCCTTTTGATAGGTATTTAATCTCAAATCACACATATTATTATGAAATAATATAAACTCTTCAAAACTTTTATTTAGATTATGAAAATTGGCATCTACATCATCATATAAAGCTTTCAATACTTCATTATCACATCTAAATTTTTTATCATTTTCTTGTTTAATTCTATCTTCTAGTATATTTATTTTTCTTTTAATATTATACAACTCTTCAGTAGATTCATCTATATTTTCAATCAATTCATAATTTAAAATATCAATATTCTTATATTCATCAACATAATCAAGTTTTAAAAAATTTTGTTCTTTAAATTTATAAATTTTTTCCTTATAAATTAATTTTTCTTTAAAAGTTTTTACAACTCTAACATGATATTTAGAATTTAACTCTTTAATTTTAGTTGTTATCTCACTTATTCTTTTCTTTTTATTTCCAAGAATTTCACCTCTATTTAAATCACAAAAATAATTATATGCCTTATGATAATCAATTGTTGTTCCCATTCCATCTTGATATTTAAATATCGATTCATTATTATTTCCAATTCTAATAAACTTAGTAATTAATTTTCTTAAACTCAAGTCATCAGGAGCATTTGGAAACAATATTTTCTTTAATTTTTTCCTATATTCATTAATACTATTATAATATTCATCATTAATATATTGATCATTTTTTCTATATAAAGATCTTTTTAAAACAATATTTCTTTTACCATTATTTATCGTTAAAATTGAATACATTTGCTTATTAATAAGTTCATCTTCAACTTCTTTACTTAAACCTGTTTCCTTGTCTCTAAATATCTCTTTATGTGTATTAGAACCCAAACATAAATCTATACATCTTGCAAATGTAGTTTTTCCAATTGTACTTCATGATATTGTGCTATCTTTATCAACAATTAATGATAATCCTTTTT
>CAZJSR010000043.1:0-4755 GCA_964548855.1 uncultured Anaeroplasmataceae bacterium | reverse complement strand
CACCTGACCTCGTAAATATAGTATACCATACTTGATTAATTTATTCTATTATGTGAGAAAAAATATATAAAACTATTAAACCTCCAACATAAATGTATTATTAAAAAATAATACTTTAATATTTTTTTAACTAATTTAAAAAGCACCCTATATTTATTTTAAGGTGCTTTATCAATTTTTATAAAAATATCATTAAATTCTATAATACATGTTTAATAATTTCTTCTCTTGTTTTAGATACTAAATAATAAGGTGCAACATCAAAGACAGTTTTACAACCACTAATACCATCTTTATTCATCTTATAAGCAGCACGAGCATATGCCGCTAAAATACTACCAGTGAATTGAGGATTTGAATCAAGTTTTAAACTATATTCAATCACATGATTCATTTCAGCATCAAAACCAGTCTTACCACTTCTTATAACAAAACCACCATGTGGAATTCCACTATGATTCTTTTTCAATTCTTCTAATGATATAAAGTTAACAGTTGTATCATAATCTGCAAAATAATTTGGCATATTCTTTATTTCGTTTTCAATTCTAACTTTATCAGCACCTTCTTGTGCAACAACATAACAAAGTCTAGTATGTTTTTCTCTTGTAGATAATGATGGGTTTTCACCATTTCTTACTCTAGTTAGTGCTTCTTCTACAGGACATGTATATTGACGTGCATCAACAACTCCTTCAATTCTTCTTATCGCATCACTATGACCTTGTGACACACCTTTTCCCCAAAAAGTATAATCATTACCATTAGGTAATATTGCTTGTCCATATAATCTATTTAATGAGAACATTCCAGGATCCCAACCTACAGAAATAATACCTACCGTTTTATTTTCCCTAGTTGCGTTATCAACATTAGTATAATGTTCAAAAGCCTTCGCATGAGTATCAAACGAATCTACAATATTAAAGTTTTTTGCAATTAAAGGACTTTGTTGTGGTAAATCAGTTGCACTACCACCACACAATACCATAACATCTATCTTTCCTATATATTCGTCTATATCTTCAATACGTCGTACTTCTACACCTTCTGTTTTAATTGTGACATCTTTAGGATTTCTTCTCGTAAATACTGCAATTAGTTTTTCATCTTCGTTATAATTAATTGCTGCTTCTACACCTTTTCCTAAATTACCATAACCTACGATTCCAATTCTAATCATATTAATCACTCCATTTCACATTGATTATATCACAATGATAATAAATCTAATATTTTTTGATTTATTCTTTTTTAATTTTTTTTATTTTAAAGAATAAAATTCTTTTTTTTGTCAAAATTAAAAAAATTTATTCAAATTAATAACTATTTATAAAATTTATATTAAAAAAAGACGAATTGAATCGTCTTATTTTATAATATCATGGAACTTTAAACTAATGTCTAATGCTTTAGGAGAGTGAGTAAGTGCCCCTACACTTATATAATCTACACCAATTTGTGAAACTTCTTTAATTCTACTAACAGTCATATTACCTGAAGCTTCTAATTCTTTTTTATTATTATTTAATAGGACACATTCTCTCATAATTTCATTTGACATATTATCTAACATAATAATATCGCATTCTGTATTAAGAGCTTCTTTAAATTGTTCTAAATTCTCAACTTCAACTTCTATTTTACAATTAACTAATGGTCTTATTTTATTAACAGCTTTAGTAATACCTCCAGCAGCATCTATGTGATTATCCTTTAACATAGCCATATCAGACAAAGAATATCTATGATTAGTTCCACCACCATGAACTACAGCAAGTTTTTCTAAATACCTTAAATTTGGAGTTGTTTTTCTAGTATCAAGTATTTTTGTTTTTCCAACTAATTCATCAGTAAATTTCTTAGTTGTAGTTGCGATACCGCTCATTCTTTGAAATAAATTAAGCGCAACTCTTTCACCTTTCAAAATAGTTCTTGTATCTCCTGATAATGTTGCGATAACATCATAAGGTTTTACAGTATCACCATCATTTACTAAAAACTTAAGTTCAAATTGTCCACCAATCAGTTCAAAAACTCTTCTTACTACTTTACAACCAGATATAACGCCATCTTCTTTTGCGATGAATTTTGCATCACTTTTACTATCAATAGGAATTAAGTTATCTGTTGTAACATCTCCATTTGGCATATCTTCATTTAATGCATCTTTGATAATTTTATCTACTATTTTATAATCCATACTCTAACTTAGTTGACTCTAAAATGACAACCAATTGATTCCTTTCTTGCGATTGCAGCGTTTATAACAATTAACGCAACTGTCGCCATATTTAGTGTTTCAAAATAATATCTACTCATTACATTAATCTTTTTTAGATTATTATAATGTCTACTGATTATTTTCTTGGCTAAATCAAGGCCTTCTTCAGTTCTTACAATAGACACATATTTATCCATAATATCTCTTATTTCAACTCTAATTGCTTTAAAATTAAATGGCTTAAATTCCCCTGCAGTCTCAGGAAACTTAATAATTCTTTTTCCAAAAGAATCTTTTTGTTCATTAATTTCATCCGCAATTCTTTTACCAAAAACAATACATTCAAGTAAAGAATTACTTGCAAGTCGATTCGCACCATGAACACCTGTATTTGAGCATTCACCAACAGTATATAAATTTTCCATTGAAGTATGTCCATGAAGATCACTTTCAATACCTCCACATAGGAAATGTTCTATAGGTGATACAGGTATCAAATCTTTAGACATATCAATCCCAATTGACATACATTTTGCATAAATACTTGGAAATCTTTTCATTAAAAATTCTTTTGTTTTATGTCTAATATCTAAATATACATGGTCAGACCAGGTATCAAACATTTCACGATAGATTGATTGACTTACTACATCTCTAGGGGCAAGTTCCATTCTTTCACTATCGTATTTACCCATAAATCTGACACCTTCAATATTCCTTAATACAGCACCCTCGCCTCTTACCGCTTCACTAATTAAAAATCTTTGACCTCTTTTTTCTTCTTCATAAAGTCCAGTAGGATGAAATTGAACAAATTCCATATTTTTAATCTCAACACCAGCACGAAAGGCTAATGCAATACCATCACCACATGCAAATTTTTCATTAGTAGAATTCTTATAAATACCCCCAATACCACCTGTTGCGATAACTATTTTATTTGCATATAAATAACAAGGCTCATTTTGTTGATTTATCGCAATTACACCAATAGCTTTATTATTATCTGTTATAATTTGAAAAGCCATTTCGTCTTCAAAACATTCAATATTAGTATAAGTCTTTAAAGTGTTTCTTAAATCCTCCATAACTCTAGCACCAGTCGCATCCCCACCAGCATGAAGAATTCTTTTACTGCGGTGACCTCCTTCTAAGGTTTTAACAAGTTCACCAGAATCATTCTTATCAAAATTAACACCAAGTTCAATCATTCTTTCAATATTTAATGGAGCTTCTTCTACTAGTACTTTTGTAGCTTCTTTATTGTTTAAATAAGACCCTGCCCTAAGCGTATCTTCATAATGTTCTTCTATTTTGTTAGGATCAAATTTAACTTCTGCTGCAATTCCACCTTGTGCTAAATTACTAGAACCTTTTTCTATCTTATCTTTAATTAAAATTCCTATTTTTAATGATTTATCAATATTAAGTGCAGTATAAATTCCAGCAAGACCACCGCCTAATATAATAACATCAAATTCTCTATAATCCTTCATAAAACACCTCTAGCTTAATTCTAGCATCTTATCGACACATTTACGTGCTTTCTTTGCAACTTCTTCACTTATGATTATTTCATTAGTTTCATCTTTTAAGCAATTATAAAGATCCGTAAGTGATGTTAACTTCATTTCAAAACAATTAAGTGAATCACTTAATACATGAAATATCTTATTTGGATTACGTTTTTGCATTGCATGAATAACACCTTGTTCAGTCCCAATAATAAATTCAAGATTTTCAGATTTTGAAACATAATCAATTAATTCTTTTGTTGAACCTACAAAATCAGCTTCCTCTAATACTTCTAAACGGCATTCCGGATGACATACAAATAATGCATTAGGATATTTTTCTTTTGCTATTAATACTTCTTGTTTTGTTCTAGCATTATGTATTCCGCAAAATCCAGGCCATAAATCTAATTTGACATTATCTGATTTACTCATTGCATACATTCCTAAATTTCTATCAGGTCCATATAGCATAGGTTTTCCTGCTTTAGCAAAATGATTAATTATTTTAAGTCCATTTGAAGAGGTAACACATACATCTGCATATTGCTTACAATTAGCAGTCGAATTAACATACATTAAAATAGTTGTGTCTGGATGTTCTTCTTTATATTTTTTTATAGCTTCTTCTTTCATCATATTAGCCATAACACATCCTGCTTCCATTACAGGAAGTAATACTTTTTTTTGTGGAGACAATAATTTAGCAGTTTCGGCCATAAAATGTACACCACAAAAAACAATAATATCTGCTGTTGTTTTAGCTGCAATTTGCGATAACGCAAGACTATCACCTACATAATCTGCGATATCTTGAATATCGCCATTTTGATAGTAATGTGCAAGAATTACAGCATTTTTTTCTTTCTTCCATTTATTAATATCATTATACATTTCTTCTTTTGTCATAAATAAATCACACCTTATTCTTTTATATCATAACATTTTTTTAAATCATTAACTTCTATATTTCTATTTCTTCTATTATAGTTTCATGACAATACTTATCATCATAAT
>CAZJSR010000042.1:0-4879 GCA_964548855.1 uncultured Anaeroplasmataceae bacterium | reverse complement strand
GTTTTCAAAGACTTATTTGCACAACTTGTTTTTTTGTCGTGCTTTATTATTATATTAAAATCGACTTCAAATGTCAATATTAATATTTAAAAAAGTGGTGGTCAGGGTTGGTTTCGAACCAACGAACCCTAAGGAGCAGATTTACAGTCTGCCGCGTTTAGCCTCTTCGCTACCTGACCGTTTATTATTTATTTTTTTTAGTGCACCTCACACGTGCTTTTTCATTATATTACATAAAAACATTAAATGCAAGAGTTTTTTTAAAAAAAAATATTTTTTTTCATTAAAACGTTCAAAACTCCTATCACAGTATATAATTATATGTTTTTTCGTTTATAAAAATACACTTCTTTTAAAAATAAGCAAACTTTAAAAGTCTGCTTATTTCTTTATTTTCTTATCTAATTCAAAACTTGATAACATTATTACCCTTTTACACTGCATACATTCTAATTTAATGTCAGCTCCAGTTCTAATAACTATCCATTTATTATTTTTACATACATGTGGTTTTTTTGTTTCTATAATTTGCCCTAAAGTATACATATTCACCTATTTACATAATATATCTAATAATTTTTTTAATTCCTCTTCATTTTTAGTATTAATTGTTATTTTATTGTCAGATACCTTTATATTAGCACTATACTTATTTTTAAACATATTTTCATAAGTTAGATACTCGCTATTATTACTTTCTTTTTTTACTGGAATCTTTCTTTCTAAGTTTTTAGCCAATTGTTCGATTTCTCTTACGCTCAATCCCTTAGTTATAATTAAGTTCGCTAATTCTTTTATTTTATTAATATCTGATAATTTAGATAAAACTCTCGCGTGCCCCATCGATATTTTATTTTTATCTACTAAATTTAATATTTCTTCAGGTAAATTTAAAAGACCTAACATATTCGTTACATAACTACGACTTTTACCTACAATATCCCCTAATTCTTGTTGCGTATATCCTATCTCTAATATCATTTGTCTTAATGCCTTCGCTTCTTCAACTGGTGTTAAATTCTCTCTTTGAAGATTTTCTAACAAAGCAATTTCAATCATTTTGCTTTTTTCATACATTCTAACAATCGCAGGAATTGTATCTAAACCTAACTTTAAACAAGCCCTGTATCTTCTTTCACCTGATATTATTGAATAATATTTATTCATCTTTTTTACAATAATAGGTTGGAAAACACCGTGAACAGAAATGGATTGCGCTAATTCATCAATTCCTTCTTCATTAAAATTATATCTAGGTTGATAAGGATTCGGTTTTATTTGAGATAAAGGTAATTGAACTATTTCTTCATTAGAACTACCTGAATAATCATTTTCTTCTAATAAACTTTTTAATGAAATTCTATTATTTGCCATTATTTATCAACAACTCCTTTGCTAACTCTTTATATTGTTTTGAAGCGGGGCTACTAGGAGCATATGAAATAACTGATTTACTATACATAGGAGCTTCTGCAGCTTTTATATTTGTAGTAATCATTGTTTTAAATACTTTTTCACCAAAACACTCTTTTATCTCTGTTGCGATTTCCCAACATGAATTTACTCTCTTATCATGCATTGTCAATAAAACACCTTCAATTGATAATGTCTTATTATTATCTCTTTTTTTCTTTTGAACAACTTTAATAGTATTTAATAATTGAGTTAGACCATCCATCGCAAGAAATTGACATTGTACTGGAATAAGAACACTATTGGCAGCATATAATGCATTTAAAGTAATTATTCCAAGTGAAGGAGGACAGTCAAAAATAATATAATCATATTTAGGTAAAAGTGGTTTAAGTTTTTCAGATAACACAAAATACTTATCTGGATTTTCAGCTAATTCAATATCCAAACTTGAAAGTTCAAGATTAGAACAAATCATATCACATTGTGAGTATTGAGGCTTTACAATAGCTTCAAAAGGATTAACATCACTTACTAAAACATCATGAATAGAATATTTTGTTAGTCTTCTATTGATCCCTAAACTACAACTAGCACTAGCTTGAGGATCTAAGTCTATTAACATAGTTTTCTTACCCAATCTAGCCAATGCTTCAGCTAAATTAACCGAAGATGTTGTCTTACCTACCCCACCTTTTTGATTAGTTATAGCAATAACTCTTGCCTCCATTTACATCACTCCTACTACTTATTTTAAAGACTTATTCTTAATAACACTAAATTGCCTTGGATATTTTTTATTACATTCCCTGATTTTTTCTATAACAATAAGTTCTCTATTTCCCATATTATTAGGAAGTTCAAATTGCATAGTCTTTATAACGCGTCCTCCTAATATTTCAATGGCTTTTAAAGCTTCTTCTAATTCATTTTTTCCATCAATGGATTTCATCGCAATAAAATAGCCACCAACTCTAACAAGTGGTAAACATAATTCTGCTAAAATATTAAGCCTTGCGACAGCTCTCGCAGTAACTACATCATAAGATTCTCTATGTTTAACTGCATAATCCTCTGCTCTACTATGGATCGCTTTAACATTTTCTAAATTAAGTAAATTGATTAATTCACCAAGAAAAACAATTCTCTTATTTAACGCATCAATTATTGTTACATCTAAATTACGATTATATATAGCACATGGCACGCTTGGAAATCCAGCACCTGCACCTACATCACATAACTTAACCTTACCAGAAGGTATGGCTTTCGTCAAAACCAACGAATCATAAAAATGCTTGATAAAAACTTCATCATGCTCAGTTATCGCAGTTAAATTCACTTTTTCATTATATTCAACTAAAAATTCAAAATATTGTTCATACTTTTTTTCCATTTCAGAATCAAGTTCAATATTCAAATTTAATAATTCATTTTTAAAATCCATATTATCTCCTTAATGATTCAACATAAACCGCAAGAACTGCAATATCAGCAGGATTTACTCCCATGATTCTTGATGCTTGACCTATCGTTTTAGGTCTAATAGCCATTAATTTTTCTCTTGCTTCTAGTGCTAAATTATGAACATCGTTATAATCAATATCATCTGGAATCTTCTTTTCTTCCATTGACAACATCTTTAAGGCTTGACTTTTTGACTTATCAATATAACCTGCATACTTAATTTCAATTTCAGCTTCTTCTAAGATTTCTAATAAATCAGAAATATCATTAAATAAAACTAATTGAGTATTTTTTTCTAATAAATCATATATATTATTAAAAGTAATTTCTGGTCTTTTGATTAAATCAAAATATAAAATACTTTCATTTATTCTAGCTGAATTCATACTTTCTAACAACTGATTATTAGAATCATTACATTTTAATCTATTATTTTTAAATATTTCAATAGTCTTTGAAATATTTTTCTTTTTATCAAGTAGTTTTTGATACCTATCTTCATCAATTAAACCATATTGATATCCATATTCTCTTAATCTTAAATCAGCATTATCATGTCTTAAAAGTAAGCGATATTCAGCACGACTTGTTAATAATCTATACGGTTCATCTGTTCCTTTAGTAACAAGATCATCAATTAAAACACCAATATATGCTTCATCTCTTCTTAAAACAAGAGGTTCCTTACCATTTAATTTTGCACATGCATTTATACCAGCAATAAGTCCTTGACACGCTGCCTCTTCATAACCACTTGTTCCATTTATTTGACCCGCACAAAATAGTCCATCAACATACTTCGTTTCAAGATTTGGCCATAATTCTATCGGATTTATAGCATCATACTCAATCGCATAAGCATATTTCGCAACAACACAATTTTCTAGCCCTGGAAGCATTCTAATCATTTTATCTTGAACGTCTATAGGCATAGATGTTGAAAAACCTCCAACATATATTTCATCTATATATAAACTTTCAGGTTCTAGAAAAATTTGATGACGTGGTTTGTCATTAAATCTTACTATTTTTGTTTCAATACTAGGACAATATCTTGGTCCTATTCCTTGTATTACACCACCGTACATAGAACTTTTATCTAAATTGTCCGTGATTAACTTATGTAAATCTGGACATGTATAAATTAAATGACAATCAATATTTACTCTTTCAATTTGTTCATATCCCTTATCAAAACTAAATTTATAAGGATATTTATCACCAGGCTCAATGCTTCCTTTTGAAAAATCGATTGAGTCTTTCTTAATTCTCGGAGGCGTACCTGTTTTTAATCTTTGAATAGTAAAACCTAATTCACTAAGTTGTTTACTTAATCCTTTAGTTGTAGGCTGATTATCTGGTCCCTCTTCTTTCGCATCAAAACCACGTAAAGTTCTACTATTTAAATAAGTACCTGTCGTTAAAATTACTGATTCAGATAAAATTCTTTCTCCTGATTCTAAAATAATACCTGAAACCTTCATATCATCAACAATAATTCTATCAACTAGAGCTTCTTTTAAATCAAGATTCTTTGTTTCTTTTAAGTGACGTAACATCTCTTGCGGATATAGTTTCTTATCTGCTTGACATCTAAGAGCTCTAACTGCAGGGCCTTTTGAACTATTTAACATCTTCATTTGTATTTGACATCTATCCGCATTTTTCCCCATGTATCCACCTAATGCGTCAATTTCTCTAACTACTATCCCTTTTGCAGGACCGCCAATAGACGGATTACAGGGCATTGAACCTACCATATTTAAATTTCCTGTTACAAGTAGAGTTTTCTTACCAATATTTGCACAAGCTAGCGCAGCTTCACATCCAGCATGGCCTCCACCTACTACAATTATATCATACATAAATTATATCCTCTTTCTTAACTATTTTATTTTACCATTATTAAGTTTTTTAGTAAAGAAAAAGAAAATCATCATTAATTAATAAAAATCCACGTCTTCAAGGCGTGGTTTTTCTCCCTGCCTTCAAGGCGGGT
>CAZJSR010000041.1:0-5505 GCA_964548855.1 uncultured Anaeroplasmataceae bacterium | reverse complement strand
AAAAAACACCTCATTATTTATATAACAATAATTTAGTGATTTTACCAATTTTTTTGTAAAAAAAACAAAACGATATAGAAATGTATATGTTTTGATACTTTAGATTTATTAATAAAATTATAGCATAAATTTATCAATAATTATATTGTTTTGCCATTTATTATTTTAAATATTGATTTATTTTAAAAAAAATATTATATCCAAAAATCCATACATTTTGATACTCAATTAGGAGGAAAATCAAATATGGATTTTATTTCTAATATTTTCGAATATGACGAAAAAGAACTATTTGAAAATAATGAAAATATTATAGATATTTTATTAGTAGATAGGTCTACTAAAAAAAATATAATATGGGCAACAAATATATATAAAAGAAAAGGATTTTATGAAAAAGATAATATAGTACCAGAATTTGTTTTTGGTAAACATTCTTTAATTAAATCAAGAGTGGAAAAAAATAAGGTTGATAAAATAAAAAGAAGTAAAGATATGGCAGAAGTTTTTACTCCATCTTGGATTTGTAATAGGCAAAATAATTTAATTGATAACGAATGGTTCGGTTATAAAGACGTTTTTAATATAGAATTTGAAAAGTCATGGAAGCCTACTTTAAAGGTTGATTTTAGAGATAAAAATTGGAAGGACTATGTTTTAGATTTAAGACTTGAAATAACATGTGGTGAAGCGCCATATTTAGTAAGTAGATATGATGCAGTTACTGGTGATAAAATAGAAATTTGTTCTAGAATAGGCTTATTTGATAGAAAAATGAGAGTTATTTGTGAAAATGCGTTAGATGATTCAGAATGGTTAGAACAATCTTTAGTAGCATTAAAAAGTGTATATGGATATGAATTTCAAGGAGATAATTTATTTATTGCTAGAAAAAATTTATTTCTAAGTTACATTGATTATTATGGTTTTCATTTTTCACATATGCCAGATAAAGAACTATTAATAAATGTTGCACAAATAATTAGTTGGAATTTATGGCAAATGGATGGATTGAAAATGGTTGTTCCATATACTTGCCATAATGAAAAGCCTAGATATTTACAAATGAGTTTATTTGAAGATGAAGAAGTAAAAGAAGAATTATGTACTGGTTGTAAAAATAATAATATGCATAAACATAATGGAATTTATAGTTATGTAATGGATTGGAATAAAGGTAAAAAAATAAAATTTATTTCTTTATTTAGGGGTGATAAAGTATGATTGGTAATAAAATAAATTTTGAAAATACATTTGAATATAAATTGATTTATATATTTAGAATAAATGATGAATTACATAATGATTGTTTAAAAATTGGTGATGCAACAATTCATACTAATAAAAAGTATTTTGAACTATTACCTAATTGCCATGAATTAAATTATGCAGCAAGAAAAAGAATAGATGAATATACTTCAACTGCAGGTATAGTTTATGAATTATTATATACAGAAGTTGCAGTATATAAAAGAAGTGATGATAAGGTTCTTGCGTTTAGAGATTATCACGTTCATGATGTTTTAAAGCGTTCTAATATTAAAACTAAATATTTTGAAACAAATAAAAAACAAAATGAATGGTTTAAAATTGATTTAGAAACTGCAAAAAAGGTAATTAAATGTGTTAAAGAAGGAAGAAAATCTTTAAATACTGCAGATATTTCTATAAATAAAAATCCAATTATTTTTAGACCTGAACAATTAGAAGCTATAAAAAAGACAGTTAAAAGATTTAAAGACTCTAATAAAATGTTATGGAATGCAAAAATGCGTTTTGGTAAAACATTGTCAGCATTACAAGTAGCGAAAGAAATGAATTTTAAGACAACTATAATTATAACTCATAGACCAGTTGTAAGTGATGGTTGGTATGATGATTTTAAGAAAATTTTTTATGATAAATTAGAATATCAATTTGGATCAAAAACATTTGGTGAATCTTCAATAAATAAACTAATTAATTCAGATAAACCATTTGTTTATTTTGCATCAATTCAAGATTTAAGAGGTTCTTCAATTGTTGGTGGAAAATTTGATAAGAATAACGAAATATTTAATATTCCATGGGATTTTATTGTTGTAGATGAGGCTCATGAAGGAACACAAACAAATCTAGGTAAAGCCGTAATTGAAGAATTAATTAATAATAAATATAAAAAAGAACCTAAAGTATTAGAACTATCAGGGACACCATTTAATTTATTAACAGAATTCGAAGAACCAAGTATTTATACTTGGGATTATATAATGGAACAAGAAGCTAAACAAAATTGGTATTTAAATCACTTTGGTGATTCAAATCCTTATGAAGAACTTCCAAAAATGAATATATTTACATATCATCTTGAAAAGTATTTAACTGGATTTATGGAAGTTGAAGATAAAGCTTTTAATTTTAGAGAGTTTTTTAAAACTTGGACAGGCGATATAAAAGTAGATTTGAAAGAAATGCCTAGTAACGTTAATATTGGAGACTTTGTATATGAAAAAGATATTATTAGTTTTTTAGACTTAATTTGTAAAGAATCAACAATTACAAATTATCCTTTTTCAACAGAACAATATCGAGATTTTTTTAGGCATACATTATGGGTTTTACCTGGTGTTAAAGAAGCGAAAGCTTTAAGTAAAATACTTAAAAAACATTCCGTTTTTAAGTATTTTGAAATCGTAAATGTTGCGGGAGATGGCGACGAGGAGATAGATACTACTAATGCATTAAGCGCAGTTAAGAATGCAATGACTAAAAATCCAGAGGAAACTTATACAATAACTTTGTCATGTGGAAGACTTACAACTGGGGTTTCAATTCCAGAATGGACTGCAGTATTAATGCTTGCAGGATCATATTCAACTGCTGCAAGTCAATATTTACAAACAATATTTAGAGTTCAAACACCTGCAAATATAAATGGTAAAATTAAAGAAAATTGTTATGTTTTTGATTTTGCACCAGATAGAACTTTAAAAATGATTGCAGAATCAGTACAATTGTCAGCAAGTACAAAATCAAAGAACCCGATTGCAGAACAACAATTAGGTATGTTTTTAAATTTCTGTCCTGTTATATCTATTGATGGTACAAATATGAAGGAATTTAAAGTTGGAATGTTACTTCAAGAATTAAAAAAAGCATATGCTGAACGTGTTGTAAAAAACGGTTTTGATGATTCGAAGTTATATAATGATGAACTTTTAAAACTTGATGATGTAGCATTAGAAGAATTTGAAAAATTAAAAAAAGTAGTTGGTGCTTCTAAGGCTAAAGGAAACATTAGTGATATTGAAATTAATAATGAAGGCTTTACTAATGAAGAATACGAAACATTAAAAAAAGCGGAAAATAAAAAGAAAACTGAATTAACTGAAGAAGAAAAAGAGTTATTGAAAAGGTTAAAAGAACAAAAAGATAATAGAAAAAAAGCTATTACAATATTAAGAGCAATTTCTATTAGAATGCCTCTTTTAGTATATGGTATGGATGGAGATATTGATACTGAAATTACAATAGATAACTTTGTTGATTTAGTTGATGATATTTCATGGAATGAATTTATGCCTACAGGTGTAGATAAAGAGATGTTTAAAAAATTCTCGAAATATTATGATAAAGATATGTTTATAGCTTGTGCAAGAAGAATTAGATATATTTCTAAAACAGCTGATGATTTAGAACCAACAGAACGTATTATGAAAATTGCTCAATTATTCTCAACTTTTAAAAATCCTGATAAGGAAACAGTTTTAACTCCTTGGCGTGTTGTGAATATGCATATGGCACAAACATTAGGTGGATATTCTTTTTATGATGAGAATTTTGAGTTTGAACTTGATAATCCAAGGTATGTAGAATTTGAAAATGTAACAAATGAAACATTATCAAATCCAAATGCAAATATATTAGAAATTAATTCTAAAACGGGATTATATCCTTTATATGTTGCGTATAGTATATACCGAAAAAAGTGTGATTTATCGAGTGTTGAATTGAATTTTAATGAAAAAATTAGAATTTGGGATGACGTAATAAATAATAATATTTATGTTATTTGTAAAACGTCTATGGCTAAATTAATAACAAGAAGAACTTTATTAGGATATAGAAAAGGGAAGGTATCATCACATGCATTTGATGATTTGATAATGCAACTTAAAGAAAAATCAGATAAATTTGTAGAGAAGGTTTTGAAAAAATCATTTTGGAATAAAGGAGATGGAGAAATGAAATTTAATGCAATAGTTGGAAATCCACCTTATCAAATATCAGATGGTGGTGCACAAGCAAGTGCAACTCCTGTATATAATTATTTTGTAGAAACATCTAAGAGACTGAATTCTCATTATATTTCATTGATTATGCCATCAAGATGGATGACAGGTGGAAAAGGATTAGATAATTTTAGAAAGTCTATGATAAATGATAAGCATATAATAAAATTACTTGACTATACATCTTCAAAAGATATATTTTCATCAGTAGATATTAAAGGTGGTGTATGCATTTTTTTAAGAGATAGTTTAAAAGAAGATATGTGTGAAATTAGCACTATTTCAATTGAAGGATTAAATACATCTCGTCGTTATTTATCTACTGAAGAAGATGATATATATATTAGGGATAATATGTTACTACAAATAAAATCAAAAGTATATGAATTAAATACTATTAGTTTTTCTACCATAGTTTCTGCTCGAAAACCATATGGTTTAGAAGCAGAAACTATGGTGAATGCATCAAAATATGGTTTACCTGAGTTTTCTTCTATGCCTATTTTAGGTGGTTACAAAATTTTAGGATTAGGTGAATCACAAAAACGAACTTGGAAATTTCTACCAAAAAATTATCCTATTCCTAAAAAGAATGATGGCTTAAATAAGTTTAAAGTATTTATTGCAGAAGCATACGGTTGTGGTGCAATTGGTGAAGTGGTAAGCACGCCAGTGCTTAGCACGCCAGGAGAACTATGTACAGAAACTTTTTTACAAATTGGACCATTTGAAAATATGATTGAAGCAGAAAATTGTATTAATTATATTAAAACTAAATTTTTTAGATTAATGGTTGGGATTAGAAAGCAAACTCAACATACAACACAAAAAGTTTATCATTATGTTCCTATTCAAGATTTTACAGATAATTCTGATATCGATTGGTCAAAATCAATTAAAGAGATAGATATGCAATTATATAAAAAATATAATTTAACCGAAGAAGAAATAGATTTTATAGAAACTAAAGTTAAACCTATGGAATAGTCAATTATATATTAAAAAAATTCAAATTATAGATTTTGGCAGTGGGTCAAAATTTATGGACTTCAAAAATACCACATGCAATTTATAGACTTGAAGATAGAGTTGAAATTATTTCTCAAGGAGTATTAAGAGGACAATTTAACTGAAGAAGAAATTTTTTAATGGTAATAAATCAGTTGGAAAGTGTGGAATTTGGTTTAACCAACCTATAGTTCCAAAGAAATTGTAGAAGTAATTTAAATAAGAG
>CAZJSR010000040.1:0-6076 GCA_964548855.1 uncultured Anaeroplasmataceae bacterium | reverse complement strand
ATAAATAAATCTTCATATTTTTTTAATTTATACTTGATTTATTTATAGTTGGCTCCATTTTTTATATTCATAGAAATATTTTACCATATAGTACAAAATACATCAATAAATTGGTCTAATATTAAATGTGATTTTTTGTTAAAAATTTTTTAACCATAAACGCTGCCACATTTCCTTCACCTATAGCTTTTGCATATTGATATGGTTTGCCTGTAATATCCCCTGCAGCAAATACTCCGCTTAAATTTGTTTTCGTTTTTAAAGCACGAACATGCATATCAGAAATTTCAATATCCTTAATTAAAGAATGAATTGCTTTTGAATCATTTAAAATAAAAACACCATCACATAAAATTTCTTCATCTTTAAATAAAACATTTATTTTTTTATCAATTTTACTAAATTTAATTGGTTTTATATTCGAATAAAAAAATTCGCCATTATATGAATTATCAATTGAAACTACTTTAATTTTATCCGTATATTTCTTTAAATATTCTATTTCTTCATTATATGATTTATCATAGATTAGAACCATAATTTCCTTATTTTTATATAAAAATGCGTCACATACAGTACAATACGAAATCCCATTCCCTAAAAGTTCAACCTCGCCATCTATAGAATTAAGAGAATCTACTCCTAATGCTAAAATAACTGTTCTTGTTTCAAACATTGAATTATTTGTTATAACTGTATAAGATTCTTTATTTTTATATATACCACTTACTAGATCATTTTCTATATTTATATTACAAAAATTTAGTTGTTCTATTAATTTTTTTTTAAAATTATCTCCTGTTATATTAAATAAACCTGGATAATTTTTAATTTCATGTTTTGTATTAATTTTTTTTGATAATTCTTTTGGACCAATTAAAAGAAAATCAATACTCATATTTTTTAATGTTAATGCAGCAGAAATTCCAGCTGGTCCTGTACCAATAATTATACATTCATACATAAATATCACCAATTATATTATATATTAAATAAATATTTTTATAAATAATTATACATTAAAAATCTCTTAAGATTACTAACCTTAAGAGATTTTTTAATTATTTTTTCATACTAAGTTTGACTTGATTACCAAGTGTATCTGAAACATCAATAATTGATACAAAAGCTTTTGCATCAGCGTTCATAATAATTCTTTTTAAACGAGAAATTTCAAATCTATTTACAACTACATATAAAAATTGTTTTTCAGTTTTAGAGTAATATCCTTCTGCGTTCATCACTGTAATTCCTCTTTTAAATTCATCACTTAAAGCTTTCGCTACCTCATCACTATTATCAGTAATTATAATCGCAGCTTTAGCTTTATCAAGACCATCAACAATAAAGTCAACAGTTTTAATTCCAACAAAATACGCAATTACTGAATATAAAGGAATTTCCCAAGATTTAAAATAAATTGCACTTATACAATAAAGTATAACATTATAGATCATAACGAATATACCAACTGTAAGTCCTAACTTTTTCGCAAAAAGCACCGCCATTACTTCAACACCATCTAAAGCTCCTCCAAATCTAATTGTAAGACCAGAACCAATACCTGAAATAAGACCACCAAATAAAGCACCAAGTAATATATCATGTCCGACTATAGGAGATCCTTTTAAGACATAATCATAATTTATACAATCTTTTAATATATAGGCAATTACTGAATAAATAGTGATTGCATAAAGTGAATATATTACAAAGTTTATACCGATTTTTTTATGCGCAAATAGGTAAAATGGAAAGTTTAAAATTATTAAAAAATACGATAATACTAAATAAGTAGGCGTAATTTTATCTAAAAATAACGCTGTACCTGAAAGTCCACCATCAATCAAACCTAATGGACTTAAAAATAAGGTAACTCCAATTGCATTAATTATACCTGCAATAGTTAAACCAATAAAATTTTTAATTGATAATTCCTTTAAATTTTCTTTTAATTTTTTCATCTTACCCCATCCTTTGTAACTAAATATAAATAAAAGTATTGAACAAAATGCCCAATACGATTATATCATTTTTTTTTATAATTTATTCTTTTTTTTGATAAAATTAACTAAAACAACAATTTCATGAACTAATATAGGTAAGAAAGATAAACCTAATGTAATTACCCATTCAATTCCATTTAAATTATATGTTTGAAATACATCTGAGACACCTGGTGTATTAATAACAAAAATTTGTAATAATATACCAAGAACAAGTGCAACAAACATCATAATATTCTTATTCTTAAATATGAACACAACACTCTTTTTAATATTACTCATACCAAGCATATGTAATAATTCAGAGAAAGCAAGTGTTGTAAATGCCATAGTTTGAGCTTGATGTAATATATCGGCATTTGAATTATATAAATTCTTTATTTCAGAGAATGTATAGGCATTATTTAGCCAACCACAACTGAAGTATGCAAGAACAACGCCAATTGTAACAACTATTCCATATCCTACTGTTATTAATAAACCACCATGAGCAAAAATTCCTTCTTTAGGATCTCTTGGTTTTTCATTCATTATAGTATCATCTTTTGGTTGCATACCAAGAGCAATTGCAGGAAGACTATCTGTAATTAAATTAACCCATAATAAATGAATCGCAATTAACGGTGCAGGAAGTCCTATAATAATTAGTACAAGCATCGCAAATACTTCGGCCATATTACTTCCAAGTAAGAAATAAACAGTCTTTTTAATATTTGCATATATTCCTCTTCCTTCTTCTACCGCTTTTTCAATAGAAGCAAAATTATCATCTACTAAAACCATATCTGCAGCACCTTTAGCTACATCGGTACCTGTAATTCCCATCGCAATTCCAATGTCCGCAGCTTTAAGACTTGGTGCATCATTTACACCATCACCAGTCATCGCACAAACATTACCTAGTGATTGGAATGCCTTAACAATTTGTACCTTATTTTGTGGAGATACTCTTGCGAAAACTCTTGTAGTTTTGCAAGCCTCTTCTAGTTCTAAATCAGTCATATTATCTACATCATGTCCTGTTAGACATTCTGATTTATCTTTACAAATTCCTAAAGAACTAGCTACAGCAAATGCTGTATCTTTATGGTCTCCTGTTATCATTACAGTTGAAATACCAGCATTTTTTAATTTTAATACCGCAGGTAAAGCTTCTTTTCTTGGAGGGTCTATCATTGCAACTAATCCTACAAATACTAAATCATTTTCTTCAACTTTATCTTTATTATTATAAGCTAGCGCAAGAACTCTTAAAGCCTTATCTGAAAAATAAGAGTTTGCATCATAAATATTTTTTATATCTTCTTCTGTAATTTTTCTAACTTCACCATTTTCTAAAATATAATTTGAGAATTTCAAAATGCTATCAACAGCACCTTTTGTATAAACAATACTTTCATTATCAAATTCATGTCTTGTAGACATCATTTTACGAACACTATCAAAAGGTAATTCTTCAACTCTCGGAAATCTATTTTCCAATTCACGTTTAGGTAAATCTAATTTATTTGCAAATTCAACTAACGCAATTTCTGTAGGATCTCCATAAAGGCCATCATCAACTGAAGCATTTGAACATAAGCTCATACCACTTGCTAATTTTTCTAATTCTTTTTTGTTATCTTTGAAATTCACTTCTTCATAATAATTCTTATTAACATAAGCTTCAACAACTGTCATTTTATTTTGTGTTAAAGTTCCTGTTTTATCTGAACAAACAACACTTACAGCACCTAAAGTTTCAACACTTGGTAATTTTCTTACAATTGTGTTAGCTTTAACCATTCTTTGAACACCAATAGCTAATACAATTGTAACTACTGCTGCTAAACCCTCTGGAATTGCCGCAACTGCAAGTGAAATAGATGATAAGATTGCCTCAATATAATTTTCTACAACATTAGCCTTGCCATCAACGATTATCCATAAAATATCTATAAATAATACAAGTACAACAATACCTAAAGTTAAAATACCAAGAGTTTTTGATAATTTGGCTAATATTTTTTGAAGTGGAGTATCTGTATCTTCTTCGTTTGAAATCGCATCAGCAATTTTACCAATTTCAGTATTCATTCCTGTATTACAAACAACTCCGCTACCTCTACCATATGATACATTTGTTGAACTATAACAGCAGTTAATTCTATCACCGATTCCAACATCTCCAGTAAAAACCATTTCTGAATTTTTAAGTACTGGAAGTGATTCACCTGTCAAAGATGATTCATTAATCTTTAAATTAACCGCTTCAATTAATCTTAAATCAGCACCAACTGTATCTCCATCCTCTAAAATAACAATATCTCCTATTACTAAATCTGATGAATTAATTTTTTGTTTCTTTCCATCTCTAATAACTGTAGCTTTAGGTGATGACATTTTCTTTAAAGCTTCAAGTGAATTTTCTGCCTTTAATTCTTGAATTGTCCCAATTAATGCATTAATTAAAATTACAGCTAAAATGATAATAACATCAGGCCAGTCACCAGTTGATGTAAAGCTAAAATTTTCACCAGCTTTTATACATTTTACTGTTTCATAAATTGAAATACCGATTGTAAGTGCGATTGCCGCAAATAGTACATAAATCATAGGATTATTTAATTCCCCTAAAAAAACCTTAATCCATGATTTTCTTTTCTTTTCAACTAACTCATTTTTTCCATATTTTAATAGTCTATTATTTGCTTCTTCAGTAGTTAGACCATTTTTAAAGTCAGTATCAAGTTCCTTTCTAACTTCTTCAAGTTCTTTACACTCATAATTTTCCGTCATAGATTTTTCCTCCTTATATAATAAAAAAAACAGATTTACACCTGCCAAAAATAAATATAAAAAGACAGGTATAGAATGCTATACTAAGTCTTGATGTTAATGTAGCTCCGGATATAATATCGTGATGACGAAATCTACAAGCCATATGGCCATCTACTCCCTTAGAATATGAGTTCATTAAGATATTATCATAAAAAGAAATTTAATGCAATCAAATGAAATAAAAAAAATGCAGAAAAACTCTGCATTTTCATATTATCCTAATAATTCATAATCATTTTCTACATCATCAGATAATATTGGGAATGAAATATCATATAATACCCCAAGACTAAATGAATACTTTAAATATGCAAATTTCTTAATTATATCCTTATAATTACTATTTGAAATATACATTCCAAGTGCATTTACTAATTCAGAATCATTGAATTCAAAATTAAAATTCACTTTGCTAATAACACCATTTTTTAAACATACTATATCTAAATTAGCTTTAATATCTTTATTTATTAATCCTGAATAAAAACTATATTGAGTATTTGAATTCTTTATGATATCTGAAAGTGATAAGTCAAAAGATAGTGTAAAGTTTTTCTTTGATACATCTGATATAGATAAACTAGAATTAGAATACTTTTTCTTAAACTCACTAATATCGCCTAAATTCTCATTAGGAATTGAAGGAATTTGCGTTAATTTCTCTAGATATTCTGATATGATTTGACCATAAGAATTAGAAATATCATTTAGACATGTCATTATTGTATCTTGTGACATTTTCATTTTTTTACTTATATTTTTATTAATTTCATCAGAATTAACACTACCTATAGCATTAAAATAAAGAAAAGCATCTTTACTACTTGATACTAAATTATCAATATATATATTGACGTTTCCATTAACTTTGGTATCATTTTTTGAATTTGTTATACTTTTTCCTACACTTAAATCTAAAGATACATCACAGTTAGACCCACTAATCACATCTACTGATTCTACAAAATCAAAACTAGTAAATACATCATAATTATTATCAGTAAAATCAAGATTAAAATCACTTTCATATTCAAATTTATAAGAAGTATAATTTGAATAATTTGCCTTACTTACATAATTAATTACATTGTTTAATACCTCAGTATCATCAGTTTCCGCAAGTTCAAAAGTAACTTTTTTTCCCGTTTCATCTACATAAGATACCTTATTATCCTCTGTACAACTAGATAGTCCTACTAGTCCTAAAACCATTGTTAATAGAATTAATTTCTTTTTCATAATAAATCCCT
>CAZJSR010000039.1:0-6123 GCA_964548855.1 uncultured Anaeroplasmataceae bacterium | reverse complement strand
AATAATAAAATCATATTTTAACGCAAGTTCAATTATTTCATTATACCTTTCTTTTAAGTTTAAGTTTTTATCCTCACTCCCTAAACTACACTTCTATATTACCATTTACACAGATATAAATATGAAATTAAAATTTGGCCATTTTTTCAAAATTTATTTCCATTCTCAAAAAGCCTCTACGCTATTTATTCCAAAAACCTTCTTTAAATGTATGCCGACATAAAAACTAAGAAAATTAACTCTTAGTTTTAGTTAACAAAGAAAAAAGCCTATAAGCATATGATTTTACTCATAGGCCTATAGGCATACATTTTAGTATATAAAATATAACTATAAATCTTTTATTATTTCATCTATGCATTTTATATTAGTTCTAATTTGTTTAATTCTTGCATTATCATTTTTACATAAATCACAAATTAAATTATATTTTTTTTCATTCTTATTATTTTTAACGAATTTCTTCGCCATAAAATTGTCTTTAATTATATCTGATGTATTTGTTTTAATATTAATTATTAGCAAATAAAATACAGCATTGATATAAATTTCAGGATCAATATATTTTGAGAATAAATCAATATCGTTAAAGCTTTCATTTGCCTTTTCTATATCATTTTTATACAATGATAGTAATCCTATATAATAGATTTTTCTTTGAATGGCATAAATAAATAGATTAGGTATCTTTTTCGCTTCAAGATTATTTAATCCATCACTATAATTCTCGTTCTTAATTACATTTGTAACATAATTATCAAGAGATTTATTATAATTAGTCTCTATTAAAGCTATTACAATCATTATAAATATAATGATACATAACAATGAAACAACTACAATATTTAAGTGTTTTAAATTCTTATCCTTCAAAAAAAACTTATTTATAAAATATGCAACACATATCAATAATAATATCGTTATAAATACATAGTTAACTATTTGTCTTTTTTTATAAATTTTATTCATTACGCAATTACACCCACAAGAGAACCAGTTGCAAATCCAGCAGCATAACCACCTGCGCCTCCGCCAAATCCACCACCAATTGTTGAAACTAAATCATAGGCTTTGTCACCTAAATCTATCGTTTTTTCAAACTTTACAAATGGTATCCAAGTAACTAACAATGGTATTTTAATGATATCAGTATTTTTGTTAATTTGACTACTAATTACAGCTCCAATAGTTGCTCCGACTACTGCACCAGCTAATTTTCCTACCCATGTAGGTAAAGATTTACCTATTTTCATAGTTAAATATGACATTATAAATCCTGTAGTAAAACCTACACCAAAAGATGCAATAATAGCTCCCAATGAACATTGTAAATATACTGCAACTTTTCCACCACCATCAACAACATCGCATTCATCATATGTCATCTCCACAATATCTGATGAAAATGTAAATTCAGCGACTTGTGCTTTTCTAGACCTTTTTGATACTCTCCTTTCTATAAATTTCTTACCAAACATAGTTTGGTTCATTGTTAAAATATTTTCCATAACAACTTCTCCTTTTCTATTTTAACATATTTATAATATCGATTCAATAATCGGTATTATCCCATTATTCCTATCTTTTCTAACATCCAATTCATCCACGTTATACTCTCGTACTTTATTCTTATTTCTAATGCTTGTCCATTTGTTAATGAAACATCCTTTAAACATATATCATCAGGTTTAATTACAACCTTGTATAATACATTTTCTTCGGATATTATTGAATCTCTTGAAATATCAATTATTTTCCCTTTTAATGCTCCATACTTTTGTTGATTCAATCCTCCAACCACCATTTCAACAGCCATCCCAATATTTATAAATGACTTTGATGATACATCAACAAAAGTCTCTATTATGGCATTATTTTTAGTTAATTCACTAGAAATTGTACCTAACGAATCATTTCCTATAACCAAACCTTCTAAAAGATTTGTTGCATAATTCACATACCCATCATTTTTTGCATATACTTTGTAATTACTATACATATTTTCATACGATTCAATTTGAGCATTTATTCCTTCAAGTTCATAAACATATTGGAATTTCGATTGATACATTTGATATAAATATTGTTCAACTAATTCTTCTTTATTTTTAGAACTATTTATTCCTTCAATAATACCTTTCATTTGATAATAGAATTCACCTTCTGAAAATGGATTTATCAATTCTTTTTCAAAATCAATCTCATTTAAAAAATTAATAATTAAATCATAATTATTTACATATTCACTAACTAATTCCCTTTTTGATTTATAGGCAATTATTTGTGAATCAATACTATTTGTATCGAGTTCAAATAACAAGTCACCTTCCTTAACATAATCCCCACTTTTATAATATACCTTATCAATCATCCCCGATGTTTGACTCATAATATAACTCTTATCACTTGATGATATTATACCACTAGTTCTTACTACCTCTGTTTTATATAAAAAGCAAGAGGCAACAATTACTGTTATTAACAAAATTAATAAAACTATTGTTATATAAAGCATAAATCTAGGTGGATTTTTATCATACATCATCCTTGATGAAGTTAACTCATTAATTTTATATTCCTTCATAGTTACACCCTTCCTATAATCGGTACAAATGTATCTATTTCTACCTCATTATCTTTATTTTTAGTTACTTGATAAGATTCAACATCTAATATTAAATCATTTTCATACGCATAAACTTGCATTTTTAAATTTGCATAGCCTTGATCTTGATGGTTACCAATAAATTGTGAAAATAAACATGGCTTAGTTTTATGTTCGATTTCAAAACCATATGGTGCAGCAACTTTTAAGGATTCATTTTTAGTTTGAATCATTAATTTAAACTGAATCAACTTTTTCTCTGTGCCAATAATTTGATTCTTAATAATCATAGGTCCAAAGCTTGCAATTTTATTGTTTAGTATGTAATCATTAAACTCTTTAAATTTTATATTAAATGCATTTTCGTCAAAATTTTCATCAATTATAAATGTTTTTGTTAAAACATTTTTTAATTTTAAAACCTTATTCTCCTCTATAATTATTTGCTTACTCATAACACACCTCTTCAACTGCATTATTTACATATTCTTCAATTCCAATTTGTGAACTCCATAATTTATAATATAACCCTTTTTTTCTAATAGTTCATTATGATTTCCACTCTCAGCAATTATCCCTTTATCAAAAACAAATATCTTATCACACCTTCTAATTGTAGATAATCTATGAGCTATGAATATCATCGTTTTATCTATATTAGAATTAAAAAGATTATTATATATTTTCATTTCACTTAAAAAATCTAGATTGGAAGTCGCTTCATCAAATATAAATAAATCACTATCTTTCATTAAAGCCCTAGCTATTCCAAGCCTTTGCCTTTCTCCCCCAGATAGATTTGCACCTGCTTCTTCAAGATATGTATCTATTCCAGCCGGAAATTTGTAAACAAAATCACAGTTTGATAATTTTATAGCTTTATCTATAAAATCTTCTTTCATATTTCCAAGTAATAAATTTTGTTTTATAGTACCACTAAATAATTCAATATTTTGAGAAACATAAGCTATTCTTTTTCTTAAGTTCATTAATCCTATTTCACAAATTTTTTTATCATCAAATGATATTTCTCCCACATTTGGTTCGTACAATCCTAGCATCATTTTAACTAATGTTGTTTTTCCACTTCCCGACTCGCCAACAAAGGCTATTTTTTCTCCTTTTTTTATTGTTATATCGATATTATCTAATACAGGTTTTCTACAACCATAACTGAAAGTTAAATTACTGATATTAATATCGCCATTAATTGAAGTTTCTGTCTCTAAGCCTAATTTTTCAGGTTCTACTTCATATATTTCAGTTAATCTTTTCATAGCTATACTAGCTTCTTGTATTTGAAATTGTAATCCTACAAGTCTTCCAACAGGATCCATAAAAAATCCCGACATTGAGGTAAATGTCATTAAAGCACCTAAAGTTATATTTCCATCCATAACGGAATTAGCACCGATCCACATAATTACTAAATTACCAATTACACTAACAGCATTTGATATTACACCTTGTGCATTTGATAAAACATTTTCTTTATATGAGGTTTTTACTACATCAATAAAATCATTTTCAATACTTTCTATTCTTTCATTCTCAATAGAATTACTTTTTATCAATTCAATACTAGATAGAGTCTCAATCATTGTAGAGTTTAGTTTCGCACCTTGCTCCATTTGGATTTGATTAATATTCTTGTAAGGATGTTTAAAAATAAAAATCAAAATTATATTTATTATAGTTAATAAAATTATAATTGCAAATAGTTTTATATTCATAAATCCTAAAACAATTCCTACAATAAATACTAATGATACATCCATCAAAATCGATAATGCAATACTTGAAACAACATTTTTAATTGTTCCAGCATCTTGAAATCTTGCAATTATATCTCCAGTTTTTCTTGTTGAAAAGAAATTAAATGGAAGACTTAAGATATGTTTAAAATACCCAAGTGTTAGTGGAATATCTATTTTTTGCGATAAATGCAACAAAATATGTTGTCTTATTGCACCTAAGATAATATTTATTAAAGAAATAAATAAAAATCCTATACAAAATATTACTAATTGATTCTTTAAATTAAAAGGTAATATTTCATCAATTAATATTTGATTAAAAAAATTTGAAGTAATACCTAAAATAGTTAAAATAAAACTTGATACTATAGCAGAAATGAATAACTTTTTATGTGACATCATCATCTTAATAAATATTGATAATATACCAGAAGTCTTAATTTTACCACCTACAAAATCATTATTAGGTTTCAAAAACACACATACGCCATCATAAAAATTATTAAATTCATCTCTTGATATTTTCTTTTCTTTTCTTGCAGGATCAGCGACTATTACATATTTTTTTGTTATTTTATATACTACAACGAAATGTGTCATTCCATATTTATTTACACCGTGAGCAATAAATGGAAATATTAATTTTTCCTTATCTAATAATTCATTACTAATTCTAACTCTTTTTACATCAAAGCCTAATTTATTAGCTCCTAAAGTTAAACCATTAAGATTAGTTCCTTTAATATCAGTTCCACATGTATCTCTTAATTTTGTTATGGATATTTCCAATCCATAATATAACGATATAGTAGCCAAACACGCAGCAGCACAATCTGTTTGATCAGTTTGTCTTACAATACAATATTTCATAATTTTTTCTCTTTTCTATTATACATTTGTAATTCACTTATTCGAGATTGCTAGAAAAAAAATTCACAATCATCGCTAAAATCTCTTTGATATTCAGTTATGGAAAATGTTTGACAAGGAAAACCACCTGCAAGTACACCAATTCTACTTGGAAAATCTTGCACATGTATATTTTTTATATCCTCAACAACGAAATGTATATTGTGATGATTTGCTTCAAAAGTTGTTGCTGAATATTGCTCAATTTCATTTGCCGAAACAGGATTCATACCCACTTATTAAAAACCTAAAACAATGCCACAAATTCCAAAAATAAACTTATTAAGGTATACAACATTATATCATTTCACCTTCAAAAAAAAAAAAAATAACATATTTTTTTGTTAATGTCAATACATTTTTTGAATTTATTTTGTCCCCTTCAATTGCCTTCAATTTCATGTGTAGAAATTTTATATTTATTTTCTAAATTTTCTAATGAAGCATAACCATCTAAATAATCTTATATAACTTTCTCTTTTAATTATTTAGAATATGATCTATTAATAGAAGATTCATTAAACGCTGATTCACCTAACGCTTCGTATTTATGTGTCCAACTTACAATTTTATCACTCATACTTCTAGGCATACCATATTCGTTTGCTAGTGCTGCTGAAGATTCTCCATTTAAATATCTTTTAATAATTTCTAGCTTTAATTCTTTACTATATTTTGCTTTTCGTCCCATAAAAAAATACCTCCAAAATAGACTAATAATCTCAAGGTCTGAAATCCACTAAGGGGATTATTATTCCTTTTAATTATTTTATTTGTCTACTTTGGAAGTATCATATCATTACTATATTTCTTATAATAATGATAATCAATCCTTGATGTAATAAAAAAAAT
>CAZJSR010000038.1:0-6150 GCA_964548855.1 uncultured Anaeroplasmataceae bacterium | reverse complement strand
ATTCCACCCGCATAGCAGGTGGTTTTATATTGTTCTTCGAACGACATAATAAAAAGGAATATTTAGCCTAACTAAGATTAAATATTCCTTATTTTAATATTTTATCTAAAAAATCCTTTTTTTACATATGGTTTTTCTTCTACGTTTAATACGTTATATCCACCCTTAGTAATCGCAGATATAATTAAATCTAAAGATACATCATCTTCACATATAACTGTCGTTGTCTTTTTCTTATGAGACGATTCTACCTTTTTAGGATTAACTGCTTTTCTTATCGCATCATTTACGTGTGCTTCACACATTCCACACATCATACCGTCAACATTAATTACAACTTCTTTCATATTTTACTTCACCTTATATCCTTTACTTCTTATTGAATCTTTTATTTTTTCTATTTTAGCATTGTCATGAACGACAACAACATTCTTCTCTTTTAATGATGCACGTGCACTTATAACGCCATCAATATCTAAACATGCATCCTCTACATGCTTAACACATTTATTGCACATCATACCTTTTACCTTTATTACTAGTTCATTATCTATATGAGACTTTCTTGGTTTAAAGAAATTAATACTAAGAGCGTTTAAAACAACACTCACGCTCGATAAACTCATCGCAATAGAGCCAATCATAGGATTTATCTTAAGCCCAAAAATATAATAAAGTATTCCAGTTGCGATAAATACACAAATTATATTGTAAAAGAAAGCCCAAAATAAATTCAACTTTATCGTATTAATTGTTTTCTTACTTAAATCAATCGCATTCACTACATCTATCAATTCTTTTCTTAATAAAACAATATCACTACTCTCAAGCGCAACATCCGCTCCACCACCTATCGCAATACCAATATCAGCACAAGTTAATGCGATCGCATCATTAACTCCATCTCCAACATGCGCAACAAGATGATCCTTATTTACTTTTAAACTTTCAATTACCTCTGCCTTCTTTTCTGGCATAACACCTGCGATTACATTATCTATTCCAACCTCTTTCGCGATGGTTCTTGCGGTTAATTCATTATCACCCGTTAACATAATAACATTAATACCTTTTTTATGAAGTAATTCTATTGCCTCTTTTGATTCTTTTTTTACTTCATCCTTAACTGTAATTAATGCGATATCCATATCATTTTTTTTAACAATAAGAATAGTTTTACCTTCACATCTAAAGTGCTCAATCATTTCTTTTAAATTAGGATTACTATAAACATTTCCAATAGAATAGCTATCATTTTTATACGTTCCTTTAAGACCAAATCCATCAATAGCTTCATAATTATCTATATCAACTAAACTTTCATTTTGAAAATAATTAGTCAGAGCATATGCCAAAGGATGTTCACTCTTTGATTCCATTGAATATATTATACTATCTATAGCTTCATCTTGAAGTTTAATATAATCTACAACTTTAGGATTTCCCTCTGTAATAGTTCCCGTCTTATCTAAAACAACTGTTTTTATCTTATGCGCATTTTCTAAAATCATCGCATTTTTTATAAGTATTCCTGATTGTGCACCTTTTCCTGATGAAACCATTATCGCAACAGGAGTCGCAAGCCCTAGTGCACAAGGACATGCGATAACTAAAACTGATATTGAAAAATTAAAAGACAGTTCAAAATTCTTACTAACAATAAGATTAATAATTAAAGTTAGTGCTGATATTAAAAGAATTACAGGCACAAATATTCCCGATACTTTATCAGCAAGTTTACTAATAGGAGCCTTAGAATTACTAGCTTCCTCAACTAATTTAATTATATTAGCAATTTTCGTATCTTCACCAACATTAGTAGCGCGAACTTTTGCATATCCACTTCTAACTATAGTAGATGAAAATACCTCATTATTTATAGTTTTATAAACTGGAATACTCTCACCTGTTATATTCGACTCGTCAATAGAAATCCCGCCTTCAATTATTTGACCATCTACCGCGATTAAATCTCCCTTTTTACATATAACTATCTCTTCTTTTAAAACATCAGAAGCTAATACACTAACTTCTTCACCATTTCTTAATACATTTGCCTTTTTAGGAGAAAGAGCTAGTAATGACTCAATTGATTTTGTTGTTTTTTTCTTAGAAAGTCCCTCTAAATATTTTCCTAAGCTTACTAATGTTAAAATCATTCCAGAAGCTTCAAAATACAAATTATTATGATATTCTTCTAACATATTACAATAATAATCATAATTGATATTAGCCATCATTTTACTAGATGCATATGTCATCATGAATAAAGAAAAAATCCCATATAATAATGAAGCAGTAGATCCTATAGCTATAAGCGTATCCATATTGGGACTTCTTTTAATTAACCTTTTATATCCATTAATAAAATATCTTCTATATATATATATAATTGGAATAACCAATATAAACTGAATTAGCGCAAAACCTAGTGGATTATTATGATGATTAAAAACATATGGAAGTGGGAAATCTAACATCATGTGTCCCATCGAAACATACATAGTCAAAAATAAAAATATAAATGAAATAATCAAATCTTTAAGATCATGTCTTTTTTCTTCCTTTATACTATCGTTTTTACCTTCAATGCGTCCATCATACCCAGCTTCTCTAAGGGATTTTATAATAATCTCTTCATCGCAAACATTCTCATCATATTCAACAATCATGTTATTATTTAATAAATTTACATTTACTTTTTTTACACCTAAAACACTAGATATAGCTTTATCAACATGACTTTGACATGCAGCACATGTCATACCTATAACGTCAAACTTCTTTTTCATTATTGAAACCTCTTAAATAAATCTACAATTTCATCAATTACATCATACTTATCATTTTTAATATCATTTATTAAACATGAATGCATATGTTCTTCTAATATTAAATTAGCTAATGACTTAATTGACTTATCTACAGCACTAAGTTGAATTAATATATCATCACAATACCTATCATCTAATATCATATTTTTAATACCATTCATTTGACCCGTGAGTCTATTAATTCTAACTATTAACTTTTTCTTATCTTCATCAGTTCGTACCTTCTTTTTACAGCAATCTGACATAGTATCACCTCAAATACATTATATACCCTAGGGGGGTATATGTCAAGCAATATGCATAAAAAAACCACTATTTCACTAAGAAATAATGGTACAATTTTTATTTAAAAACATCGTTATAAACGTTAGTTAAATATAAATATAAATCATTTAAATCGTCGTTACATGAATAAGAAACACCATTAATATTAATACTTTTACCAAACGTTATATCCAAATCTCTATATATTATTCGATAACTCCAACCAGCTTGTATTTCGTCTAATGAAACTAATTCTAATTCGTTAAAATACTTAATAATTTCTTCTTTATGTTCAACACTAACAATTCTATAATCAAAATTACCAGATTTACTAATTAACATATTGCTAGATGTATCATTAATTAATAAAGCTTCTTCTTCTTTTTTATTACATGAAACTAGAGTAAGTGTAAATAAAAATAAAAATATCAAAACTATTTTTTTCATAATATCATCCCCTTTAAAATCACGAAAGAATCCTAATACAACATTTAATAGTAGACAATTCAGTAAGTGAGGCAGCAACATTGCCCCATCCATCAACAATATAATACACACATACTTTACCAGACTCTTGTGTGTAGCCATATGAAACTACCCAATGATTACCATACTTACTATGACCATTTAATAATAATATTACAGGTACATTTTTTTTAATTGATGAAGTTACAACCCCTGCATCATAATAAAAATATTCAGCACAATAATCATCAATATCTCTTTCTTCTAAATAAGCATTAATTCCATTACACACCTGTAAATAACTACTTTTTGTTTGATCTACAAAATTATCAACGCCTTCTATTTTTTTTATAAGCATTGATAAAATACCAATTTCATCATTTTCCAAATTAGACTCGATAAAATCATCACTTTTATAATCATCATAATATTGTAATAAATTTGCAGTGGCAACAGAACCACATATACCATTAGGGTTATAGCTATAATTAGCGAACCCACCAGATACCGTATACCCAATAGTTGGAGAAATTCTAGAATTATATGCATCACAAACTATTGTTTCACTATTACCTGCAAAATTTTCGTCACTTGAACAATTCAGAATAAGATTATTATTTTGTAACAAAGTTATACAAGAAAGAATACTGACGATACCTATAAAATTTATTATTTTTTTATTTTTTTCATATTTAACACCATCCTTTAATTACTTTATACACCTTTTATTTTAACTATACAATATCTTTTTTAAAAAAGTATCAAAAATATCTCAAATAATATATACATTTAAATAGTAAATATTAAATCTAACAGTTCAATAAAATAAAAATTTTATTATAAATAAAAAGATATATTAAATAAACGTGTATGTTAGTATAACACTACAAATAACTATGTATGTTTTACACAACAAACTTTTAATGTATATTGCTACCAATAACTATATATGTAAAAAGGATGGTATTTCCAAGTCTATTTTAGCTTGTTATCCATCCTGTTTTTTTATGATAAAAGGTAAATTCCAAACATGTTATAATTAATTTGCGAAATCAAAATTATAGAAAGGAACTTACCATGAATTATGATACCATAAAAAATCTAAATTTAAAATATGAACTTATCGATAAGACTAAATCTTACTCTTATCATACTAATGACGGAACACATATTATAGAACTATATTTATTAGATGAAAAACCTAGATACTGTCATAAGTGTTCTAGTTCAAATGTTTCAATCATTTCATCCAGAATTAATAAAACCAAACATTCTTCTGCTTCTGAAAATAAGGTAATCTTAAACATACATCGTAGGATTTACAAATGTCATAACTGTGAATATGTTTACCAACAAACTTCACCAACAATCGAGGAAAATAGGCGTATTTCTATTGAAAAAGATGTATTAATATTAAATGATTTAAGAGATTCAACTAATACATTCAAAAAACTAGCTGCCAAATATGATGTATCACCAACGTATATTTCTAATCTATTTGATCGAAAAATTGATATAAAACGTGGCGTATTGCCTGAAGTTTTATGTATAGATGAAATTTATTCAAGGAAATTATCAAAATATCATTATTTATGTGTTTTATATTCACCACAACGTAAGGAAATAATAGAAATTTTAGAATCTAGAAGAAAAGATTTTTTAATAGACTTTTTCGCCAATATTACTCCAAAGGAAAAACAAAATGTAAAATATGTTTCTATTGATATGTGGGATAACTACCGTCAAATTGTGAAATTGTGCTTACCATCTTGTTACATATCCGTCGATAGTTTTCATGTCATAAAACAATTGAATTTTTGGTTTAACAAAATTAGAGTTAATGTTATGAAAAGATATAATGAATTGAAAAAAGAAGGTCATGAATATTATTGGTTATTAAAGAAATTTTGGAAATTTTTATTGATGGATTTAAATAATCTTCCTCAAGATTATCGCTACACAACTAGAACAGGAATGGAACTATCAAAATATCAAATAATTGATTATATGTTAGAGTTAGATGAAACATTAAAAAAAGCTTATTATTTAAAGGAAGAATATAGAGAATTTAATTTAACAACGGATAATCCTGAAGATGCTTGTGAAAGATTAGATGATTTAATATTAAAATTTCAAAAGTCTGGCTTCCCTGAATACACAGCTTTTTGGAAACTGTTAAAAAATTGGAGAAACGAAATAATAACTTCTTTCACTAGAATAAATGGTCGTAGAATTAGTAATGGACCGATAGAAAAGCTAATGCATGTTAATAGTAAAATAAGAGTAACAAAAAGGGAGTGAGGATAAAAACTTAGACCTAAAAGAAAGGATAAGTTATGTACGATATAAAGATTATTAAGAGAGCACTTAAACTTTTAAAACAATATGATTATTCATTTATAAAAGTATCTAGGAAATTAGGAATTAAAGTGCCTACTCTAAGAAAATGGCGAAATAAAGAAATAAATAATGAACCACTTCTATTACATACTAGGAACAAATCAAGTAAGTGGTCTGAATCATTTAAAAGCGAAATATTAGACTATTATTTTCAGCATGGTGAAAATATGATGAAGACCCAAAGAAA
>CAZJSR010000037.1:0-8171 GCA_964548855.1 uncultured Anaeroplasmataceae bacterium | reverse complement strand
TTAACGCCGATGGTAGTACAATGTGCAAGAGTAGGACGTTGCCAGGCTTTCTTTCTAAATATATAATAATTAAGACCTTTGGTCTTTTTTTTTATATATTGCGTCTTAAGTTTGTAATTTAACACTAATTATGATATAATAAAATGTATTTTATGAAAGATTGGTGTTATTATGAAAAACTTTCAAGTTGCGATTGATGGACCCGCTGGAAGTGGAAAATCATCTATTAGTAATATTGTTTCAGAACAATTAGGATTTACACATCTAGATACGGGTGCAATGTATCGTGCTGTTTGTTTAGAAGCATTAAATAGAAAAATCAATTTAGAAAATGAAGAAGACTATCAATTTGTAAATGATATCGATATTAAATATATCGGAAAGAAAACATTTCTTAATAATGTTGATGTTTCAGATGAGATTAGAAAGCCTTTAATTTCAGCAAATGTTTCAACAGTTTCTAAATTTAAAATTGTAAGACAAAAGATGTTAGAATTTCAAAGAGAATCAGCTAAAAATGGATTAGTTTTAATGGATGGAAGAGATATTGGAAGCGTTGTTTTACCAAATGCACATGTTAAGATATTTCTTACAGCTTCAGCTGAACAAAGAGCCAAAAGAAGATTGTTAGAGCTTGAGGCTAAGGGAGAGAGTGTTGACTTTAATTCGATTTTAGAGTCTATAAAAGAAAGAGATTATAAAGATTCTACAAGGGAAATTGCACCACTTGTTAAAGCAGATGATGCGATATTAGTTGATACAACTAAAATGACAATTTTAGAAGTTACACAAACTATTAAAAATATAATTGTAAAGAGGATGAATGAAATGGAAATGAACGAATTTGAAACAAAGTTTTACAAAGTAGGAGATAAGGTTACTGGAACAGTTATTTCAGTTTCAGAAAGATCTATTAGTTTAGATATTAAGACATGGACAGAAGGTACAATGTATCTTGAATATTATACATTAGATAAAAATATTACATCTTTTAATGGACTTGTTAAAGTTGGAGATGTAATTGATTGTCAAATTACAAAAATTGGAGAAGAACAAATTCTGTTAAGTCGTCTAGGTGATGCTAAAAAAGAAGCATTTAATGAATTTGGCCTAAAGAATGTTTTAAAACCAATTACAGTTTCTATTAGAAAAAAAGTAAACAAAGGGTATATGACTAATTATCAAAATGTTGATTTCTTTTTACCAGAAGGAGACTTAGTATCTAATGCAAAAATCGGAGATAAAATTAAAGTATTAGTATTACGTGTAGATGAGGCTAAATCTTCAGGGTTAGTTTCAGAAAGAGCTTATAAGAAAGCACAAGAAGAAGAAGCTAAAGCTAAGGAATTTTCAAATTTAAAAGTAGGAGATACAGTATCTGGTAAAATATCAAAAATAGAATCATATGGTGTATTTGTAGAATTTGGTAAATTAAGAGGACTAGTTAGATTAAAAGAGATTTCTCATGTTTTTGTTTCAAATCCTAATGATGTATTTAAATTAAATGATAAAGTTAATGCACAAATTTTAAGCCTTGAAGGTGGACGTATTGACTTATCAATCAAGGCACTTGTAAAATCACCTATTGAATTATTTGCAGAAAATAACAAAGTATCAGATAAAATAACTGTTAAAGTAGCACAAAAATTACCATTTGGAATTATTTGTGATATTTGTGAAAATGTTAATGGATTATTACATCAATCAGAATTTAGTTGGAATCCAAATGACAATTTAATGAATAATGTAAAAATTGGTGATGAATTAGAGGTCGCAATCATTAAGATTGATACTAAAAACAATAAAGTATCATTATCTAAAAAAGCATTAATTGATAATCCTTGGACTCGTGTTACTGCGCAAGTTGGAGATAAAGTAGAAGCTAATGTAACTGAAGTTACATCAAAAGGATTAAAAGTTGAATCATTAGGTGTTGATGGTTTTATTGATATTAGAGATATTAGACTTGAAAAAAATAGTTCTAAATTATCAGACTATTTTAATGTTGGTGATGTAGTTACAGGTTATATTAAGAAAGTTGAACCAAAATTATGGGTTTTAGAAATAAGTTTAAAAGCATATCAAGAAGATATGGAGCGTAAGCAATTTGAAGAATTTATGAGTCAACAAAAAGATGAAGAACCTGTTACAACTATAGGAGATATATTTAAAGATTTAAAATTATAATTTAAGCAAAGTAGGTATTAATATGTTAGGAAAGGTAGCAATAGTTGGAAGACCAAATGTAGGAAAATCAACTTTATTTAATAGAATAATAGGTCAAAGACTTTCTATTACGGATAACCAACCAGGAGTTACCCGTGATAGAATATATTATAAAGCATCATGGCTTGGGAAGGAATTTATGATGATAGATACAGGAGGTATCGAATTGTCTGACCAACCATTTGTTAGTGAAATTAAAGCCCAAGCTGAAATAGCGATGGAAGAAGCTGACGTTATTATTATGGTTGTTGATTGCCGTAATGGAGTAACAGAAGATGATATTTATGTAGCGAAGCTTCTTTATAGAACTGAAAAGCCAGTTATTTTGGCTGTAAATAAAGTAGATGATCAAAAATTCTTGGATAATATTTATGAATTTTATTCTCTAGGATTAGGTGATCCTATCGCAATAAGTTGTAATCAAGGAATTGGAATTGGAGATTTACTTGATAAGGTGATAGAACATGTTACTATAAAAAAAGACGAAGTTTATGAAAATGCAATATGTTTTAGTTTAATTGGAAGACCAAATGTAGGAAAATCATCTTTAACAAATACTTTATTAAGTGATTCAAGAGTAATTGTATCTCCGATTGCAGGTACAACAAGAGATGCGATAGACACAAAATTTACTGCATATGGAAGAGACTATGTTGTAATAGATACTGCAGGATTAAGAAAAAAAGGAAAAGTATGGGAAAATACTGAAAAATATTCAGTTATTCGTACAGTTGATGCGGTAAATAGAAGTGATGTTGTTTTACTTGTTTTAGATGCTGAATCAGGTTTTATTGATCAAGATAAGCATGTTGGTGAATATGTTGATGAATATAATAGACCATGTATTATTGTTATTAATAAATGGGATACAGTAAAAAAAGATTCAAAAACTATGGATGAATGGACAAGAGAAGTAAGAGAAAACTTTAAGTATTTGGATTACGCTCCAATTGTATTTTTAAGTGCACTTGAAAATCAAAGAGTTCATACATTATTTCCACAAATTGAAAAAGCTTATGATTCTTATAAGAAAAGGGTATCTACAAGTGTTTTAAATGATGTTTTCGCAGATGCGATTGCGATGTTTCCACCTTCAGAATGGAATCATGGAAAAGCTAAGTTTTATTATATATCACAAGTAGGTGTAGAACCACCAACATTTGCGATATTTGTTAATGATCCAGAATTTGTACATTTCTCATATATGAGATATTTAGAAAATCAATTAAGAAAGAATTTTGACTTTTTTGGAACACCAATTAAATTAGTGCTACGAAAAAGAGATTAGGAGAAGCATATGAAAATAGGAGTAATTGGTGGAGGTTCATGGGGAACTACACTAGCACAAGCATTAAGTGATAATGGTCATGATGTTTTAATAAGAGATATTAATGAAGAATTTGTAGATAAAATTAACAATAATCATCTTCATCCATTTTTTGATTCAACTATACCAAATAATATTAAAGCTACTCTATCATTAGAAGAAATTACTTCATATAGTGACACTTTAGTACTTTGTGTACCAACAAAGTTTATGAGAGGTGTATTAAAAGAATTAAATGAATTAATAAAGACACCAAAAACATTTGTTAATGTTAGTAAGGGAATTGAACCAGGAACGTCTCTTCTTGTAAGTCAAATTGTTAAACAAGAAATAAAAGAAGAAAATCTTAAAGCATATGTTGTTTTATCAGGACCATCTCATGCAGAAGAAATGATAGAAAGAAAATTCACATGTCTTGTAAGTGCATCAAATGATGAAGAAGCCGCAACATATGTACAAGTACTTTTCTCAAATGATACTTATTTAAGAGTATATACATCAAATGATGTAGTAGGAGTTGAAACTGGTGGAGCAATTAAAAACGCAATCGCAGTTGTAAGCGGTGTTTCTACAGGCCTTGGACTTGGTGAAAACGCAAGAGCAGCGCTTATTACTAGAGGTATTAGAGAAATTATTAAAGTTGTTGAAATCCTTGGAGGAAAAAAAGAAACAGCTTATGGACTATCTGGTATCGGTGATTTAATTGTAACAGCGTCTTCAATGAATAGTCGTAATTTCCAAGCAGGTTTAAGAATTGGAAAAGGTGAAAAACTTGACGACGTCCTAAATACATCTAAACAAGTTGTTGAGGGTGTTAGAACGATTGAGGCTGCACATGAAATATCAGTAAAAAATAATGTAGAATTACCTGTTATTAATGTTGCCTACAGTGTTTTATTTGAAAATGCTGATTTAAAAGAAGCTGTAAAAAAACTTCTACAACGTGAATTAAAAAGTGAAATATAGAATAAATAAAGCCTCTATGTAATATATAATTACTGGAGGTTTTATTTTATGGATATAAATAAAGTATTTGAATTAATGGAGAAAAATAATATAGAACAGGAACAAATTTTTGAATTGGTACAAGAAGCTAAATCTATTGATTTAACAAATGATGAAGAGATTAGAACATTAATTAGAAAAGGTAGTAAACTTGCAAAAAAAGATCTAAATTTAGAAAAAGAAGAACAAATTATAAGCATAATAAAAGAAAAAGGTATTACACCTGATTTATTAGAATTGCTGTAAAAAAATAGACTCAATGAATATCATTGGGTCTATTTTTTTTATATTAGGTTTTATTATATATTTTATAATCAAAAGCGAATGTGCCATAATTATTAATATTTTATTCTAAGTTTCTAGTGAAATAGAACTTAAATTTTTATTTATATTTGATGTTAGAAACTATGGAAAAAATGAAAAATAGGCTTGTTTTGCTAAATAAAAATAGTGTTTCGAATATCACATTCGATGCCAAAATTTTTACTTTTTCTCGTTTCTTCTACCTTTATTTTATCACTCATAAGCACATTTGACAATTTTTTTCATATATTTTTTTGAAAAAACGCCGAAATTTGTTAAGAAAGCGTTAACTTTTTCCTATTTTTCCACTTTTTGGCATCGAATGTGATATTCAATAAAGAAAAATCGATGCTATATATATATCTATTTTTATTTATTATTTAATAATATATTTTAGTTTTTTTAATTTTATACTGAAAAATATATGTTAAATTTAAAAAATAATACTAACTTATTAAAAAAAATAAATTGAGGTGATTTTTTATGAGAAAACGACTTTTAAAAATAATGTATTTATTTACACTGTGTTTTATTGCAGTTGGATTATTATTAATCCCCATTAAAGGTTCTAATAAAACAATTAACATTAATAATTCAACTGAAAATAGCGAGATTATAGAAGATAATAGTAGTGAGAATTCTTATGATTCTGTCAATAAAGAACTATTAGATGAAACTAATGATATTTACAATGATGAAGAATCAATTAATTCGTATGAAGAAACATTAGAACCTCGAGCAACTTCAACTAATTTATATGTTTCGCTAGTAGGAACTAGTGATAATTTTACAATTTATTATACAACTGCTAGTGATACTGCAACAAGTTTAACTCGTATTTCAGGTCTTTCTTGGGGGAATTTGGAGAATTTCTTTTTTGGTGATACTAATACTACAGTACAAAAAGATTTAAATGTAAAGGGACAAAATGCTAATATAGTTTATATATTTTTTTGTGAGACAAAAAAAAGTGGTGCTTATAATAGTGGTACTGGAGAATTTAATGTAACAAATGGTTATACTAGAATTAATTTTATGTCTAATTATACTAAAACTATATATTATGAAGGTTCGATTACTACCTCAGTAAATTCGTCAACATTTTATCCAAATAGAGGTACAACCAATTTCAAAAATCTTAATATAGTAAATACTAGAAATTCAGATTCTTTTATCAATTATACTTGGTATAGACCATTCATTCATTGTGCAGATTCTGATCAAGATTATGTAGTGAATATTGATGGTGGATCATATATTTATACTAATTACGATACTGTTTTAGATAGTAATTGCTTTGGATGCTATATGAATGAAGATACAAAAAAAACAGGAAGACCTACATTAAATATAAGTGGGATAGTTTATGCTAAGGGACAATGTGTATTATCTGCTAATATTGGTACTATCAATATAAATTGTAGTGGCAATGTTTTAGATTCATCAATAAGTAAATTACCACTTGCTGATGGCCTAAGTTCTTGCTTTATTGGTTATGATAATTCCGTCTACGGTTCATCATATTATGATGGTGAAATTATTGTTAATGAGTGTGAAATTAACATTTCAGGTTCTATTAATTTTTTATCGGAAAATGGATTAACAATTGATAACATTAATGGTACAAAAATTACTTTTAATAGTGATTATATAGGGTTGATAAAAAATTTTGGCTATCAGGAGGGAATAGATGACAATGAATTGCAATGTATTAATGGTCATAATATTACATTCAATAATAGTCAAGCTGTTTTTTATAGTGTTTCAGGTTATATGAATATATTGGTTACTGGAGGTACTGTTATTATTAATGGACGACAAAGAGTAGATAAATTAAAAGTCCAAAATAATGATGGTTCATTGTTGATTTTAAACTCAATGGGAAATTATATACCTAGTATTGATTATCTATATGTTTTTAATGAAGTTATTATTAATAATGCAACAATAAGTAAATTAATTGTTGGTGATGTTGACGAAAATTTTGCAGGAAATGTAACTATTAATAATTGTACAATAGAAGTTAGAATTGAGATTAGAAAGGGTATATTAAATGTAAACCCTAGTGGAAGATTAATTATCACAGATATATCAGACAATGAAGACTATTTTGATAAATCGTATATTTGGATTTATGATGATGGAATATTAAATATAGCAGGTGCAAATCATAAAATACCAGCTATATGGGTAACTGAAAAAAACGGAAATGGATCTGCAAGAATTAATGCATATATCGGCTCTAATAAATGGGTTTTAAATTCTGATATTTTAGTTTATATTCATAAAAAATTCACACCTGGTTCTGCATTTTTAAAAGCATATGATAATGATTCTTGCGAAAATTTATATAAGTATCTTAAAGTTGTTACATATAATAATTTAGAAAAAACTAAGAATTATGATACTCAATTTGACATTGAGTATCGTAATTCTACTATGTATTTAAAATATAAAGGATATATAACTTTATCATCAACTAGTAGTAGTGTTGAATATGGTACAGCCTCAACAACATTTACATATACAAATAATTCTGGAGGAACTGTAAGTTTTGCTAAATCATTAAGTTCAGTTGGAGTAACTGATAGTAATAAAACAGTAACAGTGTCAAGTTTAGGTGCAGTAGCTGCTGGAACAACAGTAACTATAACAGTTAATTTAGCAGCAACAACAAATTATACTTCTTCAAGTGCTACATTTAAAGTAACAATCACAAGAAAGAAGATAAATATACCATCAAGTCCAGCAAATAAGACATATAACGGAAGTGCACAACAACACGGAATTACAATTCCAACAGGTGCATCAATAGTAACAAGTGGAAGTACAACATCCGCAACAAATGCAGGAACTTATAAAGTAATATTTGCAGTAGGTTCAAATTACCAATGGAGTGATTCTACAACTACAAATAAGACAGTTAATTGGACAATAGTAAAAGCAAACATTACTCCTACAGTAACTATGAATGGATATACATATAAAGGAACAGTATCGACTCCGAGTATTTCAGGAAACAGTGGAAGTGGGACAGTAACATATTACTATAACACTACTAATAGTAATAGCGGAGGAACAGTATGGTCAGGTATTACAAATACTACATTAAATGCCGGAACATATTATATGTATGCAGTAGTTGGAGCAACTACAAACTATAATGGAAAAACATCAAGTGCAGTAGCATTTACAATTTCTAAAGCTACAGGAACTATAACAGTAAATCCAACAACAAAGAGTATAGAATATGGTACAGCCTCAACAACATTTACATATACAAATAATTCTGGAGGAACTGTAAGTTTTG
>CAZJSR010000036.1:0-8211 GCA_964548855.1 uncultured Anaeroplasmataceae bacterium | reverse complement strand
CCACCCGCATAGCAGGTGGTTTTATATTGTTCTTCGAACGACATAATAAAAAAGGGCTTATAATATAAGCCACTTTTACTATCTACTAATTTGGTAATCTTTCCCTTAAAAATTAGATTTACCTGTTTAGTCTTTTGCATAATACGCAATATAATTGCTTTTATTTATTATTTAGTTTTTGTTTTATACTCCTTTCATAATTATCGTAGACTTCTCATCTGTCTATAATATATCATATTTTTAAAAATTATGAAAGCGTTTTTATAAAAATAATACATTTGTTATAAAATTTTTCATTAATTGTCTTGATAATTTTTAATTATGCTAAAATAACCATATGTTTTATTATCTTCAATTACTTTTTTACAAATAACAATTACACTTAAATATAATTTATTTGTTTTAAAAGAACAAAAAATTTTTGTAGTTTCTAATACATTTAAACCATCAATAGCTTCATTAAATGTATTAAGATCATCTAAGGCAATAAGTAATTTATAATCATTATTATATAAATCATCAAATTCATTTTTATTTAATTCAAGAATTTCTAATAATTTATTATTTATTAAAATAATACTATTGTCTTCTAAACTACACTTAATAAAACCATATTCAAAACTATTTAATAACGCATCTCTCTCAGTTATAGCTCTCTTTTCTTCTGTAATATCATCCATTGAAGCAAAAAAATAGCTAACAGATATATCTTGATTATTTACATAAGTAATTTTACTTCTAATCCACTTAATACTTTTATTTGAATTAATACGACGATATTCTAATGATACAGTATTTTTCTTTTTAGCACATTGTGTTATCGCATCTATTACCTTATTTAAATCACTAGGATATATATATTCAAGTAAATTTCTATTTTTTAAATAGAAATCTTTTCTATTTGATTCAATAATATCAAAATACATTTCATTTAATCTTACAGCCTCAAGCCTTTCTCTTCTATACATAAAAACACCTAGGGCTGAAGTTGTTGAATTAAAGAAATCTTCTGTAACTATATTTTTTGACCATACTCCATCATCATCTATTTTCGAAACTTCTGATTTTGTACTAATTTTTTTATTATTATCTGTAAACAAAGTCACAAAATCAGAGGCAGAAATAGGTTTTGAAAAATAATATCCTTGTGCCATTTCACATCCTATTGATTTTATATATTCTACCTGTTCTATAGTTTCAGTACCCTCAACAGTAATTTTTAATCCTAATTGTTTTGCCATCGTGACAATACTTTCTATAATAGTTTTTCCTTTTACAGTCTCGTTAGAATCGTCAAATCCTGACAAAAATTTAAGATCTATTTTAAGTACATCTACTGGAAATTGTCTTAATGTATTTAAAGAAGAATATCCAGAACCAAAATCATCCATTAATACTGTAAATCCTTTATTTTTAAATATCTTAATAATCTTAGAAACATCTACACTATCATCAACATATGCACTTTCCGTAATTTCCAGTTCTAATAAATTATGAGGAACACTATATTTTCTTACTAAATCTTCAATATAATTAGGTAAATCTTTTAGTAATAAATCCATTTTTGATATATTTACACTAATAGGAGGAGGTGTAAGACCTCTTGATCTCCATTCACTAATATACTTACATGTTCTTTCCCAAATAAATTTATCAACTTTTGTAATAAGCCCGTTATTTTCAAGCGCAGGTACAAATTCACTAGGTGGTATCATACCTAAAGTAGGATGATTCCATCTTACTAAAGCTTCTGCACCACCTACAACATCTTGTTGTAGATCGTATTTAGGTTGAAAATATACAACGATTTCTTCATCTAATAAAGCTTTATCAAGGTTATTTACATAAAATTGTTCCTTTTCTAATTTCGCAATCATTTCTGTATCAAAATACGCTATACTAGAATCAAAATTATTCTTTATAGTTTTAACCGCTATATTCGCTCTTGAATATGCTTGTTCTACATCCATTTTATTATATTCTATAAAATAAACACCAATACTAAACGCAATTTGATAATTAAGTCTTTGTCTTATAGAATCAAGGTCGCTAAATAATATTTCTATTTTATCCTTATCAGCTGGCATTATCCAACTAAATTTGTCAGATTCAATTCTTCCAAATCTCTTTATTCTATTATCTTTATAAAATTGACATAATTTATTAGATATATCTATTAATAATTTATCCGCAGTTTCAGTACCATAATACTCATTTACTAATTTAAATTTATTAATATCAAATGAAATAATAGCATAAGCTGAGTTTGTTTCAGATAAAAATTCTTTACACTTTTTATAATAAAAAGATCTATTATATATTTTAGTTAGATAATCTAATTCTCTTAATATCGCATTTTCTTTTTTACTTTTTTTAAAAATTAACATCATTAAAAATACTGATATAAAAATTATCATAAACATAATCAGTATGATAACTAAAATATTAACATTTATTATTTTAAACAAAACTAAAAAATCATAATATTTCATAAATCTTTTTCCTTCTTAATATTGAAATTTTACCATATATTCATAAATTAAACAATAAGAATAAAAAACATCTGTAAGCTCATCATTTTACAGAATGTTTTTTTACTGAATATCCAAATTTTCCTACATTTTCACCTAATCGAAAATATTGACCATGTGAATAAGCAATAAGATTACTGTCATTAAGATTAAATTTACCAGACTCTGACATATATTTATCATCAACAGAAACACCAAGAACCTCTGCGATAAACATATGATGACTTCCTAATTCTTTAATTTCAACAACTCTACATTCAATAGAAAGAGGAGATTCTTTAATTGAAGGGCATGATACATATTTTGAATCTAATGGCGTTAAATTCGTTTCCTTAAATTTATCAACTAAACTTCCACTTCTAACTCCACAATAATCACAAGCCTTAACAAGTTTATCATTAACTAAATTAATGACAAATTCCTTACTTTCTTTAATAATAGAATACGAATATCTCTCAGGTCTTACTGAAATATATAACATCGCAGGATTAGTACATATTGTACCAGTCCATGCGACAGTTAAAATATTTGGTTTTTGTCCTGGTAGTTGACATGAAACCATAACTGCAGGTAGAGGATATATCATATTACCAGGTTTCCAATAATCTCTTGCCATACTATTTATTATGGTTTAATACTATTGTATTAACCATTTCTCCCATTTTTTCCATACATTTTGATTGATCAAATTTAGAAGCACTTTCTAAATAAATTCCTTCCATCTTGGCTTTTTCTTCTGGATGGTCGATAAAATAATCTATTACACGTGCTAAATCACGAGGATTTTTATGTTTAAATATGCACTCTTTATTTGCTGCAAAATTCTTAGTTGCACTATTTTTACTATCTGATACAATAGTCAATTTTCCTACACATATTGCCTCTAAACATGCAATACCTTCAAGTTCTGCAAGAGCTGGATGAACATAAATGTCACTATAATTTAATACATCTATTATTTCATGTCTATCAAATAATTTAAATATAGGGTAAATTGGTAATTTCTTACTATATTTTTTAAATTTATTTTCAAGAGGACCTTGACCTGCAAGAATAAGTTGAATTTTATCTTTATATTTAGAATGATTAATCGCTTTTAATAATGTCATTTGATCTTTTTCTTTTGAATATCTACCTGTAGTAAGAATTATAATTTTATTTTCTAATTCTTGTGGTTTCGCAATAGTTCTCTTTTTTACATAAGAATGAATTCCGTTACTTATTACATATCCATTCGTATTTCTTTTGACCTTTGATTCAAAATCATGCTTAATAAAATTAGTTGGATAATGTACTGCGTCTAAATACCTATAAACATGTTTATAAATATACTTATATACCACCTTATTAACTAACGAAAAATTTTGCATGAAAAAATGACTTGAAAGATTTTGTGCTTGCATATGAAATCCTGCAATAATAGGCTTGTTAAGTTCATGTGCGAGTTTAGTCGCAGCACATCCTAACATTAACGGAATCATAATATAAACTAAATCTGCATCTTTTATAGCACTATATATTATATCTTTATTAGGTTTGGCAAGATTTACTCCGTTTTTCTTTACATAATTATTAAAAGGACCAACATTTAAATTTGGCACAACATAATATCCTTCTTGTCCTTTTTTACTTTGATCAGCACATAAAAAAGATACCTTATGTCCAATACTTTTTAAGTAATTATATAAATTCATTGTCGCAATTGTAGTACCATTCGTTTCAGATCCTAATACGTCGCTTACCATTGTAATGTTCATACTATCCCTCTACTTCTCTATTTTAAAATTTCCTTCATTAAATTCATTTAGTTTAATATTAGTAAATTCAATCATTACTTTTTTTATATCATTGTCGAAATTCATAAAAAAAGGTAATATATTTCCATCACTAATTGTAATTATACCATTATTTATATCAAAACCTTCACCTTTATTTAAAATATAAGTTTCTTTTATACCTTTTAAATTATGATTTTCATTAAAATCATCTAATATAATAGTAGGATTATCTAATGTATAATAAGCCATTGGTAAAAAACTATATTCACCAAATTCATCTGAATAATATCCGCTTAAATCAAAGAATATATATAAAAATCCTTCATTTAAACCTAAAATTTCATATTCTAAAAGATTAATTTGTGCAAAAAACATTGCCTCAAATGGATATGTGTAATCTGCAAGATTATCAGATAAATAAGGATCTCCTAAAATATGTGTACTGTAGTTTATTTCATCTTTATTAATTTTAAATAACTTCATTAAAATCACCATTTATTATTGTATCTTTAACATCTACTTTATTAATATTAAAATCAATATTTCCTATTTTATAGTTACAGTTTTCGATATTAACTAAAGTGGCACCTCTTAAATAAAATACACTAGGATTTCCATCTATTATTGAATAAACTGAAGGTCTTAAATCTATTCCTTCTTTTTTCCAATCGGTCTTTTTTTCAATAGCTAATCTTATATCTTTAAAAGATACATTAGAAATATTTTTCTCTCCATAAATTAAAATTCCATTTTCTCCACAAGTTTTTATATTTTCAAAACTGATATTAGAAACCTCTCCAACTTGTGATTTATCATTTCTTTTAAGAGCGGTAATCGCAATCGCTTCCGCTTTTCCCCACCAATGAATTGGTGAAAATCTTCTAGTATCTATTGTTATATCCTTAAATGATATATTTTTTATATTCCCTTCATCTCTTAACTGAATAGATATACCACGATTACTTGATTCTATTTTAATATTTTCAAAATGAATATTTTCAAAATTATTAACAGATTCTGTACCAAATTTTATGGCCGCACTTGTTGATTTTAAAGTACAATTATATACTTCTATATTCTTTGTATCTCCATATTTTTTAAAAGCATCTGTACATTTTAAAACAATACAATCATCAGCTGATGATATAGTACAGTTTTTAATTACAATATTACTGCAGTGATCAGGATCAATACCATCACAATTTGTCATTCTTAAATTATTATCTATGTTTAAATTATCTATTAATCCATCTTTACTTCCTACTAAATGCACTGTCCAAAAGGCACTTCTATAAAGTGTAACATCTTTAATTTCAAAATTAGAAACATCTTCAAAATATATTAAAGGTATTCTAGGATAAAAACTTCCTTCAATATGCCACTTAGTAACATTTCCATAAAATATTTCTTCGTTACCGTCTATAATGCCTTTCCCTTCAATTTTGACATTCTTAGAATGTGTAGAATATATAAAATATTTGCTGGGTTTCCCATTATATTCACAATTTTCCCATGTTGGAATATCGATAGAGGAATCTCTAGGAATATCAATATTAAAAAAATCTTCTAAATTATCACTTAATTTTAATCTAGCATTTTCTTCTAAGTATAATGATACATTATCAAGTAGTTTAATTGAACCACACATATATGTACCACTTGGAATTATAACTCTTCCACCACCTAAGCTACTACACTTTTCTACAGCTCTATTAACTGCTATAGCATCGTTTGTTTTACCATCCCTTTTAGGACTAAATTCTAATACATTAATATCCATTAAATCAAACATCCTTTTTTTATATTATATCACCAAAAAAAACTATTACCATAAAAGATAATAGTTTTCCATAATTACTTATTGAAATTTCTTCTTAAAGAAGCAAGCTCAAGGATTAATTTTTCAGTTTTTTCCCATCCTAAACAAGCATCAGTGATTGATTTTCCATATATTCCTTCCTCTACTTTTTGATTTCCATCTTCTATATATGATTCAATCATTAACCCTTTAACAAGTTTATTAATAGCTTCACTATGTCTAGTAGAATGTAATACCTCTTTAGCAATTCTAATTTGTTCAATAAATTGCTTTCCTGAATTAGAGTGATTACAATCTATAATTAACGCTGGATTTTGATATTTAGATTCTTCATACTTTGATGCAAGTCTAATTATATCTTCATAATGATAATTTGGACTTGTTTCACCAAATTTATTTACATATCCTCTTAAGATTGCGTGTGCACAAGGATTTCCTTTTGTCTCAACTTCCCATTGACGATAAATAAAGGTATGAGAACTTTGAGCAGCTTTAATAGAATTTAACATAACTGTAATATCACCGCTTGTAGGATTTTTCATACCAACTGGGACATCAAGTCCTGATGCGACAAGTCTATGTTGTTGGTTTTCAACAGATCTTGCACCTACCGCAACATATGATAATAGATCTGATAGATATAAATAGTTGTCAGGATAAAGCATTTCGTCTGCACAACTAAATCCTGTTTCTTTTAATACATCCATATGTAATTGTCTAATAGCAATTACACCTTTTACCATATCTGATTTATTGTTAGGATCAGGTTGATGTAACATCCCTTTATAACCTTCTCCTGTTGTACGTGGTTTATTAGTATAAACACGTGGACAAATTAAGATTACATCTTTTACTTCTTCTTGAATTTTTCTTAATCTCTTAATATAGTCAATAACTGCATCTTCTCTATCTGCAGAACATGGCCCAATTATAAGTAATAATCTATTATCATGTCCTGTAATAATATCTTTAATTTCCTTATCATTTTTAGCTTTAATTTCTGCAAGTTCCTTGCTTAAGGGATACATTTCCTTTATTTCTTCTGGAGTCGGAATAGCTCTTTTTAAATTCATATTCATATATATTATTGTCTTAATGACATGCCTCTCTTTCTTTTTTAGTTAAATTTATTATATCACATTCATTTAATGATATATTAAATATTATTAATAAAACGCATTATTGTTAATTTAATAAAAAAAAATCTAAATTTTATTCATATAAATATATTGAATTATACAATATAATTGTTTTATAATTTAGATATAAATAGAAAAAAGGAGAATTAGAGAGATGAAAAAATTTATATCAGAATTCAAAGCTTTTATTACACGTGGAAATATCTTAGATATGGCAGTGGGTGTTATTATTGGTGGAGCATTCAATACGATTGTTACAACACTTAATAAACAAATTCTAATGCCTGTGGTAAACTGGGCTCTTTCATTTATTGGTGGTGGTAATGGTCTTTATACAATCATGCCAAACTCTACACTAGCAACCGAAGCAGATATAGCCTCAGGAGTAGCAACTCAGTTAGGTCCAAATGGAAAGACATACACTGTTTTAAATGTTATAGATTGGAGTGCATTTATTGAATCTATAATTAACTTCTTCTTTATTGCATTAACTCTTTTTATTATAGTAAAGATTGTTAAATATCTTGGTAAGAAACGTAAAGATCTAGAAGATAAGTTAAAACATACTGAAGAAGAGGTTATAGAAGAACCTGTTCATGTTGTTGAAGAAGTTAAGATTGATCCTGTTGTAAGTTTATTAGAGGAAATAAGAGATTCTTTAAAATCTAATGATAACAAAGTCGAATAAGTATAAAAAGACATCTTCATTTTATGAAGATGTTTTTTATACTAGTCTAATTATGCTTCATCATTAAAATATCCACATAAATTAAAATTATGCTTCATCGTTCCTGAACCACTACCTAAATCTAGCATCGCACTAAGAGCACAACATTTGAACTCGAATTTTACACACGCCCCCCACGCACGGTAGTGGGTATTTTAGTGATAGAGATTAGACTCCCCCTACCCCTAGGTATTAAATTATTCTCAAAATTTGCTAA
>CAZJSR010000035.1:0-8513 GCA_964548855.1 uncultured Anaeroplasmataceae bacterium | reverse complement strand
ATAAATAAATCTTCATATTTTTTTAATTTATACTTGATTTATTTATAGTTGGCTCTATTAATGATTATAACATATTATTTTATAATTTGTTTAAAATTAACGCCACATAAACTAAAGATAATTCCGAGAAGTGATGATATCATATATTCAAGAATTTCCTTAATATTTAATGAATTATTTAAAGAATATTTTATAGGTATTAATATAATATTTAAAATTAAGACAATAATTATTCCACAAATTAATCCTTTTTTATGAATCGAATTAGAAATTAAAAAAGACAAAGATGAATAAAATATAATCAATAATAAAAATTTAATCACGCTTAATTTAATATTATTAAAGTAAAATATAGTAGATAAAATAAATATAGATATAATATTTAAAATTATGAATAGTAGTAATGCTTTAATAATTCTTTTTTTCATTAAATCAGCCCCTAGTTTTATATATGTATTAAATTGCTAAATTATTCTAATAATAAAAATGGTGATTATTATGCAATATTTATATTCGACAATTAGAGGTGCTGTGGTTTTTATTTTAATGCTTATAACTATTAGGTTATTAGGAAAAAAAGAATTAGGTCAATTAAGTATATTTGATTTAGTTGTTTTATTAATAATATCAGATTTATGTAGTATGGGGATTCCAGATAGAAAATTATTTATTATCGGAATACTTTGTTTAATTGTTTTGATTTTTTTACAAAAAATTATTAGTTTAATTATGAAAAAAAATAAAAAAATAAGAGAAATACTAGATGGTAACCCAACAATTCTTATATACGATGGATATATAATTTATGATAATCTTAAAAAAGAAGGATATACCATCGATGATTTAATTTCACAAATAAGAGAGAATGCTATTATGGATATAACAGACGTAAGACTTGCGATTTTAGAGACAACTGGTAAGTTAAGTGTTTTTAGTAAAAAAAGATATGAAACTATTACATTACCAATTATTGAAGCTGGAATATTTAATTATGAAAATATTAAATATTTAAAAATTAATATTGAAGATATTAAACTAAAAATTTTCAATTTAGGATATAACTTAAGAGAAATCCTTTATGCGTCTTCTGATGGAAACGAAGTCTATGTTGTTAAAATTATGAATTCTATAGTAAATGAAAAGACAAATAATTGATATAAAATTAGAAACTATAATTGAAATATATTCATTTTTAATTAAGGAATCAATTAAAAAATTTATTAGAATAAGTATCACTACAAGTGATATTTTTTTTAATTTGAATTTATATCCTATATTTATTCTAATAGTTATATAATTTAAAATTGTACTTATTAATGATGAAATAATAATAGTATATTTATATCCGACTATTTTAAATTTCATACATAATATTATTAATAATATAATTTCAATTATATGGGTTATTATTGTGTTTAGGAGTAGTTTTTTTTCAAGTGATTTTGCTTGCATAATATTAATTAATATAGGGTTAATAAATGAAATAAAATAAATAAAAGATAATTCCTTTACAATATATGATGCATCAGTATTACTAAACATTAATTTTAATGCTAAAGAACTATGAAAGTAAGATATATTTAAATTTATTATTCCACAAAATAAAGATAAAAAAATAGTTTTATCTATTAATTTTTTTAATCTAATTTTGTCATCTATTTTACATAATTTAGGGAATACAGCTTTATTAATACCATAATTAACAAAATGACTCATTAATAATAAAGAAGATGCGTATCCTGTTAATAATGTATAATAATTAATTGCCTCACTATATTCTACAATATTAAATAAAATCATTGGTTCTAAAAAAGAAACTAAAGAAACTACTAGATGATCAAGTGTTAAAGGAATTGCTTGTGATAAAATAGGTTTAACTTCGAATTTTGCTTTAATTAAATTAATCGGCGTGATTTTTCTTAATTTTAAAATCAAAAAACTAAAGGAAGAAATTTCACATATTGAAAGTATTATAACAATTGTAATTACTAATTTATTAATACTTTCTTTATACATAAGTGTTATACATACGATGCATAAGAATACTTTAACACATTGTTCAATTAAATTTGAAAATTGTGTTATATTAAAATAATTATGTGCTTCTAAATATCCTTTTAATATTCCTGAAATATTAGAAAAAAGAATAATAGGAATTATTAAATATATAGGATAAATTAACATGGGATTTCTATATATATTATTACTTATATATCTTGCACAAATTAATAAACAAATTGATATAAATGCACTTGATAATATAGTTAATTTTATTGCATTTAATATAAGTGTTCTATTACTATAAACTGGCTTTGAAATATTTTTAGATACGTTTTGATTAATTACTATAGGAATTGATAGACTAGACAAGGTTAAACTTAATGATAATATAGGTGAAAGTAAAGAAAAAACACTCATTCCATCAAAACCTAAAAATCTTGCGACAAAGAATTTATATAATAAACCTAATGATTTTACAAATATTGATATGCTTAAAATTGTTGTAATACTTTTTTTTATTGATAAATTCAAAAAAATCACCAATAAATTATATGAAATAATATCTAAAAATAGCCTTATTATCTAAAAATATGATATAATTAATCTATATGGAGGAATTAAATTATGGATTTATTAAAATATATTGCATCAGTTCCTGATTTTCCTAAAAAAGGAATTGTTTTTAAAGATATTACAACATTACTACAAGCCCCAGAAGCTTATAAATACACAATTGAAAAATTAAAGGAATATGCTATTAAATTAGGTGCTGATGTCATTGTTTCACCAGATGCACGTGGATTTTTATTTGGATGTCCTGTTGCAGTTGATTTAAATATAGGATTTGTGCCTGTACGTAAACCAGGTAAGTTACCACGAGAAACAATTTCAAAAAGTTATCAATTAGAATATGGTGAAAATATTTTATCAATGCATAAAGATGCAATTAAGCCAAATCAAAAAGTATTAATTATAGATGATTTACTTGCGACTGGTGGAACACTAAGTGCTGCAGCTAAATTAGTTGAAGAACTTGGAGGTAAAGTAGTAGGTTTTGCATGTGTTATTGAACTTTTAGGTTTAGGTGGAAGAGAAACATTAAGTGGGTATGATGTTTATTCTCTTGTGTGTGATGTTGAATAATTAATTGAAAGGGTGATTTATATGTCTATTACTTTTTTAGAAGTATTTGAACAAATTAATACTTATATTCATAAACAATCTGATTTAGATTTAATTAAAAAGGCATATGAATTTGCTTCTTTAAAACATCAAAACCAATTTCGTAAAAGTGGAGAGGCATATATTATTCATCCTCTTGCTGTTACAATGATTTTAGCACAACTTCATGTAGGACCTAACACGCTAACTGCAGGCCTACTTCATGATCTTGTAGAAGACACTGATACTACGCTTGAAGATATAGCTAGTATGTATAATCCTGATGTTGCATCTATTGTTGATGGTGTAACTAAGGTTAGTCAACTTGTATTTGCATCGCTTGAAAAAAAACAAGTTGCAACTCATCAAAAAATGCTACTGGCGATGAGTAAAGATATAAGAGTTATTATAGTTAAATTAGCAGATAGACTTCATAATATGAGAACAATGGAATTTATGAAACCTGAAAGTCAAATTAGAATTTCAAGAGAAACATTAGAAATATATGCACCTCTTGCTCATAGACTAGGTATGTTTACTATAAAAGCTGAACTTGAAGATAGAAGTTTAAGATACTTAGATCCTGATATGTATTTTAAAATTAATTCTTTAATTAAAAATAAAGAAAATAATCAAAATGATATTGTAGGTGTTATGATTAATGAAATAAGCGATTATCTAAAGAAAGATGCACCTAATTTATCTGATTTTAGTATAAAAGGTAGAATTAAAGGAATTTATAGTATATATAAAAAAATGATTAATCAAAACAAACGTTTTGAAGATATATATGACGTATATGCAATTCGTTTAATTGTTAATGAAGTAGGAGAATGTTATCAATGTTTAGGAATAATACATTCTCATTACACTCCTATTCCTACAAGAATTAAGGATTACATTGCAGTTCCTAAAGCTAATATGTATCAATCATTACATACTACCATTATTGGAAAAAACGGACAACCAGTTGAGGTTCAAATTAGAACTCATGAAATGGATGAAATTGCTGAACTAGGAGTTGCGGCTCACTGGGCATATAAAGAAAATGCAGTTTATTCTAAAGATAAAGAGCAATTTGAAATTGCTCAAAAACTTAAGTGGTATGGTGAATTATTAAGTTATTCAGAAGAAAGCCAAGACGAAAGTGAATTTGTTGAATCGGTTAGAGGAGATTTTTTAGATAAAAGTATTTATGTGTATACTCCTAATGGTGAAGTAATAGATTTAGTAAATGGTTCAACACCATTAGATTTTGCATATCGTATTCATACTAATTTAGGGAATACAACAGTAGGTGCAACAGTAAATGGAAGAATTGTACCGCTATCTTATGAACTTAAAAATGGTGATATTGTAAATATAAGAACATCAAAAACATCTTATGGTCCTTCTGAAGATTGGCTTAATATTGTTAAAACAACTAATGCTAAACATAAAATAAAAGCGTTCTTAAACAAACAAAATAAGGATATTTTAATTTCTCAAGGTAAAGATAATTTAGAAAGAGAATTATCTATTAGACAAATTAATTTAGAAATCACGGACCGTTTTGTTAAAGAAAATTTTAGCAAAAATAATCTATCTACAACAGAAGATTTATATCTAGAAATAGGTAAAGGATTATTAAGTAGTAAAACAGTTTGTAATAAAATTGTAGGACAAGTAAATAAGGAAGAAGATGCTTTACAAAAACAAATAGAAAAGAGTAATAAAATTATTGTTACAAATTCTGATACGGGTGTTATTGTTGAAGGTCTATCAAACCCTTTAATAAAACTTGGAAATTGTTGTGGTCCAATTCCTGGCGACAAAATTTATGGATATATTTCAAAGGGAAAAGGAATTGCTGTACATAGAGAAGGTTGTAAAAATCTTGAATCATTAGATAAAAAAAGATTACTTGAATTAAAATGGGCTACTAATATTCAAAGAAAATACGTTGCCTATATTAAAATTACAGCTCAACAAAGTCCATCATTACTTGCGGACATTATTAATGCTGTTAGTGCAAATAAAATGAGTATATCAAGTATTAATGCTGTAAATGATGAAAATTTAACTACGTTAGTTAAATTAAAATTACTAACATTAAATACCTTAGAGCTTGATAAATTTATTATAAATTTAAAAAAAATAACATCAGTTATAAATATTGAAAGGGATAATCAATGATTGTAGTAGTACAAAGATGTAAAAACGCAACATGTTATGTTGAGGGTAATCTAACTGGAAAATGTGATAATGGTTTTTTATTACTAGTTGGATTTAAAGAAGAAGATAATCTAAATATTATAGAAAAAATAGCTAAGAAAGTTTCAGGACTTAGAATTTTTGAAGACGAAAATGGGAAAATGAATAAATCATTAAAAGATATTGGTGGTTCAATTCTATCAATTAGTCAATTTACTTTGTATGCTGATTGCAAGCACGGAAACCGTCCTTCATTTACATCAGCAATGAAACCAGATAATGCTTCATTATTATATGATAAGTTTAATGAAATTCTAAGAAGTTACGAAATAGAAGTTGAATGTGGAATTTTTGGTGCTGATATGAAAGTGAATTTCTTAAATGATGGACCAGTAACTATAATTATAGATAGTGACAAATTATAAAATAGAGGTGTTTTTAATGTGGAAAGAAAAAAAACCAATTTATGGTGATCATATTAAAGTAGATAGAGGTCTTTATTCACATCATGGTATTTATGTTTCGGATGATTGTGTCATTCAATTCGCGTCATTAATTCCTGGACATGAAACAGATCCCAATAGTGCTTCTATTTGCGAAACATCACTTAATAATTTTTTAAAAGACGGAACTTTATTAGTACGTGAATATACTAAAGAAGAAATTGAAAAAAAGAGAACGCCTGACGAAATAGTATTATATGCAAAATCTAAACTTGGAATAAAAGGTTATGATATAATTAATAACAATTGTGAACATTTTGCAAATGAATGTGTATTCGGTGAAAGAAAAAGTGAACAAGTAGATAATATTATGTCACTTTTAGGATCTCTATTTAGATAGTGAGGAATTCTATATGAAAGTATATATGCAAAGTTTGGGATGCAGTAAAAATCAAGTTGATTCTGAAATGATTTTAGGTGTTTTAAGAAAACTTGGATTTGAACCTGCAATATACCCAGAAAATGTCAATTTAATAATAATTAACACTTGTGCTTTTATTGAAAGTGCACGTGAAGAAGCAATAAATACAATTTTAGATTTAGCTTCTTATAAGGAAGAATATACTAAACTTGTTGTATGTGGATGTTTACCACAAAGATATAAATCCGAACTTATTTTAGAACTTCCTGAAGTTGATAGATTCATTAATATTGATGAATATGATAATATTTCAGATATAATTTCTGATTTATTCGATTTAGATAATTTCTATTACAAGCCGGATTTTTTAGATAGAATTTATGCATCTCCTGATTATTTGAGATATGTAAGAATATCTGATGGTTGTCTAAATAGATGTGCTTTTTGCGCTATTCCTTTAATTAGAGGAAGACTTCATTCAAGATCTATCGAAGATATTGTTTCTGAAGTTAAAATGCATGTTTTATCTAATGTTAAAGAAATTAATATAATTTCACAAGACACAACAAGATATGGTTATGATTTATATAAAAAAGATTCTCTTTTAGATTTATTAAAAGAATTAGTAAAAATTGAAGGTAATTTTAAAATAAGATTATTTTATTTATATCCAGAGATTGTTACAAAAGAATTAATCCAATTTATAAAATTTAATCCTAAAATAATGCCTTATTTTGATATTCCTATTCAACATAGTGAAGATAAGATTTTAAAAGCGATGTTAAGGAGAGGAAATCGTGAATATTTAATTGACTTATTTAAATATATAAAAGAAGAAATTCCTCATGCAATCTTAAGAACAACTGTAATGGTTGGTTTCCCATATGAAACAAAAGAAGATGTAGAAAGTATGGTTGAATTTATAAAAGAAATTAAATTTGATAGACTTGGATGTTTTACTTTTTCATTAGAAGAAAATACTCCTGCATGTAAATATCCAAATGAAATTACAGAAGATGAAAAAAATAGACGTTATAATATGGTTATGGATTCACAGTACTATATTTCAACTCAATTAAACAGAGAGAAAATAGGTAATATTGAGGAAGTATTAATTGAGGATTATGATAGTGAAAATTATATGTATGTAGGTAGAAATTATGGTTTTGCACCAGATGACATTGATGGAGCTATTTATGTTGCTGCACATGATGAATTAAAACCAGGTGATGTTATAAAAGTGAAAATATTAGATGCAGATGCATATACACTTACAGGTGAACAATATGAAGAAAATTAATATTGTTCTATTTCAACCAGAAATCCCTCAAAATACAGGAAATATAATGAGAAGTTGTGTTGGCTTTAATGCCAAACTACATTTAATTAAGCCGCTAGGTTTTAGTCTAGAAGATAAATATATGAAAAGAAGTTCTCTTGATTATTTAAAAGATCTTGATTGGTGTGTATATGAAAATCTTGAAGATTTTTTAAGTAAAAATAAAGGACCTATCTACTATTTGACAAGATATGGACATAAAACACCAAAAGATATAGATATTTCTAAAAATGATGGACCTATATATTTTATGTTTGGTCGCGAATCAACAGGTATTCCTTATGATATTTTACATGATAACATTGATAATTGTTATAGAATACCTACAACTGATAATGTAAGAAGTTTAAATTTAAGTAATTGTGTTGCGATTGTTTTATATGAAGCTTGTCAAAGTGATAATTTTAATGGTTTATTATGTCATGAACCAGATAAATATAAAGGTGAATTTTTTATTGACAATTTTAATAAATAAAATGATAAAAGAGTAACAAAATTTTTGTGTTACTCTTTTTCTTTATAGTCCAATTATAAGGAAAAAATATGGAAGATAAACGATTGTTAATAAATAATATAGATAGATTATATACTATTTTATTGTGACTTGTTTGGATTAAAATAAATCATAAACTTGATGTTATTAATGTAGTTAATAATTCTAAAAATATACTTTTGATTTTTTACAATTATACATCACATAAATTAAATAAATATTAATTAATAAATTTTATTAACTAAAAGTGATAATAAAAAAATGATACAAGCTGTATCATTTAAGTTTCTTTAATGGAGCGGGTGAAGGGAATCGAACCCTCGTAGTCAGCTTGGAAGGCTGAGGTTCTACCATTAAACTACACCCGCATGTATATTAAACAGCAAATTCTAATATATAATTTGGAATAATGGAGCGGGTGAAGGGAATCGAACCCTCGTAGTCAGCTTGGAAGGCTGAGGT
>CAZJSR010000034.1:0-9459 GCA_964548855.1 uncultured Anaeroplasmataceae bacterium | reverse complement strand
AGAGCTCTTTTCTTTTTCTTCTTCTTTTCATTAAATTCTTTAGTTAAATATTTCAATTCTAACATAAGTTAATCATTCTCCTTTATTAACTCTTTTATTTCTTTTTTATTTAGTTTATAAAGAGGTAAAATAGTTAAAATAACTGAGAATACTACAGTTGTAAATAACAACGACAAAATTGAAATAAGATTAACATTTAATAAAGATAACTTAAATTTATAATAATTACTAAAGTACACATTAGTCGCCTTTATCGCAACTAAAAAGATTATAAAAGTACACACAAAATTTACAATAATAGAAACAATATTATAAGCACTCACAATTTTCCATAAGTCCATTTTACTTGCACCTAATGATTTTACAATACCAATATCACTTTGCTTATCTAACACATTATAGCTTATATATCTAATATTCATTAATACTGAGAATAACAAAATTAATAAAAACACTGCAAATATTATATAAGAATATTCTGTGAACTCTTCATATAGGGATAAAACATAAGAAAAAGGAAAAAGTCCTATTATATAACAAGAACCATCATCATTTAGTTTGATATTTTCTAGCATATCATAATATGCACTACTATGATATATTTTAGAATTTTCAAAACAAATATCTACAATCTTATTTATATCTTTATTAGTAGGATATAAAATAGCTGAAACATCAAAATCATTAGTAGAATTAATAATAATAGAATTATAAAAAGAAACCATATCATGTAATTTTTTTTCTTTATATTGGTCTATTTTATAGACATTTCTATTTTTATTAAGCATATATTTAACATCATTTCTACTAATTCCATCTTCATAAATTCCTGTTATAGTTAATTCTATAGTACTTGCCTTTACTTTTTGTCCAATGATTTCATCATAATTTTTATATTTTGAATCAGTCTCTAAAATAGAATAATAAAAAGAGTTAGAAATAACACATTCATTATTGTTAATCGGAAAATTTCCTGATAATAATTTTATCTCCAAATCATCTATGAATTCATGCGTATAATTAAAACTTGAATTCGCCATTACTCCGCCAAATGATAAATTTGTATCATAAACAGAATATCCACCATCGTTTACTTCTATTAGTTCTCTAATTTCGTTTTCATTAAAAAAACTAGATTTAATATGATTATCATTATTCTTTTCTAATTTTGAAATATATATATACGAATCATTATTAATATCCATTGTTTTATAAAATGTAGATTTTATATCAGTTGTAAGGATTGAAATTATATATGTTAATATAAATAATGATAGAATCGTTACTAAGGATGTTAAAATAAATTTAAATTTCTTTGTAAATAATAACCTCAATCCTAATTTAAATGACTCTAAAAAACTCATTCTTTTTTTCTTAGATAACTCAAGATTATTTCTTTCTTCTAATTCATCACTATATTCTAACTTTCCATCTTCTATTTTTAATATATGGTCATTATATTTATTTGCCGCTTCTATATCATGTGTTACTATTATTACTAATTTTTCTTTACTTATTTCTTTTAATATTTTATAAAGTTCTTCACTATTTGTAGTATCTAATGCTCCTGTTGGTTCATCTGCCAATATTACTTTTGTTTCACTTAATAAACATCTAGCTATCGCTACTCTTTGTGATTCTCCACCTGAAAGCTCATTTACTTTCTTATATTTCAAATCTAGTATACCTAGTTTATTTAATATGTCATCTACTTTTGTTTCTTCTATTGTTTCATTTGATATTCGGTATGGTAAAGTTACATTATAATAAACATCATATTTATTAAGAAGATTATATTCTTGAAACACTACACCTATATATTTATTTCTAAATGTAGTTTTTTCACTTTCGCTTAATTCACTAAATTCTCTTCCTTCTACTAAATAACTTCCTGATGTTTGAGTATCAAAACCTGCTAATATATTTAATAATGTAGTCTTTCCACTACCACTTTTACCTAAAATGAAATATAATCCTTTATTTTTAAATGTAATATTTACATTTGTTAGAGCTCTTTTCTTTTTCTTCTTCTTTTCATTAAATTCTTTAGTTAAATATTTCAGTTCTAACATAAGTTAATCATTCTTCTTTCATTTTGTAAAAATTAATTTATAGTGGAGATTACTAAGATACCAATCATCATTGCCTTTTCCACTTGCATTAAATAATATATATGGTTTTTCGGGAAATTTATCATTCTTCTTACTTATTGTCATCTCTGGTACATATTCTATTGTTTCTTTAGTAGTAGTAAAATCCCATAATGATAATAAATTCTCATTGTTATTTATATATTTATCATAAATATATACATGCCTTACCCCATCATTCTTTGTGCTAGCATCATATCTAAGTTTTATTGTACATTTTGTATATTCTTGATTAAAAAGATCCAAATTTTCAAATAAAACATCATTTAGATTAATCTCAAAATAAGGGTTTTTGAATCTACCAGAATCAGTAATCTTATAAGTTTTATCATCAACTAAAATCTCATCTGTAATAAACGTATCTGGAAAACAAAAATTTTCGGATACATCAGGATTCAAAACATTATTTTTTATATAATCATCCATTGCCAACATCATTTCTTTTTTCATATTATCTAAATATGACTCATTTTCATTAGTTATTGATGCAGGGATTAAATCATATAGCGGGATTAGTCCTTTTCCATTATCACCATATCCAACAATTGTAGGGTTTGAATCTGCATTCTTTGACCATTCTGCATAACTAGTTGATAAATTGCTATGACTAATACCACCAAATATAGGACCACCTTCTTGACAACAAGCATATTTAACATATGAATTTGTACTATTAATTCCATAATCCTTAGCAAAAGTTGTGTTTTCAGATACACCTAGTGATGCAATGGTATCAATCGAAAGTTCACTATTACCATTAATTTGCAAAACCAATCCATTATTATACTTTATCGAATTAGTACCACACTCATATAAAATATCTAAATTACAACCTAAATCAACATACGCAATCAAATGCGTACCATATATATCAAAAAAATCATCGTAAAATATTTCTTTATTATATAATTTCTTTAAATCAATCAAATAATCACTATCTAGGTTATTCATCAATTCATTCCTTGTCGTTGTTGAGTTATAGTTATTAATCCATTGACTTGAATTTACTCTTTTTACCTTATAATCAGAGTAGAAACAATGAAAATAATTTAAAACATTTTGGTCAAATGCCAAATCAATTTTATTTTTCGTATTTGCTGTAAAAATCTCAAGACTATCACCAAAACTACTTTTAATATTCATACTATATTCATATTTTAGTTTATCTAATATTTCTTGCTTTGTTTCAGAACAAAATGAACTTATTTCTGTTGAATTATTCACCGTAGTTGATCTTATATAAATTCCACCATCCTCACGTTCACTGTCCATATATTTAGTAGATAACACATTATTTCCTTTAATAAAGTCACTATATGTGTTAGCTTTAGCTACATTTATAGAATTTCCAACATTATTAACTGAAACATATGAAGTCGCGTTTATATTATTAGTTGTACCTACAAATAATGTACAAATTCCAAAGTATAAGATAAAAATAAATCCTAATATTTTTTTCATACTCTTTTCCTTCTTTCTTCATACTACTATAAATTATATCACATATTCACAAATGTGTTGCATATAAAAACAATCCATCAAATTTATTGATGGATTACTTTTATACTTAATATTTCTTTGCAATATCTTTAAATTCATATGGAGTTACTTGATATACATAATAATTTAACCAATTATAAAATAGTATTGTTGCTGTACTTCTCCATAATACATTAACATCACCATTAATATAGTAATTAAGTGGTTCTTCTATTTCTAATCCTTTACTTAAATCCCTTTTATATTCAGCATCTAGCGTAAATTTGTCATACTCTAAATGTCCTAATAAGAATAACTTTTTATTATCATTAGATTTTATAATCGTTGCTCCCGCTTCATCACTTGCCGCAAGTACTACTAAATCCTTGTTATTCATTAAATCTTCATCATTAATCTTTGTGTGTCTTGATTGAGGAACATAGAAAATATCATCGATTCCATTTAATAAAGTTTCAAATTTAACCATTTTCTTATGTTGGAAAACACCAAATAATTTCTTATCAAGTTGATGTTTCTTTATTCCATAATGGTGATATAATGCTGCTTGAGCTCCCCAACATATGTACATAGTAGATGTTACATTTTTTTCGGCATATTCAAATATTTCTTTTAATTCATCCCAGTACTCAACTTCTTCAAACGGCATTTGTTCTACAGGGGCACCTGTAATTATCATTCCATCATACTTCTTATCTTTGATTTCGTCAAAAGTATGATAAAACTTTTCCAAATGTTCTTCACTAGTATTTTTAGAAACATGAGTTGCTGTTTTAAGTAATGTCAATCTAACTTGCAAAGGAGTATTTGATAACAATCTTGAAATTTGTGTTTCAGTTTCAATCTTTGTAGGCATTAAATTCAACAACAATATCTCAATAGGACGAATGTCTTGAGTATCTGCCCTATCTGGAGACATTACAAATATATTTTCACCATCTAATGTCTTATATGCAGGCATATCTTTAGGTAATAATATTGGCATTTTATAACAACTCCAATGCTTGTTTAAGATCTGCAATAATATCTTCTGAATCTTCAATACCTACTGATAAGCGGATTAAATCTGGGTTTACTCCAGCTTCTAATAGTTGCTCTTCTGTCATTTGTCTATGAGTGTGACTAGCTGGATGAAGTAGGCATGTTCTTGCATCCGCAACGTGTGTTACGATCGCAATAAATTTAAGAGAGTCCATAAATTTAATTGCTGCACTTCTTCCACCTTTTACACCAAATGCTAAAACTCCACATGTTCCATTAGGTAGATACTTTTGTTGTAATTTATGATTAGGATCATTTTCTAAATCTGCATATTTTACCCACGCAACTTTAGGATGACTTTCTAAGAACTTCGCAACTTCTAATGCATTTTGACAATGCTTAGGCACACGTAAATGAAGTGTCTCTAATCCTAAATTTAATAAGAAAGCATTAAATGGTGATTGAATTGCTCCATAATCTCTCATTAATTGACTTGTTGCTTTTGTTATATATGCTAATTTACCAAATTTCTTTGTATATATGATTCCATGATATGATTCATCTGGTTCTGTTAAACATGTATATTTTTCATGATATTTTTCCCAATCAAAATTTCCACTATCTACAATAACACCACCTACACTTGTTGCATGTCCATCCATATATTTAGTAGTTGAATGCGTTACAATATCTGCACCAAATTCAAATGGACGACAATTAATTGGTGTTGCGAATGTATTATCAATAATTAATGGAACACCGTGGCTATGTGCGATTTGTGCAAATTTTTCAATATCTAATACATTTACAGTTGGATTAGTAATTGTTTCAGCAAATAAGGCTTTTGTATTTGGTTTAAATGCTTTTGATATTTCTTCTATACTATCATCTTGATTAATAAAAGTTACTTCAATTCCTAATTTTGCAAGTGATGTACCAAACAAATTAAATGTACCACCATATACTGAAGTTGAACATACAAAATGATCACCTGCTTGACAAATGTTAATAATTGCATATAAATTTGCTGCTTGTCCTGATGATGTTAACATTGCCGCAACTCCACCTTCTAGTGCTGCAATTTTTGCCGCAACCGCATCATTTGTTGGATTTTGTAATCTTGTATAGAAATATCCACTTGCTTCTAAATCAAATAATTTCCCCATATCATCTGAACTATCATATTTGAATGTTGTTGATTGGTAAATAGGAACTACTCTTGCCTCTCCATTTTTAGGAGTATATCCTGCTTGTACGCATAATGTATCTTTTTTCATGTTATTATTTCTCCTTTTAAATTTAATCCAAAAAAAAATCTCATCCTGTTAAAGGACGAGATTATATCACGTGGTACCACCTTTTTTCGTAGAAATTCTACCTCAAATGCTTAACGCGCAATTACGTTGATACTTTTTATCATATCAATACTCAAAGGCCATTCAATTAGGATTCCTTAACTCTTTTTCACCATCTAGAGCTCTCTAAATAATTCCACCTAATCTCTTCTTATCACAGTATTATTGGATTTATAAATCTATACTATCATTTTAGTGTGAGATTGTCAATTATATCTTTTTAATTAAACCTCTATCAATTAATTCTTCTTTTGTTTCAAAATCTAAATGATAATCATCATACTTTGCGCCTTCATTTTCGATTGCGAATGATTCCATCATTTGTTCAATTAATTCAACTGCAGATTCTTCATCTTTAAACTTTCTAATTAATACTTTCATAGGAGTATAAGTGTATTTACTGTCTCTTGACGCATCCTTAAATAGATATCTTGAGTCGGCATAATCATCACAATCTAGAGCTAAATATAAAGCTAATGAATCATTTTCAATATCAATTTTAGCTAATATATCTCTTCCATATGAGAATGTATCATTATCCCATGACATTCTTGAAGAAACTCCCTTATATCCTAATAGTTCGTTTTTCATATCTGTATAGAAATCTTGGACTAATCCTTCTCCTTGAATTAATTTTGCTTCAAAACTATAAGAATATCTTCCACTTCCTGATAATAATTCATCGATATCTTCATATGATGTAGTTTTTTGATACTTAGCTGAGTTCTTTTCTTCAAAGATACTAGTTGGTTCTTCGTCTTTTTCATCAAAGAACTCGCTTAAATCATCATCTTCATCTTCATCATAATTATCATCATGTCTAAATTCTATATCTTCAAATTCTTCATCAGATATTTCTTCAATATCAGTTGCGGCTGATTCATCATATTTTTTAGACTTTGTTTCTTCTTTTTTTGGTTCATCAAATTCAAGTGAATCAATATCTAATGCCTCTAAATCTTCATCACTTAATGAATCGATATCTTCAATAGATAATTTTTTCTTTTCCTCTTTCGGTAATTGTACTGGTTTAATTTCCTCTTTTTCCTTCACTTCAGGAAGTACAACATCATCTAATCCTAAATTATCTAAATCAAGTTTATCTAAATCAGAATCTGATAAATTATCTAAATCTACTTCATCTATATTTAATTTCTTTTTTACAACCTTTTTCTTAACAGGTACTTCTGGTTTTCTTGGTACAATTACCTTTTCAGATGCTTTCTTTTGATTAGGAACTAAAACATCATCTAGCCCTAAATTATCTAAATCAAGTTTCCCTAAATCAGAATCTGATAGATTATCTAAATCTACTTCATCTATATTTAATTTCTTTTTTACAACCTTTTTCTTAACAGGTACTTCTGGTTTTCTTGGTACAATAGTTTTTGGCTTCACTTTTTCTACTGTAGTATTCTTTTCTTGATGCTCTGCAGTAATTCTTGCAGAGAAAAATGAATCATCATTTATGATTTTTCCTAATGTTATCTTTATAGCATACTTTTTTTCTAGAAATTGAATTTCTTCTTCAAAGTCTTCTCTAAATTTCGCTAACTCTTCATCATTAAATTTCATTTTCTTCCTCCCTTTCATTTTCATCAAAATTATCTAAATCATAATCATTATTAAAGACGTCATCATTTGAAAATATTATCTCTTTTAGACTATATATTTTTGAAATGATTTTATCTATTATAAGCATTCCTATAAAATTAATTATTGTAATTAATTCAAGAGGAATAACTATCCTGGTAAATAATTTATCGGTTCTATCAAAATCAACTAATAATAAAACTTCAATAAACGCTAATATTATAACACAAGGAACATAATATAGTCTCTTATTCTTAGTAAACATATTATATTTCTTAATTTTTATTTTTTTTGTAGTTTTTGTTTTGAAATTTTTCTTTATTAAAGCCTCAAATAAGAAATCAAGAATTATCGCAATAAACGCAACTGCACTTACTTTTATAATTATAGTTAAAACTATATCTTTAAAAATAAATTCACTTTTAAAATTAGTAGTAAATAATATAATTACTAGTCCAAAAATTGTCCATAATAATGAATTAGTAATTCTAAAATTTATAACTTTATTATATTGGATTGATGATAGTCCTGATTCCTTCAATTTAATACTTATAGGATACATATTATAACTATCATTTTGATTCTCATCAATTTCATTTATTTTTTTAAAATAGATTTTCTTGCTAATAGATTTAATTAACATATCTATAAAAAAAGAAATGATAAGTAATATGATAAAAGAAATAATTATAGGTATACTAATAAATACCGTTAAATTATTTAAATTTTTTAGAATTATTATAGCTACAACTATAATAAATACTAAAAACGATAAAACAATGTTTGCGATTCTAATATCTAACAAATAATTACTTGGGACTACTGTTTTATTTTTTTTATTCATATAAATCCATCCAAACACAATAACATTACAATATAACTATATCATAAAATAAATAAAATAAATACTAAAAAATATAAAAAAAAAGACTTTAAGTCTAAATTAATAGTGGCGGTCCGGACGGGACTTGAACCCGCGATCTCCAGTGTGACAGACTAGCATGTTAACCACTACACCACCGGACCTTATTTAATTGGTTGCGGAGGCAGGATTTGAACCTACGACCTCCGGGTTATGAGCCCGGCGAGCTGCCAGACTGCTCCACCCCGCGATATATATAAATAATACTATTAATAAAATAATGGTGCTTCAGGGCGGGATTGAACCGCCGACACCAGGATTTTCAGTCCTGTGCTCTACCGACTGAGCTACCGAAGCATAAGTGGCGGAGAAAGAGGGATTCGAACCCCCGCGGGGATTTCTCCCCCTGTCGGTTTTCAAGACCGATCCCTTCAGCCGGACTTGGGTATTTCTCCGTGCGCCAATTTTTAATATTTATAAGAATGGTGGACCCAGTAGGACTCGAACCTACGACCGACCGGTTATGAGCCGGTAGCTCTAACCAACTGAGCTATGGGTCCAGAGCTTAATGTTGGTAGCGGCGGAGGGATTCGAACCCCCGACCTATCGGGTATGAACCGATTGCTCTAGCCAGCTGAGCCACACCGCCATTTATAATCCTCATATAAATATTAGTTGTTATTAATTTTCTATTTGGTGGAGCTTAACGGGATCGAACCGTTGACCTCCTGCGTGCAAAACAGGCGCTCTCCCAGCTGAGCTAAAACCCCATAAGAATGGTACCTCGGGCCGGAGTCGAACCGGCACGCCTTTAAGGGGCATGGGATTTTAAGTCCCACGTGTCTACCTATTCCACCACCGAGGCATTTCTTAAAATAAGATGGTGTCCCGTAGAAGATTCGAACCTCTGACCCCTTGATTAAAAGTCAAGTGCTCTACCGACTGAGCTAACGGGACATATTTAAGTGGTGCCGACTATAGGAATTGAACCCACAACCTACTGATTACAAGTCAGTTGCTC
>CAZJSR010000033.1:0-11539 GCA_964548855.1 uncultured Anaeroplasmataceae bacterium | reverse complement strand
ATTAGTTGTTAATACTGGTAAAAGAAAATATAATGTGCACATTAACTACAATTTTGTGAGTGTTTAAGTTATATGCACAAAAAAATCAAAAATTTGTGCATGTGAACTGTAATTATTTTACTTTCTCCTAATTTCACACTGATTTTAGGCGTAAATTAATTAAATAGGAGTAAATTTCAATTACTGATCAATCAATTTACTACAAATAGGGGGTTGGATTCCCTTTTTGTAGTAAATAATTTTATAATAGCTAATTTTCATAATTGAAGATTAGTTTTTTGATTTTTAAGGATTTTTATTAAGTTTTTTATCAAAAACTTGCAAAACGCGAATAAAAAAATACAAAATGTATATTTTGAGTTTATTTTCGAAATGAAATGGTATATAATATAAATGTAAAGAAAGAAGGTATTATTATGAAATGTTTTTTGTTAAAAATGAAGATTAATGGTATTAAGAGTATCGATAAAGAAATAGTATTAGAATTATATAATAGCTCAGTGGGAAAACAATTTGATTCATTCGATTCTCATGTTAAAGCTATATATGGTGCTAATGGTGCTGGTAAAACTGCAATTATCTATGCAGTTGAAATTTATAAGAATTTAATATTAGAGCCAGACTATTTGACAATTAACAATATTAAGAATGATATAAACAATTTAAATAATCTTATTAATCAAAAGTTAGAACAATTTGATATCGCAATGACATTTGCAATTATTGCTGACGATGGAAATATTGCTGGAATTTTCGAACATTCATTAACTTTGAAAAAAGCAGATGATAAATATATCTTGTATGGTGAAAGATTAAATAAGATAACAGGTAGTAAAATAAATGAAACAGCCAAGCACAAATTGATATACAGTGTAGATGATGGTATTTTAACTTTACACGAAAAGTGTAAACTTAAGGATGAAATTATTAGTGAGACTAAAAATCTTTTGAATTCTCAAACAGTAATATCGACTTTAATAGCAAAAGTTAAGACAATAAAATTAAATGATGAACTTTTAAGATTTGGAGTTGCTTCAACGTTCTTTTTAGCAAATAACATTACTGTTGTATTACAGGAAAGCGATAGAAACTATATAAATTTAGAATATTTAGTAAATCAGATAAATATAGTTTCTAAATTAATGACGGATTTGAGTGCCGATGATTTCGGGTTGTTAGCATTTAAAAAAAGAATTTCTAATAATACAATGGAGATGGTTTTAAAAGAGGAATATGAGGCATATGAAAAGCTTATTAGTAATCTATGTGGGTTTATTAAAATTTTCAAACCAGATTTAAAGGAAATTGTAATTAGCAAAGAAGAAAGAGATTTATATTATGAGTGCAAAAATATTCTTGTTTATGAAGATGGAAGAAGGATAGACAAGAAATTTGAAAGTACAGGTATTAAAAAATTAATTACTTTATATTCAGCTTTATGTGAAGTGGAAAAAGGAAAGATTGTATTCATTGATGAATTTGATGCTAATATTCATGATGTATTATTAGTTAAATTAGTGGACTATATAATGCAATATGCACAAGGTCAATTTATTTTTACAACACATAATTTAGCACCAATGGATATTTTACAAAAAGCCAAGCATTCTATTGATTTCTTATCTTCTGATTCAAGACTTGTTTCATGGAAAAAGAATGGAAATTATAAAGCATCATCTTTATATAGTAAAGGATTGATTGAGTATTCACCATTCAATCTAGAAGCATTTGACTTCTTAGGTGTGTTTGGAGATGATAGTGAATGAAATTAGTTATAGTTTGTGTAGAAACAAATAAGCGTGCAAACACAGATGTCAGCTATATTAATAAAGCTATCAAACATTTTTATCATGTGAACAATAATGAAGTAAGATTAGCTTTTAAGTTTTATGAAACGAAAACTAATTATGCTGATAAAAAGCTATTAAAAGAAATTAAAGATGATTGTAAGGCAGTTGGTGAAAACAATGCAACAGTATTATTTTGTATAGATACTGATGAATATGAAGTTAGTGTTGAAGATGTAAAATTAAATACTGAAATCGAAAAGTTTTGTCAGCAAAATGGCTTTAGATTCACATGGTTTTGTAGAGATGTTGAAGAAGTATTCCTACATAAACAATTGCATCATAATGAGAAAGTGCGTGAATCAAAGAAATTTGCTAAGACACAGGGGATTGGACTAGCTTGTGAAAATGATTTGAAGGTAACAACTTTTTCTAAACGAAAGAGCAATTTGCTAAACAACTTAGATGATGTGTTAAGAAGAAAATAAATTGTAAATGGGGGATTTTATGTTATATTTTAATGATTCAAAGATAATGGAGTGGAATAAAAAAGTAGTTTATGCACCTAATTCTTTCGGAAAAACTACTTCTGCAAATTCATTATATAAAAAACATTATGATATGGGCGGAAAAGTTGATATTTTCTCGCGTCAAAAAATACAATCATTGGTATCAAATTTTGGGAGTAAGTTTTTTTTAGGTGCTAAATCAGGTTTGGAAGCTAGGAAAGCAGAAATTGAAGAATGGTTAAAGAAAAATAAAACACTAGTCAATGTATTTTCTTATAAATCAAAGGCAAAAAATACATCAGAATTGAAAGAAAATAGTTTTTATTGTTCTTTTCAAAATATTAAAAATTTATATTCGATACCTGAAATACCAGAACAATATAAAGTAAAATCCAAGTTGCTAAAAAAATTTAGTTTGGAAGATGTTAAAACACTTGATCAAAACTTATCACACGAATTATTTAATAAAATTGATAGTTTTTTAAAGGAATTAGAGGGATATGAGTTGATAAATTACAAAACATCTGCTGAAGTATCTAATTACGAAGTGTCAGAAAATGTTTTGTTAGAAATTCAAGACATCTATTTTTATTGTAAATTTAATAAGGTAAATAAATGCTATTTATGTGGAAAGAAATTTAAGAGCCATGATGCTTTGCTAGAACATATTGAAAATAGAATGAGTGAATTAAAAGTAGATGAAAAAAAAGAATCCAAATTAAAACAACTAGTTTACGAGGTTATTAAGTTAAGAGACGATAGTAAAGATAAAATTTTACTTGATTTATTTAATAAAGAATATAGTACTGTTAAGAGACAAGTCGCATTATTATCTTTCTATAGGAATATTTGTTTATGTTGTATTTCATATATGCATAATGAGGTTTTGTCATCTAAAATAGAAGATTCTGATAGTATATCCGATAATACGATTTATAATTTGATTTTAGAAAAAGAAAACATAGAGAAAAAATTAAAAGAGAAGAAAAAAACGAAAAAGCAAATTAAAACTTTTAATGATTATATAATAAATGAGATGAGAAAATTCTTAATTTTAAATGATAGAATTAATGTGGAACCTCTTCAAGATACATGTGGATTATCATTTAAAATAAGTGGTAAAGTTGTTGACCCTTATGAAATATTATCAGAAAGTGAAATAAAAAGATTATCTTTAATTGTTTTAAAGGCTGAAGTTAGATATCAACATATTGAGACTTTAATATTAGATGACCCTATTGACAGTTATGACGATTATAATAAGAGAATTGCATGTCAATATATAAGTGAATTAGTTACAAAAAGATCATTGAAACAATGGTATATTTTTACGAATGATTTTGAATGTGTATATTATTTATCAAAGTGTTTAAAGGCACCTACTATATTTAATCTACAAGATATTGACAGGGTATTTAATTCGTCATCTAATGATATTGAAGTTGAATGTAATTGCAAACAAGTAGGCGTTATCGCAAAAAATGATTTATACTTTCTTGATTATTTTATTAATAGGAAACAAAGTAATTTTGAGTTTGACACAGATATATTTTTATGTGCATTAACATTAACACTTAGAAATGTTAAAACGGATTTTTTGAATAAATATGATAATATTTCTATTAGTAATTCTCCTTTTTTAACCAAAAATGATTGGTCAAATCATATTAAAACATATATTGAGGGTTATACGGAACATTATGATATTATAAATAGCCCGATTGTTGAAATCAAAGATGTAGTTTTACCTTTTTATTCCTTATCTACAAATCATAGAAGCAGTTTTCCTACATTAAATATTAGAAATAATAATACTTTTGAAACTTATCGTGAAAATGTTTCAAAAGCAGTTTTACCAAGGAATAATACTTATTCAGATGTTGTTAATTATCTTTTTAAAAAAGTTGTAATTGTTAATTACCTAAAATATGAATTGGAAAAAAAGTTAATGTTGTTGGTGAAAAATACTTTTACAACAACTGACTTTTCTTCTGTTGAATCTATTAATAGTGGGTTAGGTAATAGGATAGCAGAAGCTATAAAAATAAATAAAACAATAGGATATGGTTTGGAAATTAAATTAAATAAAATCGAATCTATTCATAAGAATTTTTCTAGTTTATATAACTCTATTGATCACGGTACTACCCTTATGATTTCTCCATATTTATCAACGTCTGTGAAAGATATTGAAAATTTTAAAAATGAAATTAACAAAATATAGATTGTAAGAAATTATAACTTTGGTACTATTAATAAAATAAGCCTACATAACCAAATTCACTTGGTTTATGTAGGCTTATTTGTTCTACCCACATATTGTAAATAATTGTGTTAAAAGACATATAAATATTCCTGCATTCACACAAAGTGAGGAAACAGTATATTCAGATCAATATGTAAATGGAATGCCTATGTATTTTAATGATCCTAATGTTTATAATAATTCGATGAATCAAAATCCATATATGAAAGAAGAAACAGTACAAATGCAAAATATGAATTTTAATAATAATCCTTTTAATTTTTAATAGTTAAATATAAATTAGTTATATAGAAGTGTAGTTTATTGGCCTTCAAAAATGTAGGTTAATAGGACTATACTTTTTCTTTTTATAATTCCACTTTAATTTTATAATTGAAGGATAAATATTTATCAAATTTAGATATTGAAATTTATGTTTATTTGCATGATGTTGTTAATGTCAATATAGAATTTACCAAAGAAATTGGAGAAGAACTGTTAGATAAAATTTTTAAAAAGTATTAGTGTTTAATAATTGTTTATATAGTGATTTCCTATAACTCTAATAAAAGATTGAGGGAATGTTTATAATAACTCATCAAAGATTATTGCATTATGAAACGAATAATAATTTCAAAATTATGAATAATATGTAATGAAGAACTTGCTAAAAAAATAAAAAGAGCTATAATATATTAGCAAATATTCAAAAAAATTGAATTTTTGGAGGTGAATAAAATGATTGTTATGAATGTTAAATTTAACAATGTTTTATCTTTTTATGATTTCGAAGCAAACTTTTCATATGCTTCAAAGTTGAAAACAAGTCTTATTGGTGGTGAATATTTGAAACATGTACCTAGTTTTAGATATAAAAAATTAAATGTGTTTGTTGGTTCAAATGCTACTGGTAAGACATCTTTAATTAAATGTATTTGGAAAACCTTATTATTTCTTACAAAAAAAATAAAGTTCATATCACTGATATATTTAATACTAAATATGATGATTCATATATTGAAATTGATTTAGTAGAGGATAATCATGAAAAGTATTTTTTACATAGATTCAAGATAAAATCTAATAATAAAGTCGAAGATATTGACGTGCAAATATCGCATACATATGTTTCTCTTTCAACTGCTCAATCATCACATGATTCCTATGAAACTAAAGTTAGAGAATTAAATGAGATGGAAGATAATTATATTGATTATTTAGAATGTTTAAATAATTCTGGAATGTCAATAGGCTGGAATATGATTTTGCCTGCGACTGAAGAAGGTTTTGATAAGATTAGATATGTTAAACCTCAAAATGATGAAGAAGAAAGAACATATGAAAATATATTAGAAAGAGTATTTAAAACATTAGATCCTTCTATAGTTAATGTGTCTAAGAGTAAAGATGCAAATAATGCTTATGTTTTTGAACATGAAAATACTGAAAAAATTATCATTCAAGAAGGAATGACTATTTCAACAATTCCATATTTATCAAGCGGTACTAAATATGGAATTAATATTGCTAATATGATGTTTGGTATAAAATATCATCAAAATGGTATTTATCTAATAGATGAACAATTTTCATATGTTAATTCCGATATTGAGGCAGCTATGCTTTCGACTATGGTTTCAATGCTTGGAGATAATGAACAAATTTTCTTTACAACACATAATTCAAGTATATTATCATTAGGTTTTCCATTCCATTCTTTTTACTTTATGAAGAAAAGCTTTAATAATGATAGAAATGAAATATCAATTTCATGTGGTTCTGAAGTTGAAAATAGAAATAATGTTTCACCGAAGACAATACTTGATAATGATATATTTGCAACAGCTCCAAATTTAAATGGTATTTTTGAATTAGGAGAGGATAATAATGGCTAAAATTTTCATTATTTTGTTGAAGGTGAATGCGAGGAAAAGTTAATTAATGAATTAAAGGTTCCAAAAGTTGATATGATATTGCCAGGAAAAGTTGAAGTGTTAAATGTTGTACAAGATAAAATTTCAAACCAAAGATTGATGGTGTTAAATCCTAAAACTAATATTATTTTGGTGTATGATATTGATGTAGAGCAGACAGAAATTCTAAAGTATAATATTAATTTATTAAAAAAGCATAATTTTAAAAATATATACCATATTCAATCAATTAATAATTTTGAAGATGAATTAGTATATGCAACATCATTGAAAAGAATTAATGATATGTATCATACCGTTAGTGTTGATGAATTTAAAACTAAATTTGTACACCAAAATGATTTACTATCAAAACTAAAAAGGATTAATTATGATAATTCTAAAATGTGGTCTAGAGTAAATACTAAAGAGCCATTTGGTGTATATTCTAAAAAAGAAGATTTAACTATAATAAAAAAATAAGTTTGCTATTTACAATTTCTAGCGTTTTAAGTTTGGTTACTTTCTCATTTGAGTTTACAATCAAAATATTTAAATTTAAATTAAGTATGAGAGGTAGTGATATTATGAAATTAATATTATTTTATGCAATTGGCTGTGGTATGTGTGGCTTTATGATGGTTCAAAACGAGAGCAAACAAACTAGTTAGCTGAATTTCAAGTAGAAAGTGGAATTAAGTGAAAAAAGTTTAATTTTAAATGTAAATACTTGTTATTTCTTGATTTGTAATAAGATTTATTTCTTTTTTATTATTAATATTTGATTGTATCATTTTAATAAAATTTTTATCTAGAGTATTAATATCAGTTCCTTTAGCTACATAGTATCTTATAAGTTGATTTGCGTTTTCGTTACTGCCTCTTTCATATGAACAGTAATGATGTGTATATTAACTATAATTTTAAAAATAAAATTATTGGGGCCTGAATGGAAAATGTCCTGAAAATTTGATTTTTTGTACGTGCAACTATCTGCAAAAAATTAAAAAATTGTGTATATGAAGTGTGATTATTCGATTTTCTCCTATTTTAGTGTTAATTTTATGGGAAAATTTTAAAGAATGGGAACGAATTTTTACTACCAGTTAATTAATTTACTACAAATAGGGAGTTGAATTCCGTTTTTGTGTTTTTTTTAATTTATATCGCAAACAGTAAAAAAAACAAAATTAACTTTTAACTTTACACATTAAGTTAAATAAGTTAAAATAATATTAGATAAAGAAGGAATGATGACTATGGATGATGTAAAAGCTAAATATTATCAGGAATATATTACTCAATTACCTCAAGGTAATATAACTTATAAGAAAATAAATGGAAAAGTTTATACATATTATCAATGGACAGAGAATGGTAAACAACGAAGTAGAGTTGTAAAACCTGAGGAATTTGAAGAGTTGAAGGAAAAAATCGAACAACGTAAGGCTTTAGAAAAAGAATTAAAGGAAGCAAATGTTCCAACGTTAATTGAAGAATATAAATATTTTTCATCTGTGTTAGTTGGAAAGGAATTAGGCGAATATGTAGAGGCTATTAAGAATTTTAAAAAAAGAGAATGCTATAAAGAAATACAAGAATATGTATATGGAAAAAGTATTGATAAGGTATTTATTTTATTTGGCTTGAGAAGAACAGGTAAAACCACATTGATTAAACAAATAATCTGTGATATGGATGAATCTATATTTTCTAAAACAGCTTTTGTTAAAATGGATTCAAGCATGAATTTGGCTAAAATAAATTTGGATTTGAAAAATCTAACCAAAAATGGATACAAATATGTATTCATTGACGAAGTTACATTAATGGAAGATTTTATTGAAGGAGCTGCATTATTTTCAGATATATACGCTGCTAGAGGTATAAAAATCGTTTTATCAGGTACAGATTCACTTGGATTTTTATTCTCTGAAGATAGAGAACTATTTGATAGGTGTTTTATGATTCACACTACATTCATTCCTTATAGAGAGTTTACAAATGTACTAGGGATAAATGGTATTGATAATTATATTAAATATGGTGGAACAATGTCTTTAAGTGGAAACAATTATAATTTTCCTACATCCTTTAGAAATGAACAAACTACAAATGAATATATAGATAGTGCAATTGCAAATAATATTCAACATTCATTAAAAAATTATCAAAATGGGAATCATTTTAGAAATCTTTATGATTTATATGAAGCAAAAGAGTTAACGAGTGTGATAAATCGTGTTGTTGAACATGAAAATAAAAAATTTACGATTGACGTCTTAACAAAAACATTTGTATCAAGCGATTTCTCTTTAACTGCTAAAAATTTAATTAGAGATCGTAAAAATCCTACAGATATTTTATATTTGGTTGATAAAGAAAAAATTACGGAGTGGTTTAGAAAAGAACTTAATATCTTAAATAAACCTGAAATGAAGGTTGAAATAACAAATGCACATGTTAATGAAATAAAAGAATATCTAAAATTATTAGATTTAATCATTGATATAGATGTTGTTAATATGAGCAATCTTGATGATAGGGAATGTCAAACAGTAATATCTCAACCTGGAATGCGCTATGCACAAGCAAAAGCATTGATAGAAGCTCTTGTTATGGATAAATTATTTCAAACAATATCTGCAAAAGATAGACGTTTTGTAACTGATAGAATGTTATCAACAATCGAAGGTAAGATTATGGAGGATATAATTTTATTAGAAACTAAAATGGCTAAGCCTAATTGTGAAATATTTAAGCTTAAGTTTGCCATTGGTGAATTTGATATGGTCATTTTTAATCCTCAAACAGTAACATGTGAAATATTTGAAATTAAACATAGTAAAGAAGTTCATTCTGATCAATGTCGTCATTTAATTGATGAACAAAAATTGAAGGAAACTGAATTTAGATATGGTGATATCACAAGAAGATGTATTATTTATAATGGAGAATCTCATGTAGAAAATGGTGTAGAATATATAAATGTTGAAGAATATTTGATGTTTAAAAAAGCAATGTAAATATAAATTAATAAAAAAATCTACAATAAAAGGATTAATTATATGAAAATTATTTAGTAATATTGTAAAGAGATTTTAAGATGTTTGAAATCTCTTTTTTCTTCGCCTGAACAGTTTCTTTTAGTTAAATTTTGTTTTATAACTATCATTTATTAAAATAACAGTTGGATGTTTGTTACAAAAACGATATAATAATTGTGCAAAAGAGGTTGATTATTTGTGCAATTACAAGAGAAAATAATTCTTCATATAAAAGAATTGAAGATAGAAGCATTGATATTATCGAGTATACTATTAGAAACTGAAGGTTTAAATGTAAGGATTATTTCAACTCTAGATTTTAGTGAATTAAATATGGATGATTCTAGAGTAGTTATTGAAGAATATGAATCAACAATAAATTCAATCATAATAGGCAATCAATTTATTTGGTGTGGTGAAATTAATCCATTTAAAGAAAATATGTATGATGATAGTATAATGAAAATAGATGATGAATCTTATGTAAAAGAACTTGTGTTTGATGTGAAAAATCAATAGTTTGTAAGCCTACGTTGCCCAATTTACTGGTTTATGTAGGCTTACTTGTTGTATCTACATATTGTAAATATTTGTGTTAAAAGGCATATAAATATTCCTACATTCACACAAAGTGAGGAAACCGTATATTCAGATCAATATGTAAATGGAATGTATATGTATTTTAATGATCCTAATGTTTATAATAATTTGATGAATCAAAATCCATATACGAAAGAAGAAACAGTACAAATACAAAATATGAATTTTAATAATAATCCTTTTAATTTTTAATAGTTAAATATAAATTAGTTATATAGAAGTGTATTTTATTGGCCTTCAAAAATGTAGGTTAATAAGACTATACTTTTTCTTTTTATAATTCCATTTTAATTTTACAATTGAAGAAATTATATAATTTCGGTCTATGGTATCCATAGACTTTTATTTATAATTTAAAAATGATATAATTTTTTTAAATTCAAGTGTATTTGTGAGGCTTAATATGTTTTGTATAAAGAAAATTATTAATATAGGATGTAAATTAATAGAAAAAGTTGTATATAATGAAAAATATCATTCTTATATTTTTGCATATAATAATGATATTATAATTATTGATGATGATTTTCATAAAGACTTAGAAAATGCATTTGATTATTCAATTTATTGCACAGTGCAAAATGAATATATGAAATCCGCAAATAGATTATTTAGATTTGTTTATCGTGGTAATATTGAATTACTAATAGAAAATGTTAAAAATAAGCTATCTAGCAAGGTAGTAGAAGTAGTAAATACTAATGCTAAAACAACACATAATCATTATGATAATACTGTTGCAGAAAAAGCTTTAGAAGATAGGTTTGTAGAATCTTTTGGTGCTGAGGCCTTAAATTTTCTTCATAAAGAATTTGAATTTGGACTATCAGATGGTAAAAATATTTATATAGATTACTATTTAGAAACAAATAACGGAAATTATGCCTTAGAAGCAAATGGGGTTTCATATCATCATCCTTGTATTGTTGATGAAGATTATTATGATAGGTTATTAGAAAAACAAAATAATTTGGTTTTATTTGGACTTAAAATATATCGTTTTTCATTGGAAAATTTACAATTTAAGGAACAAGTTATTGATAAAATTAAAGAGTATATGGGTGATAAAAAAGATTTTATTCCAAAACCTATTATAAAAAGCAAAAGGGGATTTACATTATATGAATGTCAGACTGATGCGTTAGGAAAAATAGATAGTGATAGAATAAATGGTAAGACTTCATCTTTAATTGTACTACCTACTGCAGCAGGAAAGTCGGAAATTTTTTTAAGTGATATTGATAAAGAATATGTAAAACAAAATGTTAGAAAAATATTAATAATGACACCAACTATTAGAGTAAAAGCAGATTGGGAAGAACGTGTTAAAAATTGTGAATATAAAATTGATGTTTTATGTTATAGTAGTGTTTTTAATATAAAGAATACATTACCACAAGATTATTACGACTATATATTAGTAGATGAAGCTCATCAT
>CAZJSR010000032.1:0-11966 GCA_964548855.1 uncultured Anaeroplasmataceae bacterium | reverse complement strand
TTTTGTTTCACCTTTAAATAATCCCATAACTCCACTACTTGATAATTTTATTATAATTGTTTATATATTTAAATAAAATAGAATAATTAATATAATAACGAATTAATTCAACTATTAGATTTCTTTATTAATTTTACAACATTTACATATTTAATAATTTAAATGCTACTATTAACAACAAAAAAAGAGTTTAACAAATGGCTAAAATAAGCCATTTATCAAAACTCTTTATTACTTTTCTGTCGAAAACAAAACGAACTATTCAATTAATTAAAATTACGATATTTTCTATCACATGTTTTATATAAATATATAGACAATAATGTTATTAACATAATTAATAGAAGTATTATAACAACATATGCAATATATAAATTCACATATATACTAAATAATATAACTAATCCTACCATAGCTATTTCCACAAGAAATCCAAGTAACATTACTATTACTACTGAAAAACTATTTTTATAAACCTCTTGTATATTTTTATAATTCAATTTAGGATGTGATAATTGAATATTCATTCCTAAAACTGAAATAAAGATTATAAATAATAATGGTACTAAAACAATAAATATAGCACTAATTAGATCAGCTTTAAATAATATACTAGACAATACTGAGGAAATAATAGAGAACGGAATATTTATTAAGATAGATAATAACACTTTATATTTAACAACTACAATTGGTTTAATTGGTGCTGTCTTAATTATCCAAAAAGAGCCACCTTCAATTGATATATTAGAATTAGATAATGGAGCCATACCTATTCCAAAACATATCAATATAGCCATATATGGAACCATTACTTTCATTATTTCATTAAGTTCTTCTTCTGCAATAGGTACTTGAGTAAAAGAAATATACATTATCACAACCATTAATATACTTACAATTCCACCTACAAGTGAATTTAATAAGTACCCATTATTACTAAATAAGGTTTTCAAATCTTTTTTTATAATTGCAATACCAATACTACTATTATCTAGTTTTTTTGATACATAGTTAGTTTTAAAATTTTTACCTAAAAGATTACAATTTATTTTTTTATAACTAAACATTGTTAATAATAAGAAAATCATCACAAACAAAATATGACTTAATATATAAAGACTAATATATAAAATACTTCCATTTAATCCTTTTGTAAAAAAATCAGATATGAAATAATATTTATTAATATTTAAGACAATATTTGAATACATTTGTCCTTTTGCTACATCATTACTTTTTGCATAAACAAAAAACATTAATATGATAATAAATATGACATATAATATCGTAGTAATTATTGAACCATACTTAGATTTAAAAAGAACAGATAATGGTAGCCCTAAAATAGCTCCAATTAACAACGGAAATGTTGGTAAAAAAAACATGGATAATATACCAAATATCAAAACCGTTGTATTATAATGATAAATAGATGAAATAATAATCGCTGGTAATAAAATAAAAATAGAAAATACCAACTCATAAATATATAAAACAAATACTTTACTTAATATTATTGAACTATGCTTTAATGGCATACTTTCAAGAATTTCATAATCTTTTGCACCAAAAAGAGTACTACTTACCTTCGTTATACCTGTAATAAGAATCAACACTGTAGATAGAATATAAACCATCGGAAGATAATATTTTAAATTGTTTGATACTTCAAAAACATTGTATAAAATATAATTATAAAATGCAGATATTATCCCAAATATAATACCTATTAATATTAATGAAGTTAAAACTCCAGCTGTCTTTTTAAAATCTTTTTTACTATTTTTATTAAATGCAAATGTATGTAATAATAATACTTTAGTTAGTGATAAGAATTGACTCATATTACACCTCATCTGTAGTATTACCATCAAGTAAATCTAAGAATAAATTTTCTAATGAAGAATCGCCCTTTACATCATCTATATATCCTGATGCAACTAATTTACCCTCTTTGATAATCGCAACCTTATTACATATTTTTTCAACAGTTTCAAGTACATGGCTTGAAAAAAAGATCGAACCACCATTTCTAGCAACTTCTTTCATCATTTCTTTTACTTGGTATGATGCCTTAGGATCAAGGCCAACAAAAGGCTCATCCATTATTAAAAATTTCGGCTTATGAATTAATGCACCAATAATCGCTAATTTTTGTTTCATACCATGTGAATATGATTTAATTTGACTTGAAAGATCATTTTTTATTTCAAAAATATCTGCATATTTTTCAATAGTCTCTAATCTATTATCTTTAACATCATAAATATCGCACACAAAATTTAAATATTGTATCCCTGTTAATACTTCATATAAATCTGGGTTATCTGGTATATATGCAAATTCTTTTTTGCATTCGATAGTTTTATCTTTAATAGATTTACCATCAAATAAAATATCCCCATCCTTAATATCTAAAATACCAACACAAGCCTTAATGGTAGTTGATTTTCCAGCACCGTTATGCCCAACAAAGCCATAAATATCACCTGCTTCAATCGTAATTGATAAATTATCAACCGCTACTTTATTTTCATCATAAGCATGTCTAAAATTCTTTATTTCTAACATTTTTTCATTTCTCCTCTTCCCAAAATAATTCATCTAGAGTTTTATTTAATTCTTTACATATAGAAATACATAATTTAATTGTTGGATTATAAGTACCAGACTCAATTTGATTCATCGTTTGTCTAGTTACTCCAACTCTATTAGCTAATTGTTCTTGTGATAAATCTAATGCCGCTCTTGCAGCTTTTAATTTAAGATTCTTCATTTATATCACATTCCTTTTTAGTATCTAATTTCTTCTTAATTAAACCTACAATTCCTATAGAAGTTATCATAACTCCGCAAAAGAAATTAAGTGAATATGATGTAAGCTCATTATTTTCAATAAATTCTTTATTAATCATACTCATAATAGAAATCAAAAGATTTATAATCCCTAATACTAATAGTACAATATAATTAGTTTTTTTCTGATTATTTATAGTTTCATAAGCATCATTAATAATTGCAAATACTACAAATATTAAACATGAAACCAATATCCAAATACATACTGAAGTAAAATAATTAGCCCATTTTATTTCAAAAAATTCTCGTATAATGCCATCTAGTAATAAGCAAATAATTAATGAAATATATGAATATTTATAAGACTCACCTCTAGCTTGAAGTTGCCTTTCATCAAATATAGCATCTTCTTTTTTTCTTATATTGTTTATTAATCCAATAATTACAACAATTAAAAAGCCAGTAAGAAATCCAATTTCATAATATGAATCTAAATTATTAATCTTAGAATATATAATACAAAGAACTAAAATACTGCATGTTATAACTAGAAGCGTTATATTCCATATTATACGTTTTTTTATAATATCACTTCCTCTTTATAATTAGTATATACTCTATATTACTTTTTGTCAATTATATATGACATTTTGTCATATAAAAAAAGGAATATCATTTGATATTCCTCTAATAATTATCCTAAAATGTCTTTGTCAGAAAATTCAACTTTATTTTCAAATTTTCTAAGAAGTTCTTCAACTGTTAAATTTTCTTTTTCAGGACCACTTACATCATATATAATCTTACCATTATTAAACATTAATAATCTATTACCATATTTAATCGCATCTTTCATATTATGCGTAACCATTACAGCTGTAAGATTATTTTCTTTAACTATTTTATCAGTTAACTCTAATACTGTTTTCGCAGTCTTAGGGTCAAGAGCGGCAGTATGTTCATCTAAGAATAACACATCAGGTCTTTGAAGAGTTGCCATTAATAATGTAACAGCTTGTCTTTGTCCTCCAGATAAAGTACCAATTTTAGATGTCATTCTATTTTCAAGTCCAAGCTCTAATTCTTCTATTTGTTTTGTAAATAATTCTGTATTAGCTACATTAAATCCCCAACGTAAAGATTTCTTCTTATTACGACGCATCGCAATACTCATATTTTCTAATATTGACATATTATGTGCAGTACCTTGATATGGATCTTGTGCAACACGTCCGATATAAAATGCTCTTTTATATTCAGGAAGTTTAGTAACATCCATTGAATTAATAAAAATATTTCCATCTTCAGGTATATATACACCACTTACAGTATTAAAGAAAGTAGATTTACCGGAACCATTACCACCAATTATTGTTACAAATTCTCCTTCTTTAATCTTAACATCAATTCCATTTAGTGCAATCTTTAAATCAAGTGGATTTCCTGTTGGATTAAATTTTTTAACAACATTTGATACATGTAATATTCCGTTTTCTTTTATATAAGCATTTCTTTCATCTATAGATTTTTGTATCTTAGCTTGTTTTAAATCATACTTTTCTTTAAGTTTAGGATTGTTTTTAAACTTTTCTTCTTGTTTTCTAACTTTTTCATTTTCTTTATATGAATTCTTTTCATATTTTTCTTTTAGTTTTAATTGAATAGCTTGACGTTTCTTTTCTAGAGACTTGTTATATTTTTCTTCTTTCTCTAAAGTTTTAGTTTTCTTTAATTCTAATCTTTCTGCTTTTAGTTTTTGTTTATTATCATATGCAATTTTTTCTTCTTCAGTAAAGTTAGCTATTTTTTCTTCTAACTTATCTTCTTTTAGTTTCGCTTTCGCTTCACGTTTTCTTACACATTTAGGACTATTATACCAAGTTTTAATTTTTTGAACAACAATAGGCTCAACAAGAATTATAACTATTAAAACTGCATAAAGTAATTTTAATAAATGACTTGGGAAACCTAAGAATAAAACAATTGAAATAATAAAATAATATACAATAGCTCCTAAAGCTACTGAAATTATCCAGTTAAGGAAACTTCTTTTTCCAAATAACGCTTCACCTATAATAATAGATGCAAGTCCTACTACTATCATTCCAGTTCCTGATGTAGAAGAACATGTGTAGTCTCTTTGAGCACAAAGAGAACCAGAAAGAGCAATTAATGCATTTGAAATAACAAGTCCTAATATTATATAAAATGTAGTATTAATTCCTTGGGCTCGTGCCATTTTTTGATTCATACCACAAGCTCGCATTGACATACCTACTTCTGTACCAAAGAATAGATATAAAACACCTACTATGATTACGGCAATTATGACTAATTCTAAGATTAATCCATATTTTCTTACATCAAATAATGAACCAAATAATCCAAAAATTGTAGGATCTCCAGTATCTAAAGATATTTTAAGTGTTCTAAATGAATTAAATGTATCTGTCAAACTAAAAGGTTCACCTTTATTTATACCAAATATTACAAGGTTTATCGAGAATAATCCCGTCATGGTAATAATACCTGATAAAAGACCATTTATCTTAAGTTTCGTATGTAAAATACCTGTTATAAATCCAGCCAAACATCCACCTAATATTGCACCTATTGTCGCAATCCATGGATTTATTCCATTGGCTATCATTACTATAGATATTGCAGCACCAAAAACGAATGTACCTTCACATGAAAGGTCTGCAAAGTCTAATATTCGATATGAAATAAATACACCAAGTGCTAAAATTGCATAAGGAATACCAAACTGTAAAGTATCTAATAAAATATCCATTTTATCAATTCCTATTCTATGTTATATTTTGTTTTAAATCCAGTTGATAAATTTAATTCCATCGCTTGAAGTGAAGATTTATTGTAAGCAAATTCCATCTTACTTGCATCTGTAAGTCCAACAACTTCAATATCTTCAGCCTTCTTACCATTAAATAAAATATCACATGCCATCTTACCTGTTAATTTACCAAGTTCATAATAACTAATTGAATATGTGAATGTCCCACCTGATGAAACCATTCCACTTTCACCACAAATTAAAGGAATATTCGCATCGTTTGTAATATTAGTTATTGTTGGAATATTAGAAGCAATCAAATTATCTGTAGGAAGATAAATAAAATCGCATCCTTCATTTACTAATTTTTGCACAGCACTACTAATTTGATTTTGTTCTGACACTGTTTGAGTAAAAGTTTGGCAAGTACTATGTTCTTTAGTTAAATAAGATGTTGCCATATTGCATTGCGTTTTTGAATTAATTTCACTAATATTATATAAGAACCCAATCTTATCAGTTTCAGGATTAGCTTCAAACATTAATTCAATTTGAGCTTCAACAGGATTAATATCAGATGTACCTGTAATATTATATCCTTTATGATTCTTCCAATCTGGAATAATTTCTGCTACTTTTGGATCTGTTACAGAAGTAAATAATAATGGTTTATCAGTCATACCTTCTGTTTGAGCTGACGCAACAAGTTGAGTAATAGCTGGTGTTGCGTTACCTAAAACTAAATCACATTTTCTTACTAATTGATTTGCCATAGTTTGCATACTTGTCGCATCATTTTCTGGATTCTTTACTTCAAACTTTATTGTTTTACCTTCAGGTACATTTTGATTAATTTCATCCATAAAACCTTTTGTTGCTTGTCCTAAGGCATCATGTGTCATTAATTGTAAGACACCGATTGTATAATCAGCACTTTCACTACAAGAAGCTAGTGCAAATGTTGATGTAATTGCCAGTCCTGCAGTTAATAATACTTTACTTTTCTTCATAATTAAAATCTCCTCTTTAAAAATATAGGTTTATTATATCACTATTTTATGAAAATACAATAAAACGCTTTCAAATTAGAATTTATTTCGAATAATCATATGTTTCTTTAAACAATCTTTGTTGTCCACTCTTCTGCATTCCAGATATCTGTAACAATATCTTCATAAAATTCAGGCTCGTGGCATACTAATAAAACTGTTCCTTTAAAATTCTTAATTGCTTCTTTTAAAGATTCCTTCGCATCAACATCTAAATGATTTGTAGGTTCATCTAGAATTAATGTATTACATTCTTTAAGCATAAGTTTACATAATCTTACTTTCGCAGCCTCACCACCTGATAGGACAATCATTAATGATTCAATATGATTTTTTGTAAGGCCACATCCTGCAAGTGCTCCTCTTACTTCTGCGTTTGTCATTGAAGGATACATATTCCATACTTCTTCAAGTGCTGTCGTTCTATCATATTTTTCTTCTTGAATAAAATAACCATATGATATATTATAATCAAGTTCTGCTTTACCACTAAGCGGTTTTTGAAGTCCTAACATTGTTCTAAGTAATGTACTTTTACCAATACCATTTGCACCCTTAATCGCAACTTTCATACCACGTTCTACGACTAAATTTAAAGGCTTAGAAAGTGGAGAATCATATCCAATAACTAAATCTCTACAAGTAATCACAAATTTACCTGAAGCTTTTGCTTCTTTAAATTTGAAATTAGGTTTAGGTCTTTCTGATGGTTTATCTAAGATTTCCATTTTATCAAGTCTTCTTTGTCTAGATTTAGCTAAATCTGTCGTAGCTACTCTAGCTTTATTTTTTGCGATAAATTCTTTAAGATCTTTAATTTCTTTTTGTTGTTTTTCATATGCTATTTCAGCATGTCTTTGTTTAACTGAATATAATTCCATAAATAAATCATAATTACCACTATATCTAGTTAAAACACCTGTTTCTAAATGATATATTACATTAACTACATTATTTAAAAAAGGGATATCATGACTTACTAAAATAAATGCATTTTCGTAATTAACTAAATAATTAGTTAACCATCTAATATGACTTTCATCTAAGAAATTTGTTGGCTCATCTAGAATTAAAATCATAGGATTTTCAAGTAATAATTTAGTTAATAAAACCTTACTTCTTTGACCACCTGATAGTTCAGTAACATCTTTATCAAAACCGATATCTCCTAACCCTAAACCATTTCCAACTTCTTCTATTTTGGCATCTAATGTATAAAATCCACTTGATTCTAATTCACTTTGAATTTCCCCAATATCAAGTAACATTTCATTCATCTCATCTTCACTCACATTTTCCATTTTAGAGTATAATCCATACATTTCTTGTTCTAAATCATACATATGAGCAAATGCTGTTCTTAAAAATTCTCTTATTGTTAAACCAGGCGTAAGCTTAGTATATTGATCTAAATATCCTGTTGTAATTCTCTTACACCATTCTACTTTTCCATCATCTGGAGTAATAGCGCCTGTAATAATATTAAGGAATGTTGATTTTCCTTCTCCATTTGCGCCAACTAAGCCAATATGTTCACCCTTTTGCATAACAAATGAAGCTTTATCTAAAATAGTTCTTTCACCAAATCCGTGGCTTACATTTGTAACCTTTAAAACACTCATAAATTAATCACCTTTTTTATTATAACAAAATATTTACAAAAAACAATAAAAAAGGACCACGAAAGTAGTCCTTCTTATATACTATGCACCTTGTGAATCACCAGTAATAGTAAATACTACATTAGTATATTTTGCGATAATTCCACGAGCACCAAACATACCAACATATATATAATCATTATCAATTGCAGTTAAATCAACATCTGTATATGTTGCTTTATATAAAACATTATTATAATTCACATAACAATTAACGATTTGTCCAACACGTTCAATCTTTAAATGACAAGTAGCACCCACATTAAATGCTTCATTAATTGTATTTGAACTTACAATTCCATTATCTCTACTATCACGTGAAAAACAAATACCAGTAGAAGTAGTAGATTTAACGAGCATTCCTGCAGAATATGAGTTAGCTGTACCTACACTCGCATCTTTTATTGGTGCATGACAGTCATCTCTTATAATTAATCCAAATCCACCTTGTTTTCCATCATTTTGATATACTAATACTTCTGCATCAGCTTCTAATGTAAAATTTTTCTTCGCATCAACTTTACGTAAAACATATCCACGCGCTTCAGCTGTAGAAGCTATTTTACCTTTATATAATGAAGATCCAGTACTATTTCCTTGTCCAACTTCAAATACACCTGTCTCAACTTCTTTACCTACGTAACCATTACCAGCAACATATGGATCACCACCTGCATCTCCAAATGCTGTACCAATCCAATCATTTGAAAGTGTTTTGAAATGTGAATATGCTAGAGTATCAACTTCTCCTGATTCTGCATCAGTTTTCCCAGCGGCTATTTTATTATTATACTCTTCAAAATCAAGTGGTTTATATTCAACAAATTTATAGAATTTATTTTTAATTAAATCATTTGCTTGAGTAGGTTCAATTAAATTATCCTTTATATAATAATTTAGAGCACAATCACTATTCTTAATTGTAGTTGCGAATAAATAAGCAACCATCTTAGCTCCAAATATATTAATATGTGTAGCATCTACTGAATTTAAATTTGGGGTATTATTATCTATTCCAGATGTCATTGCGTGTAGATATCTTGCATTATCATATCCAAGATTAGTATATAATACCTTTGTTAATGTTGTAAGGTCAACAACTTGAATATTCTTTTCTGTACCCAAATCACGACATGCTTTTGCATAATCACCATTATCTGTAATATGCGCATTGCTTCCAGTATAATCATTTGTTTTTGAAGCTCTTACTATTGGTGAACAAATAATAGGAGTTGCAGAAACATCTAGTGCAATCTTACAGTAATAATTATATAAATTATACTTAAATGATCCTTTCGTTTCTGTTGATTCATTTGCAGATGCAAAACGAGCTGAATCATCGCTCTTTTCATCATTATGACCAAATCCAATAACTAAGAAATCTCCTGCTTTAATACCATTTGTTAAAGTTGTATAATTTGTTTCTTCTAAGAAACTCTTTGAACTTCTTCCTGATAAAGCTAGGTTCTTAACAATCACTTTATCATTCATATAATTTGCAAATTGTGTTGCATATCCAAATCTATCATAGAAGTATGTAGCATCAGTAACTGTAGGATTACCTTGAGAATCAACTTTTGAATAATCACATACAGTTGAATCTCCAACAACCCAAATCGTTGTAGTAGCTAAATCATCTTTATCTACCACATTAATAGTTGTTAAAATACCTTCTGAGAATTTTGAATCCTTATAATTAGAATTACTATCCGCAACTGCCTTGACTTTAACTAGATAATCTCCAGATTGAGTAGCGTTGATTTTAAATGTAGTTTCAGTTTGCACAGCTTGAGCTTCTGAATTTACACTTACAATATATCCTTTAGCATTTGCTACTTTTTCCCATGATACATTTTGACCCTTAACAGTTACAACCGGCGTATCAAGCATTGTCTTTTCATTGTCAGCATCTTTACCACAAGAAACTAAACAAATTAGCGCTAAAAGAAAACTAAAAATACCTATTAGACGTTTCATTTTATTTCTTTTCTCCTTTTCTAGTACAAGGCGTCTAGTCTTATACTTTAAATATTATATTTAGTTTATCATAATTAATTATTTATTACAATTTTTTTCGACATTTTATTTATCAAGTTAATTATACATAAATAAAAAAATAAATTATTTTATTAATATTTAATAATTCTAAATTTAAATAAATAATTATAACTAAATTGTTTTATCATAAAAAATAAAAATCACCCGTAGGTGATTTCTATATTTCTATTTCTTCTATAACTGTCTTATGTTCAAGTGTAGTATTATCATAGTTTATACCAACTATATAAACCTTACCATGATATCCCTCTAGTGCATTAGAGTATCCTTTATTTTTTATTTGTTCTATTGCAGTTAAAGGGCTACTATCTACCTTTAACTCTACTATAATCGGAGGTTCATTTGTCTTTGATAAATATATTATATCCGCTCTTCCTGTTATACTATTTACTTCTTTTTGTTGGATATACCCCTCTAATAGAGGAATAAACGTAAATAATACTACACAAGATAATACATCTTCTTTTGTTTTATTAAAATTACTTGCGAGTAATTTATGATTTGATGTTAAAGCTTTATCTAAATCTTTTGTTTCACCTTTAAATAATCCCATAACTCCACTACTTGATAATTTTATTATATTGTTATATGGTGATTCTTTTATTCTTGTTAGATTCTTTAACATTTCATTTTTTATTTCATAATTAGGTATTCTACATTTACCATATCCATTATATGCTAAATATCCTAAATGGATTAATACAGTAAGTGCTGATTCTCTATTATCAATATCATGAATATCATTATTAAATCCACTTATACTTACTATCTCTTCCTCTCCATTTATTAAATTTAGAAGTTCATCATATAAATTACCATCTTGGTATTTTATATAATTATTAACTGATTCTATCGCTGATGTACTTATCCAGTAATTATTATAGTCTTGTTCAGTTATAGCTTCTACTACTGATTTTGGATTATATAATTCAACTCCATTTAAAGTATAACCATCATACCATCTTTTCATCTCTTTATAGTCCATGTTATACATGTCACATAGACCTATTACTTCATCTTTAGTAAATCCCATATATTCTGAGATTGGCTTTGAACTTAACATTGTATATTCTTTAAAATTATTTAATGCTGATTCAGTATTATATCTTTTTATTGGTAATATTCCTGTCATATATACTAAATCTATACAAGTAGAAGTATCTGAAGCTTTAAATAAACTTCTAAGTAACATTATATAATCATCTTTTAGTTTATTATTACTAGATTCTCTAAATACTACATCCCATTCATCTATTAAGAAGATAAATGTTTCTTTTGTATTGTTATATATTTTTCTTAAAGAGTCAGCTATAGTCTTTTCGTTTTCTGTTAAAACATTAGGATATGATTCATCTAAATCTTTAATAATTCTTTCAGTTAATTCTACTGTAAAGTTATCTTTATTACCTATATTAGAATATAATGATGCCATATCTATCCATATAACATTATGTTTATTTAAATGATCAATATAGTTTGGTTCTTGTGATATTTTTAAGGAATTAAATAATTCTTTTGAATTCGCTCCTTTTGAATAATATGCATTAAGCATACTTAAGGCCATTGTTTTTCCAAAACGACGTGGTCTTGTTATACACATAA
>CAZJSR010000031.1:0-13831 GCA_964548855.1 uncultured Anaeroplasmataceae bacterium | reverse complement strand
TCACCTTCTATTTTATACATCATATTTTCCATTTCAGCAAATGACATTACTCCATTTACAACATCACTACGAATCATAAATGGAGGAATACAATATGTAAATCCTTTATTAATCATAAAGTCTCTAGCGTAGCTTAACATTGATGAATGTAATCTTGCGATGTCACCCATCATATAATAAAATCCATTTCCTGATGTTCTTCCTGATGCATCTTTATCAAGTCCATTAAATTTAGAGATAATATCCGCATGATATGGAATTTCATATGCTGGAACTACTGGTTCTCCATACTTCTTTATTTCTACATTTTCACTGTCATCTTTTCCTACAGGAACTGTTTTATCAACAATATTAGGAATAACCATCATTCTTGATTTTAATTCTGGCTCTAATTTTGTTAGTTTCTCATCAATTTCAGAAATTCTTGCGTTATTTCTAGTAACAGTAGCTTTAACTTCATTTGCTTCTTCTATTTTCTTTTCTTTCATTAATTTACCGATTTGTGCACTTAATGTATTTCTTGAAGCTCTTAAATTATCTCCTTCTGTTTTTAATAGACGAATTTGCTTATCAAGTTCAATTACTTCATCTACCAATGGTAATTTTTCATCTTGAAATTTCTTTTTAATATTTTCCTTTACGATTTCAGGATTTTCTCTTACAAATTTAATATCTAACATAAATATTTCTCCTTTTTAAAATAAAAAAGTCCCTTGTAAAACAAAGGACGAATTTCTCGTGGTGCCACCTTAATTCTAGCATATGCTAGCACTTTTTTTCATTCTTATCGCGAATACACGTTTATCTCCAAAGTAGATTCATTTACTTATATCTATCTATTCTCACCAACCATAGACTCTCTTAAAAATCTTCAGTAAATTACTATTCTTTTTCATTGATACATTTTTATTATATCTTTAATTTATTTTTTGTCAATTATTTATCATTTATTGATGATAAATATAAATTATTTGCCTCTAATGATACCTCATCTTTCAAAATATTCTTTTTTACCTTATATACTTTTGGATATCCCCAAATATGAAATAATCCTCTAGGTCCAATCCATTCTGTTCCTTCTGTATCTACAAACATTGCGTATAAAATCGATAAAGACGCCTTTTCGGGATGCATAAATAACAATTTCATTAATGGTAAAATAAAAATTTTAAAAGCTTTTGATTTTGTTTGAAATAAATTTGTTGCGCAAATGCCAGGATGAGCTAATTCTAATGCCAAATTAGAATTATTTTTTAAATAAAAGTGTCTTATCATCAATAACTTCTTTGAAATAGAATATTGTTTAAATGCACTTCTTTTTACCCCTTCTGGTTCAGTAATATCACCAACAAAACGATACGCTATTGATCCAGTATTTATTATCTTCATATTAGATGCGTTATTTTGTTCAATAAGTTTATCGAGTAAATAACTAACTCCAATATAATTTGTCATATAATGAATTTCATGATTATTTATTATTTGACTATGTCTTTGATAAGTACCAATAGTGTTAATAACAAAATCCAATTTTGTTTCACCTAGAAGTTCAATAAATACATTTATATTATTTATCTCAGAAATATCTAAATTGTAAAAGGATATTTCAACATATGGATATTCTCTATTAATTCTATTCAATAGAAGATCACATTTTTCTTTACTTCTAGCACCTATTATAATATTAGCTTTAAGATATGCTAGATACCTAACAATCTCATAGCCTATCGATCCTGTTGCCCCAAGCACTAAAACTGTTTTACCCTCTAAAGACTCAGTATATTTATCTAACCATTTCTTATACTTCATACACATACTCCTTCTTTTAAATTAAAAAATAATGGGATATCCCCATTATTTTATTAATTCTTTAAGCTTTGAAGAGGTGCTGGGATTTGACCACCACGATTAATAAATGTATCACATTTAAACTTAGATATTGGCATAATTGGACCATATCCAAGTAATCCACCGAAATTAATTTCGTCTCCTTCTTTTCTTCCAATTGCTGGAATTACACGAACAGCAGTAGTCTTACTATTAACCATACCAATAGCTGCCTCATCGGCAATAATACCTGAAATTACCTCTGCAGTTGTATCTCCTGGAATAATAATCATATCTAATCCAACTGAACACACAGCAGTCATAGCCTCTAATTTTTCCATCTTTAAAGAACCAATTCTCGCAGCTTTAATCATACCAGCATCTTCTGAAACTGGAATAAATGCACCAGAAAGACCACCAACACGGCTAGAAGCCATTACTCCACCTTTCTTAACTGCATCATTAAGCATCGCAAGACATGCAGTTGTACCATAAGCACCACAAGATTCAAGACCAATTTCTTCTAAAATATATGCAACAGAATCTCCAATCGCAGGAGTTGGTGCTAAACTTAAGTCAACAATACCAAAAGGAACATTTAACATCTTACCAGCCTCTGTACCAACAAGTTGTCCCATTCTAGTAATCTTAAATGCAGTCTTTTTAATAACATCTGCAATTTCAGATATAGGCGCATCTTTAGGACATGCTTTAATTGCTTCTCTTACAACACCAGGTCCTGATACACCTACATTTATACATACATCTGCCTCACCAACACCATGGAAAGCACCTGCCATAAATGGATTATCTTCTACTGCATTACAAAATACAACAAGTTTTGACGCTCCAATACATTCACGATCTTTTGTAAGTTCTGCAGCCTCTTTAATTTTTTGTCCCATAATTTTTACTGCATCCATATTAATACCAGCTTTAGTTGAACCTACATTAACACTAGAACAAACTAAATCTGTTTCTGCTAAAGCTCTTGGGATTGATTCGATAAGTTCACGTTCTCCTGGAGCGAATCCTTTTTGAACTAAAGCACTATATCCACCAATAAAATTAACTCCAATATCTTTGGCTACTTTATCTAATGTTTTTGCATATTTAACAGGATCTCCACCACTAGCACCTACTAACATTGAAATAGGAGTTACTGATACTCTCTTATTTACAATTGGAATACCATATTTTTTCGAGATAGCTTCTCCTGTTTCTACTAAGTTATGAGCGTACTTATAAATCTTGTTATATACTTTCTCACATGATTTATCAATATCTGAATCCATACAATCTAATAAAGATATTCCCATAGTAATAGTTCTAATATCTAAATTTTGATTTTTGATCATTTCTATTGTTTCTAATATTTCTTTATTTGTAAACATATTCCACCTCTAGATTTTATGCATTGAATTAAAAATATCTTCGTGCATTACATGAATTTCTAATGCCTTTTTTTCTCCAACTGATTTCATAATATCTACAAATTCATTAAATTCAACATTTAATTCGTCAACAGATACTACCATAAACATAGCGAAATATTCACCTAAAATTGATTGTGTAACTTCTGTGATATTTGCATTATATTTTGAACATTCAGTTGATACTAATGATAAAATACCAACAGAATCTTTTCCTAAAACTGATAATATTGCGTTCATTTCTTTTTCACTCCTTCTATAATAATACTATTATACATAAAATTTATTCTTTTTTCAATGTAAAGATATTTATGCAAATAATAAACAAAATTAAATACATTTTAATAAATAAAAATTAAAAAAGGGGGATTCCCCCTTTAATTAATCTAATGGAATAGCTGTTGTAGCTTTTTCAACACCAACAACCATCATTGTTTCAACATGACTAACACCTGGTATAGCCATTATTTTGTCTATAACAAAATCTCTATAGAATTTTAAATCCTTAGCGTATACCTTTAATAAATAAGCACAGTCACCAGTAATAGTATAACATTCAACAATTTGTGGAATTGAACATACTTCCTCAATAAAACGAGCTGAATTTTCACGATTTAAAGGCATTAAAGCTACTTTCGCAAATGCTGTAACTTCATAACCAATCTTTTTTTCATCAATAATTGTCGTGAAATTCTTAATTATTTTATTTTCTTTTAAATTTTTTGTTCTTAATAAACAAGAAGAAGGTGCTAGACCAATTTTCTTTGATAAATCTATATTAGAAATAGATGCATCTTCTTGTAATAAAGTTAATATTTTCTTATCATAATCATCTAAATGTAATTTTTCTGCCATATTCGACACCCCTAAATTAATATTTACAAGTTTATTATAAATTATCAATTTAAAAATGTAAAGAATTTTCATTGAATTTTATTCAAAAAAATATTAATTTTAACGTTAGAAATTAGTTTTCACTTTTTTTTAAGTAGTCTATAAAATCCATACATACATCAAGTTTAGTATTATAACTTGTACATAACCTTACAATTGAATAATCTTGATATTCTTCTACCTCAAATAAATAATCATCTTTTATTCTTTTTATTAAATCATTTGGAAATTTTACAAATAACTGATTTGTATATGAATCACTTGTAAGTTCATATCCTAAATTTTTTAATTCTTTTTTTAAATACATAGCCGCTTCATTTGCGATTCTACCATATTTAAAGTATAGATCCTCTGTAAAAAGCGTTTCAAATACTATACCTGTTATATATCCCTTAGCTAAAAGACCTGCCTTATTTTTTATCATATAGTCCATGTGATGTTTTAAGTCATCATTTATAATAACCAAAGCCTCTCCTATAGGTGCACCATTTTTTGTTGCACCTATATAAAACATATCAGTATATTTTGCAAGGTCAGACAATTTAATATCATTAGTACTAGCTGTAAGAGCACTCGCAAGTCTTGCACCATCTAAATATAAATACAGTCCTAACTTTTTACATGTCTTATATAAATCTTTAAGTTCTTCTAAGGAATATATTGTACCTACTTCTGTAGAATTTGATATATATACCATTTTAGGCATAACCATATGATTATCCGTATGTTTTTTTAATACCTCTATTATTTCAGCTGAAGTGATTTTCCCATCAACACCACTAACTGTAATAACTTTATGTCCTGTAGCTTCTATCGCGCCAGTTTCATGAATATTTATATGTGCTGTTGAAACTCCAATAACAGCCTGAAATGGTCTTAAAACCGATGATATCGCAATAGTATTAGTACTTGTGCCACCAATTAATAAATGAATATCTGCATTATCATTTTTAATAGCTTTCTTTATCAAAGAAACCGCATTTTTTGTGTGATAGTCACATCCATATCCTATATTTTGTTCATCACTATATTTTGTTATAGCATCTAATATTTCCTTAGAAGCTATAGTATTATAATCATTTTTAAAACTATATATCATGTTTACTCCTTAATATTTCAAATATGAAACTATTTTCGTTTTATTTAAATCAATTCGTTTTTCAATTTGCTTATAAGTTCTACCTATCGGTCTTACTGTTAAAATTCTCGTAATATTTAAATCTTTATTTAAGTAATCATCTAATATATCAAAATCACTATCAGATTCACATTTAAATAAATGTACACCTATCAATGTAGAAGTAAAGAAATTTCTAATAATCAATAGTCTATGCATATCAGGAAGTGATATTGAATCAATTGATACCATTATCTGACCGTATTCTTTTAACATATAGCCATATTCTATCTCTATATTTTTCTTATAATCCATAGTAAGTTTTGGAGAAAGTTTATCATAAATAATATCAATATTTCTATCACTTATTTCTATTCCTTCTAAAGAAAACTTATTGCAAATATCCTCTCTTGATTTATGTTTTGATTTATAATACAAAATCAAAGCTAATACTTTTGTTGAATAAGTATACCCCTTTACACATAGCTTCGCAGCTGTTTGACTGGTATAAATCAAATTAGGATAATGACATTCTGGATTAGAACAACTATATCCTAAATTCTTTATTCTATAGACCTTTCCATTTGAAAAATGAATAACTTTATTACTTACAGTATAACGATACTTAAGTTTTCCATGACAAAATGGACAACAATCTAATTCTGGTTTATAAACTTTAGTTACAAAGGGAATCATAATAATCACTCCTTTATGAATTAGGCCAAACCCTCATCGGCCTATCTTTTCCATTAATTGTTATTATCGTATTAATCCATTCGCTATCTTTAAGTTTAGTAAGATTATTAGACGCATAAAGGCCTATTTTACCATCTCCTGCAGAAACAATAATATTACCATTCATAGGCTTAAAGCCACTTGTATTTATTTGGTCATTTTCAATACTATATTCTTCATACGTTGTTGTAATATATACTTTATCTGTATACTTAGCTATTCTATCTATAAATTCTTGAGTCGGAAACTGATTATCAATATTTTCAGTATATTCATCTGTACCACAACAACACATAACGACACACATTTTAGGTTTTATTATACTAAGAAGGCACTCATTTGATGATGTTTTACTTCCGTGATGTCCGGCTTTAAATAAATCCACCTCAGGTAGTGTTTTTTCTAAAGATGTACCATCATAATATGACGCCATCTTTTCTTCACCTTCTTTTTCAAGGTCTCCAGTAAACATAAAATACTTAGTATTAATATCTGATTTATAAGTAAACATTGTACATACTGAATAATTATTCTCATCTTTAGATGTGTTATAGTAATAATAGTTATATAATATCGACATTGTTACATTTTCTGATAATTTAATATCTCTTCTAGCATCACCAACATTATTATAACAATCTCCAGCATAATAATGATTAGTACCTTTCTCAACTAAATCATCTCTTAATTCTTTATATTTATTATATACATCTGTTGTTTTATTTGAATATTTATTATCAATTATATTATCAATTTCATAACTAGATAATAGACCTTTATTAGTTTTTGTATCAGTAAAACCTGAAACATGGTCACTATCACCATGAGTCAAAATTACGTATTCTATTTTCCCGTCCGTTATAAACTGATCCATATATGCCTTTGTTGTAATAGTTGATGATTGTTTAGAACCTGCATCTATTACTATGTCTATATTTCCAGCTTTAATATAAATAGAATCCCCAGCATTATCATTTCCCAACATCATAAAATGAATTTGAAAATCATCATATATTATTCCCTCACCTGGAATACCATCCGGATCAATTTCTGTTTTTAATTTATTATCTAATGTTTTTTCTTCTTTAATTACATAACTGCTAATCATTGAAGTATAAAAACGTACTTTAATTTCATACGTTGTATTATAAGACGCTTTTACATTATAAGATTTATATATATTAAAATCTTTTGATTTAGATACTACATTTATAGTCTCTCCATTTGAATCTAGGTAAATATCATAATATTCCATATTATCGGCATTTACAATTAAATCAAATGAAATATTATCTTTTTCTACTACAATATTCTTAGTATCAAATGAAGCATAATCAAATTTCTTTGAAGCCTTTTTATATAAAACAAACACTACCAATACAAGTAGGATCATACATGCTAGTAAAATAAGTTCAAACACTCTTCTAGCTTTATTTATTTTTCTTTTCTTTGCCATTTTACCATACCCTAATAATTATCATTTAAATATATTCTTGTCTTTTTATACTTACCTAAATACGTATATATAAATATACCTACTACTAAAGTTATATAAATAATTAAAAATACCTTACTAAATTTAAAAGTATTAAGCATATTTAGTCCTACATTTGCACCCAAAAGAAAATATAAAAGTTTATATCTATTAATAACAACAGGTAACATATTTGAAACTACTAATCCTATTATTGCATAATATTTATCATAGAATAATACCATCGTTATAATGAAAACAACATTTAAAATTCCTAATAAAACAAATCCAATATAATATTTTTTCAATATATCATAATACTTTATTATTAACATATTCATATAAAAAATCATAAGTAATAATATTGAGCCAATTATACTATAAATAATATTTATCTTAGTAGGTTCGATAAAATAATAAAATATCATACCTAATATAATAGGCGCTAATATACTTATTAATAAATATATACTAATTTTCTTTTTCACTATTTATACCTAATATTTTCATAAAATTATCATAATCATCTTTAAAATCTTCTGTAGGTGGTATATGGTTTGGTTTTACTAAAGAATCTTCTTTTACATATAACCCCGTATAATATACCTTCTCACCACAAAATGAAAAATCTCTGATTTTTTCTTTCATTTCATCATCATAATCATAAAACAATTCAACACCTATAAATTTTGTACAATCATCAATTCCTTTTGTTTTAGTACCCTTAGAATCTTCCTCACTAGGATTCTTATAGTTGTTCATATCTTTAATAAAAATAACCTTATAAACAGTCTTATCAACTATTTTAATAAATGCTTTTCCATAACTTAACTTATGAGAATTAAACGCATTTTTTCTAAGAGATTCAACAATATCTTCTTCTTTAACATATTCATATATAACTTCATTATATTTAATTTGGTGTTTTCTTTCAAAAAGTCTTGCGATAGCCATTTCAAAAAAAGCGCCTGTAATTAAATATAAAATAATTAAAATAATTAATGATAAAGTTTGATTATTAATGGTTGTACAAACAAATGTCATAAGTCCACTTACAACAACCATTATCGCAAACATTATCCATAAATATCTTGTTTTAAGGTTTTTTAAAAATTTAAACATTAATAATCCTCCTTATCTTTCGCATTTATATCTTTATAAATAGCTGATTTAAATTCGCCATATAAAGCACCTGATGTTCTAGTATATTGAAATTGAAGTAATCTATGATTCTCATTATCATATACTAATCCCATTTGATATTTATCCTTTTCTTGTTTAGGATAGGCAATGCTATATTTTATAGTGTCTTCATTAAGTTGTGCAAAAATATAGACTTCAACTGTGTTTATTTTTCCTATATGTTCTAATTTAAGACCATAATCAAACTGTCTACCTAAATTAGCCGCAACTATTAATTCATCTGATAAATGTTGTTTACGATAACTATCATAATTATAAATAATAACATATTTATACATTACATTATTTGATTCTTTAAAGAATACAATATAGTTGTCATCTTCATATAAAACATACGCATGCATATATATTAAATTATCCTTTAAATCATATAGAGGCCTTATTTCATAATCCTCAATTACTTTAAAATTAAAGTACTTTTTTGGATATACATACTTGTATTTTACTTTGAATAATTTCTTCCAAAAAGACATTTTTATCACCCTATTAAATAATATCACATTATGCTATAATAAAAAAGGTGATAAAAATGAAATATCCTGATTTTTTAACAAAAAATAGTACGATTTTTTTATGTTCTCCATCGTTTGGATGTAATACAGAACCTTATAAATCAAGACTTCAAAAAGCAATCTATAACCTAAATCTTTTAGGATATAAAATAGTAGAAGGTAAATATATATTTAACCAAGAAGGACTATTAAGTTCTTCCGTTAAAAATGTATCAGATGAACTTAATAGTATATTTAAAAGTGACCATAACTTACTACTTTCAGTAGGTGGTGGTGAGGTTATGATTAAGATATTAGATTCCATAAATTTTAGTCAAATAAAACCCATTTGGTTTATGGGATATTCTGATAACACTAATCTAACATTTTTATTAAATACTATATCTGATATTGCCTCTATTTACGGAGGATGTGCCCCTGAATTTGGAAGTGAATATTTAATAGATTATCAAAAAGATCAATTAGATTTATTAAGTGGACAAAAGTTTAAATTTAAAGGATATCCTATGTATGAAATTGAATCATTAAAAACACCTGAAAATCCCTATGTTAATTTAAATCTAACTGAAAAAAACAATATCATTACATATCCAACTAATACCATATCTTTTGAAGGTAGGATTATAGGAGGTTGTATAGATGTTCTTAGTTGTTTAGTTGGTACTAAATATGACAAAGTAAAAGAATTTAACGAAAAATATAATAAAGTGGTTTGGTTTTTCGAAGCTTGTGATATGAACATTATCGAAGTATCAAGAAGATTGACACAAATGAAGTTAAGTGGGTGGTTTAAAAACGCAACTGGATTCATTTTTGGAAGACCTATTAATAATAATGATATGTTTGGCAAAACAATGAAAGATCTGATTTTAGATGCACTTGGTGATTTAAATAAACCAATCTTATTTAATGCTGATATAGGTCATGTGAAGCCTCAAATTCCAGTATTATGTGGTAGCATAGCGAAAGTATTTGCTTCTGATAATGAATATGAAATTGAATATATATTAGAATAAAAAAATTCCAACAATATAATGTTGGATTTTTTTATTCAATTAAAACATTCCAATACTTCTACATACTAATAGAACTATTAATAATGAGAAGGTTGATAATAATGTCGTCCATACTACAAGTTGTCCTGCAAGTTCATCATCTTGTCCCATCTCAGCTGCCATCGGAACACTAGATACAGCAACAGGTGTAGCGAATATTCCTATTAAAGCTGGAAATTCATTTACTCTAAAACCTAATGCATAGGCAATAAATAACCCCAGTACAGGTACTACTACAATACGGAAAACAAGACCTAAAGTAAGTTGATACTTTAGTTTTGATACCGCACTAAACTCAAATTGTCCCCCTAAAGCAATAAGTGCAAGAGGAGTTGCGATCTTAGATAAATTATCTATAGTACTATATATGAAAGGAATTTTAACTTTTACTGTCCAATTTATATCAAATTTAACTAATAACATTCTAATAGCTACAACAACAATTCCACTTACTACACCTTGAATTAGTGGATTTTTTACTATCTTTAATAAAATAGACTTAACATCAATACGTTTTTTTACTTCTACTTCTTCTCCATTTGAATCTATTATAATTTCAGTTTGCTTATCAAATATAGATAAAGATATAACCGCAAGAATATTAAATAGTGGAATTGAGAATGCAGAGGCTATAGCCGCATTTCCATTTATAATTGCGCTATCTGCACCTGCAATTTGACTTGCAATATTTGAAGCTAAAGGAATTCCTACTAGTGCATAATTTGATCTAAAAAAAGCTTGTAGTAATACTCCTTTTTGTTTATCATTTGGAACAAATAATTTAACAATTATAAATCCTATAATAAATAACGCAAGTATCGCAAGCACTATATATAAGATGAATTTCCAATTAATATTACTTAAAGACTTTATATCATAAACATTCTTAAATAATAGAATCGGCAAGCATACTCTAAAACATAATTTGTTAGCTGTCTTAAAGAAACCATTATCAAATAATTTTACCCTTTTTAAAATATATCCTACAAGTATCACAAGGACAATAGGCATTAATACATTACATGCAAATAAAAAATCACTCATAAATTTCCTCCAAATAAAGAAAAAAAGCTTAAGAAACCTAGTAAATGATTGAGGGAAGAAAACTAGTGGTTCTTAAGCCATATAATTCCCTGCAATAGAAAAAAGTATGCAGGTATTTAAGAAATGGGTAATCATCATAAAGAGTGGGGAGAGAAAGTTACCCATTTCTTATACTCATATAATATTACATTTTTTCGCTTTTTTTTGGAAAAACTAACACAAAAAAGTTATTTACCTAAACAAAATTTACTAAATAATTGATTAATTAATTCATCTGGATTAGTTTGACCTGTAATATTACCTAAATTTAACCAAGCTTCTTTAATATCTATTTCTATCATATCAACCTCTACCCCGTTAAAACAAGCATTTCTGGCTTGTTTTAAAGAATTTAAAGATTGTTTTAAAATAGCTATATGTCTAACATTAGATAAATAATTTTGATTTTCTACATTAAACTCATTTAATTTAGTAATATTTATTATTTCTTTTTCAAGTTCTTTTAAACCTTGACTATTTTTAGCTGATATATAAATAATATTATCTAATTTTACCTTAGTATCTAAATCCGATTTGTTTCCGATGATAATTCTTCTTTTATTATTTGTTAACTCAATTAACTCTTTATCTATTTCTGTAAGTTCTTCTGAACTATCAATAACTAAAAGAATTAGTTCAGCATCTTCAATTAACTTTCTAGATTTTAATATTCCAATTTGTTCAACAACATCACAAGACTCTCTAATACCTGCGGTATCAATCAAATTTAAAGTAACATTACCTAAAGATAACCTACCTTCTACTAAATCACGTGTTGTTCCTGCTACATTTGTAACAATAGCTTTTTCTTCTTCTAATAATAAATTTAATAAACTACTCTTACCTACATTTGGTCTTCCAATTATCGCGGTTTTTATACCATGAATTGCCATTTTAGATATATAAGAGTGTTCTAATATTTCATTCATTCTAGCAATTGTTTTGTCCAATCTAGGCGCAATAATAGAATTTGTCATATATAATGCATCATCATACTCAGGATAATCAATATTAACCTCTATTTCAGCTATAGTATTTAATATTTCTTCACGTAATTCATTAACTAAATTCTTTGTACTGCTTCTTAAACTATTAATTGCCGATTTTAACGCAATATTATTATCAGATGATATAATATCCATTATTGCTTCACTTTGAGTTAAATCAATACGTCCATTTAGAAAAGCACGTTTTGAAAATTCACCAGGTTCTGCAAGTCTAAATCCATTAGTTAAAAGCGTTTCTAGGACCTTATTTGTATTAAATATTCCACCATGGCATGATATTTCACAACTGTTTTCAGCTGTAAAAGATTTAGGAGCATGAAATACACTTACCATTACTTCATCTATTATATTTCCATTATCAATAATGTAACCGTAATGTATAGTATTAGGTAAAGCCTTTGTTAAATCTACACCTTTAAATACCTTGTTAACTAGCTTTATAGAATCATCACCACTTGTTCTAATAACACTAATTGCACCTACTCCATAAGCTGTAGCAATAGCACAAATTGAATCATTGTACATACTTATCACTTCTTCCTTTCATATATATCATTAAAATCATATTCAACATCATCTTCTTCATATCCTAAGATTCCGTTAATGCTTACATTCTTAGCAGACATAAAGATATTTTGGTCTATGATTTTACTATCTAAACATAATTTTTCAATTAATTCTTTTACTTCTTTTCTTTTAGATGGTATTTCACCACTCGCAACTCTACAACCACAATTCATAGTTGTAATATTATTCGCATTAAATATTTTCTTTATATCTTTTTCTTTTATATATATCATTGGTCTAATAAGTTCAATACCTTCAAAATTTAAAGCTTTAACCTTAGGAACCATAGTTTTATAACAACCTGCATATAAGATATTCATCATTGTAGTCTCTATTACATCATTAAAATGATGACCTAGAGCCAGTTTATTACACCCTAATTCCTTAGCCCTTGCATATAAAAATCCCCTTCTCATTCTTGCACACATATAGCATGGTTTATCAGGAGACATAAAATTCGCAACATCAAAAACATTTGAATCAATCAATCTTACAGGTATACCTAGTAGTTCACAGTTTTTTAATAAAGATTGTTTGTTTTCTTCTGTAAATCCAGGATTCATTGAAACATATTCAATTTCAAAAGGAAAATTACCATGAATAGATAACTCTTGAAGTAATTTCGCAAGAAGTAAAGAATCTTTACCGCCGCTTATCGCAACACATATCTTATCGTTAGGTTCTATCATTTTATAATCTTGAATTGCTTTTATGAATTTAGACCATAATACGTTTCTATATTTTTTAATTATATCTCTTTGAAAATTTTCCTTTACATCCATTTTATTTTAATCGATAAAATCGATTATCCTCACTTTCATAACAATTACAAAACAATTATATCATTTCTATAAAACAAATACATCAACAAAATAAAAATCCACGTCTTCAAGGCGTGGTTTTTCTCCCTGCCTTCAAGGCGGG
>CAZJSR010000030.1:0-15779 GCA_964548855.1 uncultured Anaeroplasmataceae bacterium | reverse complement strand
TTACCGAACAAGAATTAAATGAAATGTGTGAAGCCACATTAAAACTTGGAGAAGTGGAAGGTTCAAGAATCAATAAAGAATTCTTTTGTTTTATTTTGAAGTTTTTATATTATTCAGGATGTAGAATAAATGAAGCAAGAGCAATTAAAGTAAAAGATATTACAAAAACAACTGAAAGAAGTGTTGATGGAAGCAAAAAGAATGTTTTTTACATATTGATTCAAAGACAGATGGAAGATAATACTAACGTCCTTAAAAATCAATTGAAGTGTGCTGGTGATTCTGATAGAAGAATGTATATAAAAAAAGATGTATTCGAAATGTTCGAAAGATATATTAAAAAATTCAAATTGAAAGATGACGATTATTTGTTTGATTATTTCAAAAACGGAATGCCTTTAACACGAAAAACTATTGCGGATGCAATTAATAATATACTTAAAACAATTAAAAAAAACAAATATGTTGATGATTCGTTCCCTAAATATTTAACACCTCACGGTTTAAGATATTCTAACACTCTTTATTTGAAAAAAATAGGTGTATCGGTGGAACAAGCCGCGAAGATGCAAGGACATACTGTTTCAGTAATGTTAAATTTTTATTCTCGTGTAGATAAAAACGAAATATCAAATATTTTTGGATTTTAAATAACAAAAAGGAAGAATCATTGTTCTTCCTTTTTGATTGACTAAATGAACATTAAAAATAGAAAAATATTTTGAATGTTCTTCTTTGAATGACTTTTTTTATTTTAGAAATATAAATCATTAATTATGTATAATATTTAAAAAAAGTTTTATAATCAACTAAAAGAAAAGTTTATTTTACATTTTGGTTGATTTATTTAAATAAACGTACTATAATTAACTTACATACTTTTTGTAACAGTATAAAAATATTATTATAGGAGAATGTGTATGGCAGAAAACAATTTAACTGTAGAACAAGTTAAAGCCTTAGCTTTGATTGAAAAATATGAAGATGATATTAATTCATTTAATATTCAAAAATCTAGACTTGGGATTTTCCAAGGAAAAAGAAAGAAAGAAATTGAAAATAAAATTAAAGATCTTGAAAATAAGATTGCAGGTCTTAGAATATTATATCATTTAAAATAGGAGGATTATTCCTCTTTTTGTTTATTGTTGGAGGTAGTTATGGTTAGATTAGATAAAATATTAAGTCATATGGGTTATGGTAGTAGAAAAGAAGTTAAGGAATTAATAAGAAAAGGTTATGTGATTGTGAATGGAGAAATTATAAAAAATGACGACTTTAAGGTTGATGAAAATATCGATGAAATTTTTTTAGATGGTCTTGAACTTAATTATGAATCTCTTGTGTATATAATGTTAAATAAACCGAGTGGGGTTGTAAGCGCTACTTTTGATCCTAGATATGAAACGGTTGTTGATATTTGTAGTGAGTATGCAAAAATGAATATATTTCCAGTTGGAAGATTAGATATCGATACAGAGGGGTTATTGCTTCTTACAAATGATGGTTCTTTGGCACATAATTTATTAAGTCCTAAAAAACATGTAGATAAAGTATATTATGTTGAATTTAGTGGTGAATATAAAGAAGATTTTAATTTGAGATTTGAAGAAGGTATAACTATTGATGATGGATATAAATGTCTACCTGGTAAAATTGAATATTTAGGTAATAATAAGGCGCACGTAACTATTCACGAAGGAAAGTATCATCAAGTAAAAAGAATGTTTGAAGCTTTAGGTTTACATGTAGAATATTTAAAAAGAATAAGTTTTGGAAATCTTAAATTAGATGAAGAATTAGTGCTTGGGGAGTATAGAAAGTTAACTTCTAACGAACTAAATTCGTTGAAAGGTTAATAATGGTATAAAATTTAGAATTAAATTAACTCAAGATTGTAAATTTCGAATAATATTTCATTTTCGAATAATATTCAAAAATAATATATTGATTATTGACAATTATATAAAATATGATAAAATAAATTTGTTCATAAAGAAATACTGTGAATTGGACAAGTGAAATAGTCTAAAACAACCCTAGAGAGTTAGCGTATGGTGGAAGCTAATGTTGTATTCTATTTTATATCACCAAGGAGTAGAACATTGAAATTGAAGTAGATGATTCCGGTTAATTACCGTTATAAAATTTTGTGTTTAACACAGCTAAGTGGCTAGAAATAGCAATTAGAGTGGTACCGCAGGATATAAACAAAGTCTTGTCTCTAAAAGTGAGAGAAGACTTTTTTTTATATAATAAATGTATTATAATATACATAATAAGGAGGTGGAGCAGTTGGAAAGACATATCCTATCAATATTAGTTAAAAATCATTCAGGAGTACTATCTCGAATATCTGGTTTATTCTCGAGAAGAGGATATAACATTGACAGTTTAACTGTAGGTGTAACAGAAGATCCAACTCTATCACGTATGACAATTACTGTATATACTGATAAGGAAGAGGTTATTCAAATCAAAAATCAGGTAGCGAAAATCATTGATGTAGTTAAAGTGGTTGAATTATTCCAAGAAACTTCAGTATTAAGAGAAATTGTACTTATTAAAATGAATGCAACACCTGAAAAACGTGCTGAAATTACTAATATAGTCGATATATTTAGAGCAAGTATTGTAGATGTAGCGTCATCTTCACTGATAATTCAAATTACAGGAGATGAATCTAAAATTGAAGCACTTGTTGCGATGTTAGAACCTTACGGTATTAAAGAAATTGTAAGAACAGGTATTACAGCTTTATGCCGTGGTGAAAATGAATTGAAGAAAATCAGGCAATAATGATTTATCAAATATCAGTTTTAAATTTAGGAGGAAAAAATATTATGAGAATGACTGATGAACAAATTATGGCAGCTTGTAAAGCGCCAATCTATTATCAAAAGGATTGTAACTTAGATTACTTAAAGGGTAAAACTGTAGCAATTATTGGTTACGGTTCACAAGGACATGCACACGCATTAAATCTTAAGGAATCTGGTGTTAATGTAGTTGTAGGATTATATGAAGGATCAAAATCATGGGCTAAAGCAGAAGCACAAGGAATGAAAGTTATGGTTACTGCTGAAGCAGCAAAAATTGCTGATGTTATTATGATTTTAATTAATGATGAAAAACAAGCTGCAATGTATAAAAAAGACATTGCTCCAAATTTAACTGCAGGAAAGATGTTAATGTTTGCGCATGGATTTGCAATTCATTTTGGACAAATCGTTCCACCTGCTGATGTAGATGTTTGTATGATTGCTCCAAAGGGACCAGGACATACTGTACGTTCTGAGTATCAAGTTGGAAAAGGAGTTCCTTGTTTAGTTGCTGTACATCAAAATGCAACAGGTAAAGCTTTAGAAGTAGCATTAGCTTACGCTGCTGGTATAGGTGGAGCTCGTGCTGGTGTACTTGAAACTAATTTTAGAACTGAAACAGAAACAGATTTATTTGGTGAACAAGCTGTATTATGTGGTGGAGTTTGTGCATTAATGCAAGCTGGATTTGAAACATTATGCGAAGCTGGTTACGACCCTAGAAATGCATATTTTGAATGTATTCATGAAATGAAATTAATCGTTGATTTAATTTATCAATCAGGATTTGCTGGAATGCGTTATTCAATTTCTAATACTGCTGAATATGGTGATTATATCACTGGACCTAAGATTATTACTGAAGAAACTAAGAAAGCTATGAAGCAAGTTCTTACTGATATTCAACAAGGAACATTTGCTAAAGACTTCTTACTTGATATGTCAGAAGCAGGAGGACAAGCTCACTTTAGAGCTCTTCGTAAGTTAGCAAGTGAACATCCTGCTGAAAAGGTTGGAGAAGAAGTTCGTAAATTATATAGCTGGAATAACGAAGCAGATAAATTCATTAACAACTAATTAATTATTATAATGATATAGGCCTTGCTATAAGTAAGGTCTATATTGATATATAAATAAAGGAGAAATTATGAAAAAAATAGCGATTTTTGACTCTACTTTAAGAGATGGAGCTCAGGCTGCAGGTGTTTCTTTTTCAGTTAATGATAAAATTAAGATTTGTAAATATCTTGATAATATGGGAATTAAATATATTGAAGCTGGTAATCCAGGAAGTAATCCGAAAGATTTGGAATTTTTTGATAGAGTCAAAAAAGAAGTAAAATTTTATAATTCTACTTTAACAGCATTTGGTTCTACAAGAAGAAAAGGTGTTAAGGCTGAAGAAGATTCTAATTTACAATCTTTAATAGCTGCTGGTACAGACGCTGTTGCGATTTTTGGTAAATCTTGGGATTTTCATGTAACTGAAATACTGCACGTTTCTTTAGATGAATGTATTGAAATGATAAAGGATACAATCTTATTCTTAAAGAAAAATAATAAGGAAGTTATATTTGATGCTGAACATTTCTTTGATGGGTATAAGCACAATAAGGAATATGCCTTAAGAGCAATTATTTCAGCACAAGAAGCTGGTGCTGATTGTATATGTTTATGTGATACTAATGGTGGATGTTTCCCTGATGAAATTTATAATATTGTTTTAGATGTGAAAAAATATATCAATGTGAAGTTAGGTATTCATACCCACAATGATACAGGAATGGCTGTTGCAAATAGCATTATGGCTGTTAAAGCTGGTGCATCTCATGTACAAGGTACATTTCTTGGAATTGGTGAAAGATGTGGTAATGCTAATCTTTCTACAATAATTAGTAATTTAGAGTTACATACAGATTATGAAACAATTGATAAATCATATTTAAAAAATATGACGTCTACGGCATTAAAAATTTCAGAAATTGCAAATCAAGAACTTGATAGTCAAATGCCTTATGTTGGTAATCACGCTTTTGCACATAAAGCAGGTATGCATATCGATGGTGTAATTAAAGCATCACAATCTTTTGAACATGTTTCACCTGAGAGTGTTGGAAATGAAAGAAAATTTTTAATGAGCGAAGTAGCTGGTAGATCAACTTTAATTCAAAAGATCAAAAGAATTGATCCAAATATTGAAAAAGATGATCCTATAACAAAAGTTATTATTGACAGAGTTAAAGAACTTGAACATCAAGGATATCAATTTGAAGGTGCTGATGGTACTTTTGAATTATTAGTTAGAAAAGCACTAGGTACATATAAACCATTTTTTGATTTAGAATCATTTAAGATAATTGGAGAAAATGATAAAAAAGCAGAAGAATTTTCGGCTTCAGCTATTGTTAAGCTAAGTGTTAACGGTGAAGTTGAAATGACAGCTGCAGAGGGTAATGGTCCTGTTAATGCACTTGATAAAGCATTAAGAAAAGCGTTAGAGGTATTTTATCCTAGTTTAAAAGAAATGCGCCTTACAGACTATAAAGTTAGAGTTTTAGAAGGTGGTAGAGCGACTGATTCACAAGTTCGTGTATTAATTGAATCAAGAGATTTAACTAGTAAATGGACAACAGTTGGTGTATCTACAGATATAATTGAGGCATCATGGATTGCACTTGTTGACTCAATTGAATATAAATTAATTAAAGAACAATAATGGAGGATTATAATATGGGAATGACTATGACTCAAAAAATCTTAGCTGCACATGCTGGTCTTGATTCAGTTAAAGCTGGTCAATTAATTACATGTAAGCTTGATTTAGTACATGGTAATGATATAACTACACCAGTTGCGGTTAATGTATTTAAGAATATTGGTGTTGATAAAGTTTTTGATAAGGATAAAGTATCTATTGTACCAGATCACTTTGTTCCAAATAAGGATATTAAGTCTGCTGAACAATGTAAATATATTAGACAATTTGCACGCGATATGGATGTAACAAACTTCTTTGAAGTTGGACAAATGGGAATTGAACATGCCTTACTTCCAGAAAAAGGATTAGTTGTTGCTGGAGATGTTGTTATTGGTGCTGACTCTCACACTTGTACATATGGAGCTTTAGGAGCTTTCTCTACAGGTGTTGGTTCAACAGATATGGCAGCTGGAATGGCAACAGGTGAAGCTTGGTTTAAAGTTCCTTCTGCAATCAAATTTAATTTAGTTGGTAAATTAAATAAAAATGTTTCTGGTAAGGATGTAATTTTACATATAATTGGTATGATCGGGGTAGATGGTGCATTATATAAATCAATGGAATTCTCTGGTGAAGGATTAAAAAATCTTTCAATGGATAGTCGTTTATGTATGGCAAATATGGCTATTGAAGCTGGTGCAAAGAATGGAATTTTTGCAGTTGATGAATTAACATTAGATTTCATTAAGAAACATTCAACTAAGACTCCTGTTGTTTATGAAGCTGATAGTGATGCTGAATATGATGAAGAATATACAATTGATCTTTCAACAATTAGACCAACAGTGGCATTCCCTCATTTACCAGAAAATACAAAGACTGTTGATGAAATTGGTGAAAAAGAAGTAAAAATAGACCAAGTAGTTATTGGTTCTTGTACAAATGGGCGTATGGAAGATTTAAGAATTGCTCATGAAATCTTAAAGGGAAGAAAAGTTTCAAAAGATGTAAGAGTAATTATTATTCCAGGAACTCAAAAGATTTATTTAGAAGCAATTGCTGAAGGTATAATTCAAGATTTAGTAGAAGCAGGATGTGCTATATCAACTCCTACATGTGGACCTTGTTTAGGAGGATATATGGGAATTCTTGCGGCTGGTGAAAGATGTGTTTCTACGACAAATCGTAACTTTGTTGGACGTATGGGACATGTTGATAGCGAGGTTTATTTAGTAAGCCCTGCAACTGCAGCAGCATCAGCTTTAACAGGATATATTACAAATCCAGAAAGTGTAGGTAGATAATATGAACGCAAAAGGTAGAGCATTTTGTTATGGAGCTGACATTGATACAGATGTTATCATTCCAGCTAGATTTTTAAATACATCAGATCCAAAAGAATTAGCTGTTCACTGTATGGAAGATTCAAAGCAAGATATTAATGCAGGTCTTCCTAAGTTCTCAGAAAGAGTTCAAGTTGGAGATATAATTGTTGCACAAAAGAATTTTGGATGTGGTTCAAGTCGTGAACATGCACCAATTGCCATTAAGGCATGTGGTGTTTCATGTGTTATTGCTAAAACTTTCGCAAGAATTTTCTATAGAAATGCAATTAATATCGGACTTCCAATATTAGAATGTCCTGAAGCTGTTGATGGAATTAGTGAAGGTGATACTGTTTCTGTTGATTTTAATACAGGAATTATTACTAATGAAACTACAGGTAAGAAGTTCCAAGGTGAACCTTTCCCTGAATTTATGCAAAAAATTATTAATAAGAATGGTTTAGTTAATTATTTAAAAGATAAGGAATAATAAGGAGATAAAAAAATGGCAGAGTTTAATATAGTAACACTTCCAGGTGATGGAATTGGACCTGATATTGTTCGTGAAGCAGTTAAGGTTTTAGATAAAATTGGTGAAGTTTATGGACATAAGTTCAATATAACTGAAAAGAGAATGGGTGGTATCGCAATTGATATGGATGGTACTTCACTTCCTCAAGATACAATTGATGCTGCACTTAAGAGTGATGCAGTTTTACTAGGTGCTGTAGGAGGACCTAAATGGGACCATTTAACTAATGGTGATAGACCTGAAAAGGGATTATTAGGTATTCGTGGAGCCTTAAAATTATATGCAAATTTAAGACCTGCTGTATTATTTAAACAATTACAACATACATCTCCACTTAAAGCTGAAATTATTGGTGATGGATTAGATATTTTAGTTGTTCGTGAACTTACTGGTGGTATGTATTTTGGTGAAAAAGCAAATTCACCTGCGTATGATCCAACTAAACCTGATTGTTGGGCTTCAGATTTAGAAAAATATTCAGTTTATGAGATTGAAAGAATTTTAAAGACTGGTTTTGAAGCAGCAATGAAGCGTAATAATAAATTATGTTGTGTTCATAAGGCTAATGTTTTAGAATCTTCAAGATTATGGAGAAGTGTTTTTGAAAGAATGAAGAAAGATTATCCAAGTGTTGAATGTTCTGAAATGTATGTTGATAATTGTGCTATGCAATTAATTAGAAATCCTAAACAATTTGATGTAATTGTAACATCTAACATTTTTGGAGATATTTTAACTGATGAAGCTAGTCAAGTTGCTGGTTCAATTGGTATGTTAGCATCAGCTTCTCTTGGTGCTGGAAAATTAGGATTATATGAACCAATTCATGGTTCAGCACCAGATATAGCTGGTAAGAATCTTGCAAACCCAATCGCAACTATTTTATCTTTACCATTAATGTTTAGATATTCTTTAGGTTTATTTAAAGAAGCAGATGCAATCGATAAGGCAATTAATGATGTACTTGAAGCTGGATATCGTACGGGGGATATTTTCACACCTGGTATGAATGATGAAGCTAAAAAGGTTGGAACAAAAGAAATGGGAGACCTAATTGTAGCTGCAATTAAGTAATAGATTATTGGAGGAAATAATATGAAGAGTGATTTTTTAAAAAAAGGTGTTGCCTCAATGCCTAATCGTTCACTATTCAAGGCCATGGGATATACTGATGAAGAAATAGCTAAACCTTTTATCGGTGTAATTTGTGCAAAAAGTGAAATAGTTCCTGGTCATATGATGCTTGATAAAGTTGCAGAAGCTGTCAAAAGAGGTATATTAATGGCTGGAGGAACTCCTATTGAAATACCTGCAATTGGTGTTTGTGACGGTATTGCGATGGGACATCAAGGAATGAAATATTCCCTTGTTACACGTGAATTAATAGCTGATTCTACAGAATGTATGGCACTTGCACATGCACTTGATGGTTTAGTATTAATTCCTAACTGCGATAAAATAGTTCCTGGTATGTTAATGGGAGCTTGTAGATTAAATTTACCAACTGTTGTATGTTCAGGTGGTCCAATGCTTGCTGGACATGTTAAAGGTAGTAAGACATCTCTTTCTTCAACATTTGAAGCAGTTGGAAAATATAATGCAGGAAAAATTTCTAAAGAAGAACTTGATGAATATGAAAATCATTCATGTCCTGGATGTGGATCTTGTTCTGGAATGTATACAGCTAATTCAATGAACTGTATGTGTGAAGTTTTAGGTATTGCACTTCCAGGAAATGGAACAATTCCAGCGGTATATGCTGATAGGATTAGGAATGCAAAATATAGTGGTATGGCTATTATGGATTTAGTTAAGAAAGATGTTAAAATTAGAGATATTTTAACTCTTGAATCATTCAAAAATGCTTTAACAATGGATATGGCACTTGGATGTTCAACTAATACTATGCTTCACTTACCTGCAATTGCGCATGAAGCAGGTGTTCATATTGATTTGGAAATGGCTAATGAAATAAGTGAAAAAACACCTAATCTATGTCATCTTGCACCTGCAGGACATACTTATATGGAAGATTTAAATGAAGCAGGTGGAATTCCTGCAGTAATGAAAGAAATTTCTAAAATTGGTGCTTTAAATTTAGATTTACCAACGGTTACTGGAAAAACAATTAGAGAAAATATTTCGAATGCTGTAAATAAGAATCCTGAAATTATTAGAACAATAGAAAATCCATATTCTAAAACTGGTGGAATTGCTGTATTAAAAGGTAATTTAGCTAAAGATGGATGTGTTGTTAAACGTGGTGCGGTAGCTCCTGAAATGCTTGTTCATAGTGGAAAAGCTCGTTGTTTTAATTCAGAAGAAGAAACTATTGCTGCAATAGATGGTGGAAAAATCCAAAAAGGTGATATTATCGTTATTAGATATGAAGGACCTAAGGGTGGCCCAGGTATGAGAGAAATGCTTGCACCTACATCAAGACTTGCAGGTATGGGATTAGATAAGGATGTTGCTCTAATTACTGATGGTCGTTTTTCAGGTGCAACAAGAGGTGCATCTATCGGTCACGTATCACCAGAAGCTGCTGATGGCGGATTAATTGGTTTAGTTGAAGATGGAGATATTATTTCTATTGATATGATTAAGTGTACAATTACACTTAATGTTAGTGAAGAAGAAATTGCTAAGAGAAAAGCAAAATGGGTTTGCCCTGAGCCTAAGGTAAAAACAGGTTACTTATCAAGATATGCTAAACTTGTTTCATCTGCAAATACAGGAGCTATATTTAAGGAGTAGATACTATGAAAATAAACGGATCTCAACTTTTAATTGAATGCTTACTTGAACAAGGTGTTGACACAATATTTGGTTATCCAGGTGGAGCTGTTTTAAATATTTATGACGCATTATATCAAAATAGCAGCAGAATAAATCATATTTTAACATCACATGAACAAGGTGCTGCACATGCCGCTGATGGTTATGCTAGAGCTACAGGTAAAGTTGGTGTCTGCATGGCTACTTCAGGCCCTGGTGCTACAAATTTAGTTACTGGTATTGCAACTGCATATATGGATTCTATTCCTATGGTTGCAATAACTGGAAATGTTGGTATTAAATATATTGGAAAAGATTCATTTCAAGAAATTGATATTACTGGAGTGACTTTACCAATTACAAAGCATAATTTCTTTGTTAAAGATGCCAATGACTTACAAAATGTAGTTCGTGAAGCATTTTATATTGCAAAAAGCGGAAGACCTGGTCCAGTTTTAATTGATATTTGTAAAAATGTTACTGCTCAAACCGTTGAATATGAGCCAAAAGCACCAATTCTAATTGAGCCTATAACAAAGAATTTTAAGAATATTGCATTTGAAAATGCAGCAAGAATTATTAATGAATCATCTCGTCCATTTATCTACGCAGGTGGTGGTGTGATTGCATCAGGTGCTTATGAAGAACTTAAGACTTTAGTTGAAAAAATTAATGCACCAATTGCATTATCATTGATGGGAATGGGATCATTTCCGATTAGTCATGAACTTAATTTAGGTTTAATAGGTATGCACGGTAGTTTAGCTGCGAATAAAGCCGCAAGAGAATGTGATTGTTTAATTGCACTAGGTGTTAGATTTTCAGACAGAGTTGCTGGCGATGTTAAAAAATTCTGTCCTAACGCTAGAGTTATTCACTTTGATGTAGATCCTGCTGAAATAGGAAAGAATGTTCCTGTTGACCAATCTGTAATAGGTGATTTAAAAGTTGCTTTAGAACGTATTTTACCATCAATTAACAAACGTGAAAAAGATGATTGGAATGCATTAGTGAAAGATTGGAAGATAACTTACCCCTATGACTTATCTAAAGACGAGCCTGGTAAATTAAGACCAAAAAATATGATGCAAACTATATATGAAAAAACTAAAGGTGAAGCCGTTATTACAACAGAAGTTGGTCAACATCAATTATGGGCTGCACAATTTTATACATATGATTATCCAAGAACGTTAATTACATCTGGTGGTCTTGGAACTATGGGCTTTGGTACTGGTGCATCAATAGGTGCACAAATTGGAAATCCAAATAGAAGAGTTGTACATATTGCTGGTGATGGTTCATTTAGAATGAATTTAAATGAACTTGCGACAATGGCTGCTTATAATGTGCCAGTTATTGTTGTTGTAGTTAATAATAAGACATTAGGAATGGTTAGACAATGGCAAACTATATTCTATGGTAAACGTTATTCACAAACTACTTTAACTGAGCGTAAACCAGATTTTAATAAGCTTGCAGATGCATTTGATATAAAGAATTTTAAAGCTACTAATTTAAAAGAATTTGAAAATGCAATGGCAGAAGCAGTTAAATTAAACGAACCAGTTTTAATAAACGCATTCATTGATATCGATGAGCGTGTTTTACCAATGATACCAGCTGGTAAATCAGTTGATGATATTATAATTGAATAAAAAAATGATATAAATTCTTCAAAGTAGACTTACAATATTAAAACTATTATAAGTCTACTTTTTTTAGATTTTGAAACAAAAAAATAAGAAGCTTTGAACTTCTTATTTATAATATTTATTTAGTTGTTGTTTTAGTAGTATTTTTTGTATTTTTCTTTTGATTAGTGCTATTAGATTTAGTAGTATTTGTTGTTTTTCTTGCAGTTTGAGAAGATGATCTACTTTGTGAAGAAGTAGAAGGTGTTTTCTTTTGACTTATAGCTTTATTATCAGAAGATTTTTTAATTAAACTATTCTTTTCTTCTTCTGATTTTTTTTGTTTATTTTCTAATCTCTTTTGTCTTTGCAATTCTTTTTGTCTTAATTGTTTTCTTTCTAAATCTTCCATACTAAAGTCTATTTTAGTTATTAATGATTTTCCTTTTGGTTGTTGTACAAATCCACTAGAACGAATTTTTAATTCGTCTATTGCTTCTTTAAAACGATATGTTACTCCATCTTGTAGTATATTTGTCCCAGATTTAAAAATTTTTTTAAAAATATTGTACATAGCAGGTCTATCATTTAACATTTCAAATTCAAGATTTTGAATATAATAGTAACATCTTGCAAGCCTTTCAACAGATGCATCTCCATCAGCAAAATAGTTATCTATATCTGCGCATATTTTTACACAATCTCTTTGTGTTTCTTTACATGATATACAATCTTTTATAAATGGTAGAATTAATGGATAGAATCCTATTATTAATTGGATATATTCTGTAGAATTTTCTTTTAAGAAAATACAACCTATAAATCCACAAATAATAAAAGCTAGTAATATTGAATATATAACAAACATTCTACTTAGTAAGAAATTAGTTGTTGCAGCATTCTTCCTACATATATATAGATAACTATAATCATCACTAATTTCAGCAGGTACATATATTTCAGGATAAACACTTGTTTTTTTAGCTTTTTTTAATCCTTTTCTAATTCCAAGTTCATTTAACTGATTTGTTAATTCTCTATCGTATTCAATTTTTGAGAATGTAGAACCAGTCACTTCTGATTCATATAATTGTTGTTCTAATATAGCATTCTTTTTATGTTTTGAATTAAATGAACTAAGTATTTCTGTTATAATAGTAATTCCAAAAGATATTAAGGTATATAAGAAACTTAATGTTTTATTTTTACTGAATGTTGGAATTAATTGTAATACTACAGGTATTATCGCTAGTATATATAATGTTATTTTAATAAATTTTAGTTCTTTAAACATTTGATCAGATGCATAAAAAAGTTTAGCATTGCTTTGTTTTTGGCATCTTAAACTGACTTTATTCATAATAAAACTCCTTATTTAGTTAGTGTATCGATTCTCTTCTTCAATAATTTAATTATATAAAATATATGTATAATTGTCAAATTTTGACCTTTTAAATATTGATAAATATGGTTATGTATTTTAAATAAATATTTTGTTTATATAATTTTGAGAATAATATTAACTTCAATTAGTATTTTGTAGTTTATTTTTTTAAAAAAGGACGCAAGTCTTTAAATATTAACATGAATTTGATATAATTTTATAAACAGTTTGTTTATTAAAGGTGAATTTATGCAAGATTTTGTTATTAAAGAATATGAATTTAATGAATTAGGTAAAAAAAATATTGGTTATGAGAAAAAGGGGAAAGATTGGCCAGTTGTATATTTAATTCATAATGATAAGGAATTATATATTGGTGAAACTCAAAATGTTTATAATAGATTTGATCAACATTTGAAAAATCAAGATAGAAAGAAATTAAAAACGATAAATATTATCTTTGATGATGAATTTAATAAATCAGCAATACTTGATATAGAACAGCAACTTATTCAATTATGTAGTGCAGATAATAAATTTGTATTACAAAATTTAAATGGTGGACAATCTGAAAAACATAATTATTATCAAAGAGAAAAATATATAAATAAAGTTGAAAAAATATGGAGAGAATTAACAAAACTTGGTATGACTAATATGTCTATCGAAGATATAAAAAATACTGATTTGTTTAAATATTCACCATACAATACTTTAACTAATGAACAAAATGAAGTATGTAAAGAAATTATATATGATATAATTGAAAAATTATCTAATAATATTGATGCTTGTTCGATAATTAGTGGTTCTGCCGGCACAGGAAAGACAATAATTTTGACCAATATGATTTTCAAATTAGTTAACGCAACTAAGATTGAAATTGATTTTTCAAAAGAAGAAGATTCATTAACTGAAAATAATCAGCTAATACATGATTTGCAACAATTTATTAATAAGTTTGGTAGAGAATTAAAAATTGGATATGTAGTTCCTATGACTTCAATTCGTAAAACACTTAAAATTGTATTTAATAAGACCGGAAATGGACTTAAAGGTAATATGGTCATAGGACCATTTGATGTATTTAAAGATGAATATGATATATTATTTGTTGATGAAGCACATAGACTTTCGCAATACAAAAATATTGGATTTAGAGGGGAATATGCTAAGAAAGCAAAATTATTAGGAAAAAAACCTGATGAAATTACTCAACTTGATATGATTATCGCAAGGAGTAAATATAGAGTATTAGTTTATGATTCTAATCAAACAGTAAAAGGTTCGGATATTACAAATCAACAATTTGAAGATTCTTTAAAAAAACTATCTGTCTCAAAATTCTTTTTAACAACTCAGATGAGATGCAAAGGAGGAGTTTTATATACGGATTATTTAAATAGTATTTTTAATTGTAGGGCAAATGAATATATAGAAATGGATAATTATGATTTCAAATTATTTGATGATGTAAATGATTTAGTAGAATCAATTAAGATATTAGATAAAAAATTCGGATTATGTAGAAATGCTGCAGGTTATTCATGGGAGTGGATTTCAAAAAAAATTAAAACGTATGATGAAGTAAAAAGAAAAAATAAAGAAGATATTGTTATAGGAAATTATAAATATGTTTGGAATATGACAAATGAAGAATTTATTCTTTCAAAGAATTCGATAAATGAAATTGGATGTATTCATACTCTACAAGGTTATGATTTGAATTATGTTGGAGTAATTTTAGGTAGAGAGATTGATTATAATCCGATTACTAATAATATTGAAATTGATTTATCAAAATTCTATGATAAATACGTAAAACAAAATTGTTCAAAAGAAACTGTTGAAAAGTTTATTATAAATTCTTATAAAGTTATAATGTCTCGAGGTATTAAAGGTTGTTATGTATATGCTTGTAATCCGAATATGCAAAATTATTTATCAAAATTTATATCAAAATAGGGGTTTAATATTATGGATAATTTAGAAATATTAATGAATAGAATTAGACAATTTAATACAGATAGAGAATGGGATAAATTTCATACACCTGTTAATATGGCAAAATCAATATCTATTGAAGCAAATGAATTATTAGAATGTTTTCAATGGAATGATGACGCAAATCTTGAAGAAGTTAAAGAAGAACTTGCAGATGTAATGAATTATTGTCTTCAAATGTGTCAGGTTTTAAATGTAGATCCAATTGAAATCGTTAATAAAAAAATGGATAAAACAGAAAAAAAATATCCCATAGATAAATCTAAAGGAGTTTCTACAAAATATAATAAATTATAAATTTTTGGTGATTTTATGGAGAATATAGGAAGAGTATTATTAAAGAGTGTTTACCAAAATTGTTGGGTTAAAATTGATTATAAAAATAAATCAGAAGAAATTACACATTATATGATAGGAATAAATGATATTTATACTAATACAAGAAAAATATCATGTGATGTTTTTAATATTAATTATTCAGATATAACAGATGATAGATGTATCTTTTTTGATTCTATAATTTCTGCATCTTTATGTGAAAATACATTTCACACAATCTCCTCAAATATTTTCCTATATCACTTCTTAATTTTGCATATATT
>CAZJSR010000029.1:0-17395 GCA_964548855.1 uncultured Anaeroplasmataceae bacterium | reverse complement strand
TCCACCCGCATAGCAGGTGGTTTTATATTGTTCTTCGAACGACATAATAAAAACTTTCTTTGGTGATCCTGAAAGTAAAATTTCAAGAAGACAAAATTATCCTATTTTTACAGTAGATAATAAATTTAATATAGACCAAATTAACGCAATACATATAGGAATGCGTTCTCCTGTTAGTTATATTCAAGGACCACCTGGAACTGGAAAAACACAAACATTATTAAACGCAATAGTTACAGCAGAATTTAACGGTAAAACAGTTCTAGTTACTTCTAATAATAATATTCCTATGGATAATGTTTATGATGATATTTTAAATTTAAAATACAAAAATGATATTCCGTTGTTATTTCCTGCGATTAGATTAGGAAGTTTTGATAACTGTACTAAAGCATTAGATAGAATTTTAGAAATGTTTAAAATTTCAGAAAAACTTATTCCTGATGATAGTAGAATTAAACAACTTAAAGAAGATAGAAAACAAGATATGAAAAAATTAGTTAAACTTTTAACTGATTATGATAAACTCACAGAACTTAAAACAAAAGAAACAGGTCTTATGTCACTTCTTGAAAAAAATTCTAATTCTATGTTGTCAATTGATATTCAAACGCAATTAGATAGTATTAGAAATGAGATAAAGCAATTAGGAAATGTTGAAATAGAATCATTTGAAGAATTAATGAAGAAAGATGAGAAATACTTTTATAATTTCTTTATGGCTATTCATTTCGAAACAGTTTTAAGATTAAAGAAATTAAAAAGAGAAAAATATAGTGATCTATTAAGTATTCTACATTGTGAAGTAAAAACTAGTGAACAAAAAAATAATAGAACTGTAGAATTTAGAAAATATTTATCTGAAAGTAAAAATTTATCGAAATTTTTAGAAATATTCCCAGTTATAATCTCTACTAATTTATCTTGTACATATTTAGGAGAACCTAGTGTACATTTTGATATATTAATGATGGATGAGGCAGGACAATGTAATGTTGCGAATGCTTTAATTCCTATTGTAAGGTGTCGTCAATTGATATTAGTTGGAGATCCTCAACAATTAAAGCCAGTTATATTACTTGATAATACAATTAATAAGAAACTAAAACAAAAATATCATATACCAAAAGAATATGATTACGTAGATAATTCAATTTATACGTTATTTACAAATATTGATATCATTAATAATGAAACGTTGTTGAGTTATCATTATAGATGTAATGATAAAATAATAGGATTTTCAAATAGAAAGTATTATCATAACAGGCTCAAATTAAAAGGTAATAATATAGAAAAAAATCCTCTTGTATTTGTTGATACTTCTAAAAGTGATAATAGTATAAATATGAATAAAAAGAATGTATCAGAATGCGAAGGAGAATGGATTGTTAATTATATAAAGGATAACAAAAATCTAAATATTGGCGTGATTACGCCCTTTGTTCACCAAAAAGAGTGTATAACATATTATTTAGAAAATAATAATATTAAAAAAGTAGATGTAGGTACAGTTCATGCATTTCAAGGTGATCAAAAAGATATAATTATATTCTCATCAGCTATTACAAATAGTACTGGACAATCCACATATAATTGGCTTAAAAATAATAAAGAACTAATAAATGTGGCTGTTTCGAGAGCGAAGCATAAATTGATAATGCTAGGTAATAAAACAGCATTAAAAAGACTTTCTAATAAAGAAGATGATATGTATGAACTAGCTAAATATTTATCTACAAATGGCACTAGTGAGGTAAGTGATGTATCAATTTCCTCAGTTGCGCTTGGTACTAGACAAGTTAGTACAGAAAGCGAAAAAGAATTAGCTTTGACAATAAATCAAATACTATCAGTTATTAATAAGCAATGTTATATTAAGTCAGAAGTTGCAATATCAAGTATATTTGTAAATGACAATATTGATTCTAGTTTGTTTTTTAAACAAAAATTTGATTTAGTAATTTTTGAAAGAGGATATAAGAGTGATAAAGTATTACTTGCGATTGAATTAAATGGACCTGAACATTATTCAAATGAAGAAATTATTGCGCGTGATAGAAAAAAAGAAGAATATTGCAAACATCATAATTTAAAACTATATAATATTCCAAGAGATTGTGCTCGTGATTATTATGATATTAAAGATTGTTTACTTTCATTTTTAAATATAAAAAAATAAAGGATGCTTGGCATCCTTTTATTATTAAGTAATGGCGGTTCGTAAGCGATTCGAACGCTTGACCGCACGCTTAGAAGGCGTGTGCTCTATCCAGCTGAGCTAACGAACCATATCTCAACAACAAGACTATTATATACTATAAATTTGGGTTTGTAAAGCCCAAAAATCATTTTATTTAGCATTTTTTTCTTGAGCTGATTTTATAAATAATTTATTTTAAATAGATTATTGTTTTTTCTTATTGTTTTTTAATTTAATTACTTTTTGTCCTTTTCTTTCATCAAGTGTAATATATATTACTAAGACAAGCAAAGACAAAATCATTAAAACAATACATACCATATTACAAATATCAGATATTTTTAGAATGCAAAGGATTCCACAAACAATTAATATAATAGTTGTGACAAAGTAAAAAAATATATTTTTAAATACCTTTTTTATTTCTTTTCTATTTTCTTTAATTAAAAGAATTGATGCAACTAATAAAAATAAACCTACTATTAAAGATACTATTCCGTAGAATAACATAAAATTACCTCTTTTCTATACTAATATGATACCATAAATATTAATTAATACAAATAAAATTTAATATGTAATATATTTTAAAAAACTTTATTTGTTTAGGGTTGTTTTGTATGTTAAAAAGTATTAAAATAATTAATAAAAGTAAGAGAGGTAATAGTTATGGAAATAAAGATAAATAAGGCTACAGAGCTTAAAGCAAAGCCTGATAGTAATAATTTAGGCTTTGGTAAATATTTTACAGACCATATGTTCATTATGGATTATGATGAAGGACAAGGATGGCATGATGCAAGAATAGTTCCATACGGACCTATCCCTATGTCACCTGCATCTACAGCTCTTCATTATGGAGCTGAAATTTTTGAAGGAATGAAAGCATATCGTACAAAAGAAGGAAAAATTCAATTATTTAGACCTTATGAAAATGCTAAGAGATTAAATTCTTCTGCTGAAAGATTATGTTTACCATTACTTCCAGAAGAAGATTTTGTAAAAGCTGTTAAAACTTTAGTAGATCTTGATTCTTCATGGGTTCCTAGTGCACCAGGTACTTCACTTTATGTAAGACCTTTTATGATTGGTGATGATCATACACTTGGTGTTCACGGAGTACATCATGCAATGTTTATGGTAATTTTATGTCCTGTTGGTTCATATTATAAAGAAGGATTAAATCCTGTATCTATTATGATTGAAACTGAAGACGTAAGAGTTGCTGGAAAAGGTGGAACTGGATATACAAAATGTGGTGGAAACTATGCTGCATCTACACGTGCTGGTAAGAAGGCTGAACTAAAAGGTTATTCTCAAGTTTTATGGCTTGATGCAGTTGAAAGAAAGTATATAGAAGAAGTAGGAGCTATGAACGTTATGTTTAAGATAAATGGAGAAGTAGTTACTCCTGCACTTGTTGGTTCTATTTTACCTGGAATTACAAGAAAATCATGTCTTGAAATTTTAAAGAGTAAAAATATTCCAGCTGTTGAAAAAAGAATTACTGTCGATGAATTAATAGAAGCTGTTGAAAATAATACACTTGAAGAAGCGTTTGGTACAGGTACAGCTGCTGTTATTTCTCCTATTGGATTGTTATGTATTAATGGTAAAGAATATAAGATTAATAATGGAAAAATTGGTGATGTATCACAAATGTTATATGATACAATAACTGGTATTCAATCTGGTGAAAAAGAAGACGAATTTAATTGGATTTATGAAGTTAAATAATAAATTTGACCTATAGTTTTCTATAGGTCTTTATTATTTTTCTTTTTTTTTGTATAATTTTGTTTAGGGATGTGTTTTTATGCTTGAAAATGGAAATAAAATAAGATTAATAAAAATTTTAGAAATTCTAAAAAAAGAGACAGATGATGATCATAGTATATCTACTAATCAAATTGCTGAAATGTTACTTGATATGGGAATTAACTCAAATAGAAAAACATTATATAGTGATTTAGAAGTTTTATCAGAATCATATGATATAGTTAAAGATAAGTCTAACAAGAATTTTTACCATATGGGTGAAAGAGATTTTGATCCTACTGAAATTCAAATAATTATAAGTGCCCTTATGACAGCTGGATTTTTATCAGAAGATAAAACTATTCAATTAATTGATAAATTTAAAAATACACTTTCAAAATATCAAGCTGATGATATTTGTAAGAATGTTAAATTAAAAGATGTAATGAAACACACAAATGAATCTATTTTATATAATTTATCAAGTATAATGGATGCGATAAATAAGAATAAAAAGATTAATTTTAAATATTTTCATTATAATTTAGATAAATCTAAAATGATAAGTTCAAAAAGAGAGGCTACTCCGCTTGATTTACTTTATAATAATAATTTTTACTATGTAGTAGCTTTTGATGAAGAAAAAGATAAAATTATAACTTTTCGATTAGACAAAATGCTTGAAGTAAATTTAAGTGATATTGATGCAACTCCTGTTGATTATAATAGTGCATTATTTATAAAAAGCTTTAATATGTATCAAGGTACACCAAAAAGAATCACACTTAAGGTACATAAAGATATAATGGACCCTGTTTTAGATAAATTTGGAGAAAATATCATATCTATGCCTACACCAGATGCTACACATGCACTTATTAGTGTTGAGGTACAAATATCCAAAACGTTTTTCTCATGGCTTGTTAGTTTAGGAGATAAGATTGAAATATTTGAGCCTTTAGACTTACGAAATGAATTTAAGAATTTCTTACTTGAAATAGTGAGTAAATATTAATAATAGAAGCATATAATCTAGTGGTGATTATATGCTTTTTATTTTAATTTCGTATTTAGTTCTTATAATAATTAATAAAGATGTGACTATAAATTCTACTAAAAATACAACTATACTTTGGTTTAATACGATATTTTCATCAATGTATATTTCATTAATTTTAGTTGATTTAATTCTTTTAAAATTAAAAAAGAAAAGTATAAAAATATTATTTTTTTTATCGTTTATTTTAGGAAATCCTGCTATCGCAAGAATAATATCTAATTTAGAAATTAATGATAATAATAAAGCTAAAATAATTGCTTCAACTTCATATTTTAACCCAGTATTTTTGTTTAATACTTTTGATTTTGACAATATGTTTTATATATCGTATTATTTATCCAATATTATAATAAGTATTCTATTATTTAAAAATCATGAATTTAAAGAAATTAAAAAAAACGATAATCCTTTTATAAATATAATGTTAGTTTTACTTAATATACTTGGAGTAATGATATTTTGTTCGATTTTTATAAACATACTACCATTTAAATTTATTAATTTATTACATCCGTTTATTGAAATTACTTCAGGTATTAATAAAATTAAATATAATCCGTATTTATCACTTATTGCTATAAACATGTGTGGAATTAGTATACATATTCAAAATAAAATGACATGTAATTTTAATTATTTTATTTACTTATTTATTCGAATAATTATAACAATTATTTCATTATTTATGTATAAAAGTGAAATATATTTACTTATTATCTTAAGTATTTTTCTTTTATGGTGTATAATAAAAAAGTATAGGAAGTGGTTAAATTGTATATTTTTAATAATATCAAATATAAAGAAATCTATGAGTCGATTAAACAAAAAGATGAAAAGATGATTTCATATTTAATTGATTTTGCATTAAAACATCATTTTAAAGGAGATATTTTAAAATTATATATATCATATGTTTTAGCTTATAATGAAAATTCATTTAGTATAAATGCTGAAAATAAAGGAAAGATTTCAGGTAATATTAATATAATTTTAGAAGATATGAAAGAATTTTATAATATTTATAATGATGATTATTCAAATGTATTATGTTATGAAAATATTAAAGAATTCGATATTGAAAGAGAAAATGCATATCATTATGATGATGAAGTTTCATCACTTATTTATGAGCTTAATGATGCACTTTCAAAATCTCAAAGTGTAGAAGAATTTTATCATAGTATTTTAGATTTTTATAATCGTTATGGTGTTGGTGAAATGGCTTTTCATAAAGCATTTAGAATATCAGATGATGGAAAACTAATTCCCATAAAAAATGTCTTAAAAGTATCATTTGATGATTTGATTGGATATGATTGGCAAAAGAAGAGATTGATTCAAAACACAAGTGCATTTGTTTGTGGAAAAGAAGCAAATAATGTCTTACTTTATGGTGATGCAGGTACAGGTAAATCTACATCTATTAAAGCACTACTTAATATGTTTTATAAAGATGGGCTTCGTATGATAGAAGTATATAAACATCAAATGAGTGATGTTGCGAATTTGATTGCGACATTTAAAAAAAGACATTATAGTTTTATTATATATATGGATGATTTATCATTCGAAGAAAATGAAATAGAATATAAACATCTAAAGAGTATTATAGAAGGTGGACTTGAAGCAAAACCTAATAATGTTTTAGTTTATGCGACAAGTAATAGACGTCATTTAATAAAAGAAACATTTAAAGATAATGGAGGAATATCTGATGATATTCATAGAAACGAAACTAAAGCTGAAAAATTAAGTCTTGCGTCAAGATTTGGACTATCTATAATGTTTGTTTCTCCTAATAATTTAGAATTTAAAAATATTGTAAAATCGCTTGCAAGTAGATACAATATTGAAATGCCTGAAGAAGAACTGTTAGCTAAAGCCTCAACATGGGAACTTCATTATGGGGATTTATCAGGAAGGACTGCAGAACAGTTTGTTAAATATATTGCCCTTGGTGGGGATGAAATATAGAGTCATATGACTCTATTTTTTTACATATATATTATCGGTGATTATATGTATTTAAGTAAGATTTTATCATTGTTAGACATTCATTATAAACTACCATATGATTTAAATGTATTAGATGTAACAAGATATACTGAAAAAATAAATAAAGGTATTATATATGTATCTTATGATGAAAAGTATAATAAAGATGCGATAAAAAAAGGCGTAGAAGTTATTATTGGTGATTATGACTTTATTGCTAAAGACATAATATATATAAAAGTAAATAATATAAAAAAAACATACGCAAAAATAGTTAATATATTATATAAGAAATATATTAAAAAAATCAAATTTATCGGTGTTACAGGAACAAACGGAAAAACTACTACATCAACATTGATTTATGAATTTTTAAAGTATAATAAATTTAATTCAATATATATTGGTAGTAATGGGATATTTTACGGTGATGTAAAATATAATACTTTAAATACTACACCAGATATTTATATTGTTTTTAATGCTATAAAAGAAGCATTAAAATATAATATTAAATATGCAATAATAGAGTCATCTAGTATAGCACTTAGTGAATTAAGATTATTTAACATAAAATTCGATTATGCTATTTTAACAAATATATCTGAAGATCATTTTGATTATCATAAAAATATTGATAGATACGTTAATGCAAAAGGAATTTTATTTTCAAATGCTAAATGTGCGATTATTAATACTGATTCAATGTATTGGAATTATTTTGATAATTTATGTTTTAGAAGTTTATATTACGGAAAAAACTCTTTTTTTCCTGTAAATTATGAAATAAAAAAGGATTATTCAACTTTTCTTATTGATAATAATTCATATAAAACAAATTTACTTGGTATTTTTAATATTTATAATATTTTAGCACTAATAATACTAGCAAAAGATTTAAATTTGATGAAAAAAATGAAACAATTTTTATTAGATTTCAAAAGTGTTGATGGAAGAATGTGTGTATTTCATTATAACAAGAAAACTATAATTGTTGATTACGCGCATACACCAGATGCTATAAAAGAGGTTTTGATAAATGTTAAGAAAATGGGTTATAAAAGTATATGGACAGTTTGTGGAGCAGGTGGAAATAGAGATAAGGAAAAAAGGAAATTAATGGGGAATATGTTAAGCCTATACAGCGACTATATAATTTTAACAAATGATAATCCTCGCCTTGAAGATGAAAATGAAATAATTAATGACATAGGAATGGGGATAAATAAAAATTATAAAGTAATTTTAGATAGAAAAAAAGCGATTAAAGAAGCAATTATGTTATCTACTTATAATGATTGTATATTAATTCTTGGAAAAGGTAATGAGAAATATATTATAAAAAATAATGAAAATATTTTGCATAGTGATATTTTATATGTGAAAAATATAATTGGTGATTAATGTGTTGATGCTTATCTCCTTTATATTATCTTTAGTCTTATTTTTAATATATATTTATAAATTTAAAGGACTTTATCAAACGGAAAGAAAAGAAGGACCTATAAATCATAAAAAGAAAAATGGAACAATAACGATGGGCGGTATTGTTATAATTTTAAGTTTTATAATACCATTTTTATTTATTATGAATAGATTTGAAAGACTAGATTTTTTCTTTTTGATACTTCCAATGTTAAGCTTTTTTTCAATTGGATTAATTGACGATATTTTAATTGTAAAATATAAAAAAAATGATGGATTAAATCCATTTTTAAGAATTTTTTTTGAAATGATTTTCTCGATTTTATTTTATTTTATGTTTAAAAAAATAAATAATTTAAATTATGTTGAATTTTATAAATATGAAATTAATTTAGGAATTTTCTATATTTTTTTCTTTATTTTATTGTTTTTATCAACGTCAAATGCAACAAATATTACGGATGGAATTGATGGACTTCTAGGTGGAATATATTTAATTGTATTAATGTTTTTTTTCATAATATCTATCATAAAAAAAGAGACGATAATTACATATTTAACAATGACTTTAATAGGGTCAATTTCTGGATTTTTGTATTTCAATTTACCAAAAGCTAAAGTATTTATGGGTGATTCAGGTTCGCTTATGATTGGTGCTTCTATTGTAAGTATTGCTCTTTATTTAAAAATGGAATTATATTTAATTTTATTATTAATTATTCCTCTCATTGAAACACTTAGTGTTATTTTACAAGTAATGTATTTTAAAATATCTGGAGGAAAAAGGTTGTTTAAAATGGCACCATTTCATCATCATTTAGAACTTGTAGGCTTCAGTGAAAAGAAAATAATTAGTTTATTTTTCTTTATAACTATTGTATTTTGTTTAATTGTTTATATAATTTATGTATAAAAAAACTAGAAATGTTAAAAAATGTGATGTATAATCACTTTGGTGATTTTATGGGAAATATAATATTTATGACAGATTCAACATGCGATTTAAATAAAGAAATTATAGAAGAAAATGATATTAAAGTTATTCCTTTATATGTTAATTTTAAAGATAAATCTTATAAGGATTTAGTTGAAATTACAACAGAACAGTTGTTTGAAATGGTTGATGAATTAAAAGAACTTCCTAAAACTTCAGCAATTCCTGTTTTTGATTATATTGAAGCTTTTAAACCATATTTGAATACTGATGATGAGGTGGTTTTCCTTGGTATATCATCAAAAATGTCATCATCATTTAATAACGCAAGACTTGCAGTTTCGGAACTTGGACTTGAAGATAGGGTTCATATTGTAGATACTCTTAATTTATCAAGTGCGATTGGTCTTTTACTTTTAGAAGGAATCAAAATGAAAAAAGAAGGGCTTTTAGCTAAGGATATCGTTACAAAATTAAATGAAATAGTTCCAAATGTTAGATGTCATTTTATAATAGATACATTTGATTACTTGTATAAGGGCGGAAGATGTAGTTCTATGTCAAAGATTTTTGGTACGCTTCTTAAAATTAAGCCAATGATTGCTGTAAAAGATGGAGAAATGAGTGTTTGTCAAAAACCGATTGGGCATAAAAAAGCTTTAAATTCTTTAATTGATACAATTTTAGTTAATAAAGATAGTTTATATGGCGATAATATTATAATTACTCATAGTTATGCTAAAGAAGATGCTATATATATAAGAAACGTTTTAGATAAAGAAATATTAGATAAAAATATAATTGAAACAACCGCAGGGTCTGTGATTTCTTCACATTGTGGAAAAGGAACTATTGGTATTTTATATATTGTCAAATAAAAAGGTCTAAATTTTAAAAATTTAGATTTTTTTAAGTTTTTATGGCAGAAATATTGAAATATTATATATATAATATATAATAAACTTATAGGGTTTCTAAAATAATTAGTAGGGAGAAAAAATTTATGTTGTTAAAAGTCGATAAATTATTTAAAAAATATAAGCCAACATCAGATTATGCTGTCTCTGATATATCTTTTTATGGTAAAAGTGGAGAAATTGTTGGTATTTTAGGTCATAATGGTGCAGGTAAATCTACTATTATCAAATGTGTTACCGGTATGCATCCATATAATGAAGGTATAATTGAAATTTGTGGTAATGATTTAATTAAAAATCCTCTTGAAGCAAAATCATCTTTTGGATATGTTTCAGACCAATATATGTTGTTTGAAACGATGACAGGAATGGAATATATAAATTTCATGGCAGATATTTATCAAGTTTCTATTGAAGATAGAAAAAAACGAATTGAAATGTTTCAAGAAATATTTCAATTAGGACCGTCTATTAATAATCAAATATCATCGTATTCACATGGTATGAAGCAAAAAATATCGTTTATGGCTGCACTTATTCATAATCCTAAGGTTTTTATATTAGATGAACCTATGGTAGGTCTAGATCCATATACTTCAAATCAAGTAAAATTATTTTTTAAAAAATATAGTGAAGCTGGAAATCTAGTAATCTTTTCATCTCATAATTTAGATGTTGTTGAAAAAGTATGTGATAGAGCGTATATAATTAATCAAGGTAAAATGTTAGAAGAAATAAATATTGAGCAATTTAAAGAAAGTGGAAAAGATTTAGAAGAATATTTCTTATCTATTACTGAAAGAGTAGCAAAAGCATGAGTTCGTTTAAAGTATTATTAAAACATGAATTTAAAATGCAGTTTAAATATAAGAAAAATAATAAAAAGTTTGACTTATTAGGTACTGCATTATCTTTAATTATTACCTTATTAATTGCGTTTGTATTTATTTATCTTTTAAAAAATATCGTATTTGGATATTCACAAATACATATCAATAAAATTTTAAATAAGATTGAAAGAAGTAGAGAACTACTTTGTTTGATTTATTTAATATTTACAGTTTGCCTTAGTTTTTTATGTATTGAAAAAATGAGGGTTGTAATAACTGAAAAAAAATATAAAGAGATTTTTCTAAGGCTACCTGTTAAACAAGAATCATTGTTTCTAAGTAAACTTATTGTTTTACTTATCTGGGTTTATACAGTTTCTTTTATATTTATACTACCTATAAATGTTTTGTTTTATTTGGCTATTAAACCTGCGTTTGTTTTTTTTATTAAAACATTATTTATATGGTTAACGTTACCTTTAATATCGTTTTTTATGTCAACAATATTTTTAATACCATATATTAAAGTAATTGATTTTATAAAAAAGAATAATGTATTAGTTTTTATAAGTCTAAGTGTTATCTTAATTTTAGGATTTTTACTTTATTCTAAAATTTTAGATTTAGTGCAACAATTATTACAAACTGGTAATATCAAGTTCATTTTTAACGAGAATTTTACATCTTTTTTACAAAAAGTGCTTAAATATGCATATCCAATCAATTGTTTTGCATCAGTTATGATGGGAAAGAATCTAGTTAATTCAATCTTAATTATATTTGTTTTTGTTGTATTTAGCGTTTTTGTGACATATTTTGTTTCTAAGAAATTATATTATATAACTCTTTATAAAACAGAAAATAGAAAGACTGTTAAAGAAAAAGACAATAAATATAAATTAAATAGTCAAATGCTTTCATTAGTAAAAAAAGAATTTATAACGATTTTTAGAGATTCAAAATATGTATTTTCTTATTTTGCCGTTGCGGCATCTATGCCTATTATGACTTTATGTTGTTATAAATTATTTGAAACATTAATTCAAAATATGTTAGGCATCTCAGTTAGTTTAAAAGTGACATTCTCTCTTGCACTAATTTTGATATTGATATTCAGTGTTTTAACAAATACGTTTTGTTCTACAAATGTCACGAGAGATGGTAAGGCATTACTTCATGTAAAATCATATCCTTTAAAGACTTCGAAGATTATGATTTCTAAAGTAATATTGTGTTTTAGTGTAAGTAGTCTTGCAATATTAGTTAGTGGTGTTTTATTAATAGCTACAACATCACTTAGTATTTTAAATGGAATATATTCTATGATACTTGGAATAATGTTTTCATTATCTCAAATTTTCTTATCAACTAGAATGGATTTAAATCATGCATGTTTAAGTGATGTATCATTAGAAGTTGAAAGAAAAAGTAATCAAACAATCGCCAAAGTTATATCTTTAGGTATTGTTCTTTCTATGATTATTGGTTTTGTTTCGTTATTTATTTCAATATTTGCGAGAACAAAAAGTATGAATATAAGTATTGTATTTGCTTATATTATTCCGCTTATAATATCAGTCGTATATTTATTATTATCAAGTCTATATTTCTTTAAGAATTTAGATGATAAGTTTTATAACCTTGTAGAATAGGAGTGGTCAGATGACAAAAAAAATAATAATATTAATGTTAGCTATACCGCTTTTATTAATGGTTAGCTTATTTAGTACAACATCTAATGTTACTCTTGCGATTGATGTACCAGTTTCAAGAATAGAAGTTAATGGACCTAATGTTTTATATCTTGATTTAGATAAAGGAGAAACTTATAAAGTTGACTATACAATTTATCCTATTAATGCTGTAAATAAAGAAGTTTCATTTAAAACTGAACAATTAGGTGAAGAGAAACTTGCAGATCTTGAATTTGAAGATGACACTATAATTCCTAAAAGTGCAGGAATTGCGAAGGTTATTATAACGACAAAAGATGGGGGATTTAGCGATAGTTTTATAGTTCAAGTTGATTCTAAGAAATTAGCTTCAATTTCATGCAGTGTAAGTACAAACGAAATTGAAGTTGGACAAACTTTAAAAATCAATGTTGTATTTAATCCTTCAAATGCAAGTGATAGACGTTTAGGTTATACTTCGTCAAATATAAACATTGCAGATGTAAGTCAAAGTGGAGTTATTACAGGTTTATTAAAAGGAGAAGTTAAAATAACTGTTTCTTCTTATGAAAATCCTAATATTAGAGAAGAAATCTATATTAAGGTAATTACAAAAGATATAATAAACATTAGTAAATCTGAAATTACTTCTTCAAATGCTTCAGGTGAATTGATGTTTAATATTGATTTATTATCTTCGTATACTTTAGATTATAAACTTTATGACCTTGATGGTTTAGAATTATCTAAAGATTTGGTTGACATTGATTTTAGTAAAGATGATGTTGGAAATATCAAGGCAACGTTTAATTATAAGGATAAAGACTTTATTGGAAGTATAAGAGTTAGTATTATTGTTACTTCTGATTCTTTAGAAGTTTCTAAAGATATTATTCTAAATAAAGTTAATGATATTAAAGTTACTTTTGAAAAAAATATTGTTCCGTTAGAAATTGATACTGTAGATTTTATACCATTTAATGTAATACCTGATGATACATCTGATCTTGAATTTGATATTTCTTGTGATAATGATAATGTTTCATGTAGTCTAATGCCTGGAAATCTTATTTATGTTAGTGCATGTAAAGTAGGAGCATCAAAGATAACACTAACTGTTTCAGGAAAAAATGATTTTAATACATCTAAAACTCTTGATGTTATAGTAACTCCTAGTAGTTTGATTATGTCTTCACAAGCTAAAACATATGGGCTTGAAAATATTTTTACACTAGGTAATAAGACATATGGAAATAGTTTATTTGATTATAAATTAGAAGTAGAAAATGCTAGTCTTTATGATGACTATATTCAATTTGTTACTAATAATCAAAAAGTAGTAGTATCAAATAGTGGGTCTATCACATTTAATGATGATGTTAATGAAATAGTAGAATTTAAATGTTTATTTAAATATAAAGACGTTATATATAAAGAATCACCAGTATATAATATTAGATGTGTTGGAAATGCTTATAATGTTAGTACATATAATGATTTATATTGGTGCATAAATAATGAAAAGAAAGTTGTTTTACAAAAAACAATAAAAGAAGATTTTGGAAAAATAGATGGAACTATTAAATATAGTGAAATTGAAACAACTTATGATAAACAATATTATGAAAATATTAATGCATCAGATGATGCGAAAGTTAAAGTATTACTTAATATTAAAAATGATATTTATGGAAATGGTTATGAAATTAATGCTCATAATCTAACTTACGGACTTGATAGTAATGATCAATTAAAAACTGATGCGTTATTTAGAGGGCCACTTAATTTTGTTGCTTTATCAGAAAGTGGAGGTAGTTCAATAAGTGTTAAAGGACAAGATAATATTGCGTTTGGTTTATATGAAGGTGTATCTTTAGTAAATGTTGAACTAAAATCATGTGATTTAATACCTGATGAAACAAATGGAACATATGATTTAACTGACTTAAATTATTCGGGAACTACTGTTGAAATTTTAGGTGATAATGTTGATATTAATTATTCAAGAATTACTAATGGTAGAACATTGATTAGATGTTTTGGTGATATTTTTGATTCAAAAAAAGTAATAAATTTTGATATTAATAATTCAGTACTAAGTAGTTCAAGAGAATTTATTATTAGAATGGGCAGCAATGAATTTATTAAGGTTGATTATTCTGATGTAAATAATCCAAAAAAAGAACTACCTAATGATAATGATGTAAGTTTTCCGACATATAGTTACTATAGTTCATTAAGTAGTAGTGAAAAAGAAAATTATGATAATAATTTTATTAAAACATATGTAAATATTAAAGATTCTTTACTTAAAGATTCTGGCTTATTTGCGATTGGAATTGATTCACATTTTTCAGGTGTAGCACTTGAAAAGGGAAATGAATATTTAGGTGGGTTGATTGATTCGTGGCATGATCTTGCGAAAACTAGTTATGGAGCTAAATTAACATTCATTGGTGATGTAAGAATGTATAATTGGAAAAATATTAATGATATTGACAGTAGTTCATTAATCGAAACAGTTGGAAATAGTAGTTATGATATGTCTTTTGATATAAAAGAAATGCTTGAATTTGCAAGCCAAAAAGAAGAATTTAAAAATATTATTACAAATTATAATAATGAAAATTATGTTCATGCTGGAATTGCTTTTTTCGGTGGTGGATTAAATTATGGTGTTTTTGATAGTAAAGATTATAAGTGGCACACTATAAATGGATATACTGTTAGTCTAAAAGATGTAGGAAAAACAGTACTTGAAACAGCGGCTGGTGATAAACCATTCTATTTCTTGATTCATGATTATACTACTTCTAGTTTTACACCACAAAAACAAGAAGAGTTATTAAAAAGTGAAAATGCTTATGATTTTATAAAGCCTAAGAAAAACTAGGCATTCTTAGAGAGGGTGATTATTGTGAATAAAAAAGCAATAAAAATTTCAGCAATAATTTTAGGTTCCCTTAGTGTGGGGATTGCAGGTACTTATGTTCTTGTTGATAATGTTTCAAAAAAAGTATATTTAGATTTGTCTTTGTTTGATAATGAAGTTATTATCAATTCTGATATTGATTATGAAGATATCGATATTGTAAAAAAATCTATTTTCTCAAAAGAAAAAATAGATATTACACCAGATATGATTGTTAATGATGTTGATTTATCGAAAGCAGGAGAACAAACTCTAACAATTAAGTATGATGGTAAAGAATATTCTTTTAAAGTTACAGTAAAATATAAAATTGAATTTATAGTTGATGGTGAAGTTATTAGTACCCAAAAAGTTTTAAATGCAAGTGAAATAATTTTACCAGTTGTACCAAGTAAAGAAGGTTATGCTTTTAAATGCTGGTCAAAAGATATTCCTACAGAACTTAATACAAGTTTACAGTTTGAAGCAATTTATGAAAAAAACGCAATAAAAGCCCCAACTTTAACGAATCTAAAGGCTTCATACCTAGATACATTAGGAAGTCTTGTTTTACCAGAAAATGAGGTTGGTAAATGGGAATTCGTTGATTCTTTAGATACTCTTGTTGGAAAACCGGGAAATAATTCTTTTAAAGTAAGGTTTGTTTCAAATGATGAAAATGAATCAAATATAAACTCAACTGTAGTTATTAACGTTTCAAAGAAACATATTGATTTTATAGATGTTGAAACTAAAATTACATATGATGGTAAAATGCATAAACCATCTTTTAAATTATCATATGATTGTAATCCTAATATTACGTATTATGGTAAAGAAATAAAAGATGTTGGACAACAAAACTTTTCATATATTATTGATGATGAATATTTTGAAGGATCATATATTGGAAAATTTGAAATTGTAAAGAAAGATGCATTTATTGAAGTTAATGATTGTGAAATGAATTATGGTGAACTTCCACCTGAGTTTTCGTGGAAGACAATCGGTTTTTTACCAAATGATAAAATTACAATTTTGCCAGAACAAATTAATATTGTAAACGCAGGAAAATATGATATTAATGTAATTTGTAATAACACTAATTATAATATTAATATAAAAAAAGGTGTTTTAACTGTAAATAAAATAAATCCTAGTGCGGTAAGCCCTACATGTGAAGATGGTATATATGGAGATGTTTTATCTAATGTTAAAATTAATAATATAAATCCTAATGGAAATTGGACATGGAAATATCCTAATTTGACAATAGATACGCCAAATGAATTTACCACAACTATTGTTTTTAATCCATTTGATTCAAATAATTATAATACAATTGAAAGAGATATTAAAATTAATGTTTTAAAGAAAACAATAGATGTAATATGGGAAAAAGAAGAAAAATATGTTTATAATGGGAAAATTCAAACTCATCCTAAGGCTTTTATAGATACAAAAGATGGTATTGTTGAACTTGATGTTGTTTCAGATAAAGAATTTATAGATGTTTCTGAATATAAATTTAGTGCAAGCACGACAAATAGTGAACTATTAGATAGATATATTTTAAAGAACGAAATAATTTATATTGAAATTATTAAAGCTAGTTGTGAAGTTGATTTTAGTATGTCTTTTGAGACTAGTTGGAATAATAAACTTAGTGATATTATACTTCCTGAAGGT
>CAZJSR010000028.1:0-20239 GCA_964548855.1 uncultured Anaeroplasmataceae bacterium | reverse complement strand
TTAACGCCGATGGTAGTACAATGTGCAAGAGTAGGACGTTGCCAGGCTTTCTTTCATAATATATAATAATTAAGACCTTTGGTCTTTTTTTTGTTTTTATTTTAAATATGATGTATAATAAAGGTATGTTTTACATAGAGGAGAACAAAGTTATGGCTAAAAAGATTCATCCATATATTTATATAATTATGACATTTTTGATAGTTATACTAGCTGGAACAATTCTATTATCCCTGCCTATTTCTACAAGCAGTGGAAAATCTATGGGATTTATTGATTCACTGTTTATGTCAACATCATCTGTATGTGTAACAGGACTTTCTGTTATGCCTTCTGGATGTTCTAGTGGTCTTAGTATCTTTGGTAAGATAGTTTTAGTTATTTTGATGGAAATTGGTGGATTATCGTTTATAACAATAGCTGTCTTTTTCTTTACAATTCTTGGGGCTAAGATTGGAGTTAGTAATAAGTTTCTATTAAGGGAATCTTTAAATCAAAATTCTGTAAAGGGAATAACATCATTAGTTGTAAGAATTATAACAATTTCATTTATTATTCAAACCATAGGAGTTTTAATTAATTGGTATCCAATTTATGAATATCAAAAAGTATTAACACCTAATTCAAATTATAATATTATTAAATCATTTGGAGTTTCAATATTTCATGCCTGTGCTTCATTTAATAATGCGGGATTTGATATTTTTGGAGGAACTAATAATATGGAAATGTTTAGTTCTAATGCTAATATTATTTCATATCCAAGTGTTTTAGTAATAAACATAACAACGATGTTATTAATAATACTTGGAGGAATAGGATTTGTTGTTATAACGGATATATTAAAAAATAAAAGATGGAAGAAATTTAATTTACATACAAAAATAACATTAATAACGACAGCATTTCTTATTATTTTTGGAATGTTTTTAATAAAAGTTACATCTAATATGGGCTGGCTTGAATCGTTATTTACTTCAGTCTCCTCACGTACTGCTGGTTTTTCAACATATAATATGTCGAATTTAAAAGATTATCCTGCAGCATATATTATAATAATAATGCTGATGTTAATAGGTGCATCACCATGTTCAACGGGTGGTGGTATTAAAACAACAACATTCGCTATTATAATTATAGCCATATTTTATTTTGCAAGAGGAAAAAAAGCGAAAGCTTTTCATAGAAGAATAAGTAAAGACCAAATATTTAAGGCCTTTACATTATTATCAACTGCAATTATTATTGTACTTATTGGCACATTTATTATTGCGGCTGTTCAACCTGAATTACAATTAGAAAACATTGTTTTCGAATGTGTTTCAGCATTTTCAACATCAGGGTTATCAATGGGGATAACTACAGCATTAAATGGTTTTAATAGAATTATTATTTGTTTATTAATGTTCTTAGGAAGAATAGGACCACTTACAATCATAGGAGTAGTTAATAAAAATTGGATGAGTGATATTAAAGAAGATATTCAATATGTAGAAGAGAGAGTGATTATAGGATGAAAAAGAAAACTTTTGTTGTGATAGGACTTGGAAGATTTGGATCTAATGTAGCTAAAACTTTGAGTAAAATGAATTGCGATGTTTTAGCAATTGATATTAATGAGGAATCTGTTTCTCAAATCTCAAACGAAGTATCTCACTGTGTGATTGCAGATGCTTCTAAATTAAATGTACTTGAAGAATTAGGAGTATCTCAAATTGATCATGCAGTAGTTGCGATAGGTAATAATCTACAGGCATCAATTCTTACAATAATTAATTTGAAAAAATTAGGTGTAGAAAAAATAACTGTTAGAGCAGATCAAGAATCACATAATGATGTATTTAAAATATTAGGAGCTACTAATGTTATTATTCCTGAGGAAGATTGTGCTATATCACTTGCAAATCAAATTGTAAGTAATAATATATTAGATTATTATGAATTATCTAATGATTATGCAATAGTTCAGTTAGAAGTAGGGGAAAATTTTAAATCAGCTACATTAATTGATTTAAATATACGTAATAACTATGATGTGAATATTGTTGGTATAATTGATGAAAAAAATGGGTTTTATATTCCAAAAGGTACTGATAGTATAAATCCTAAAGATGTAGTTGTAGTAGTAGGAAGAAAAAATAAGATAATGAAATTCGAATTATTTATAAATAAGTAAAAAAAGACTAGACTTTTTTTAATCAATAAAGTATAATTGTATTTGTCTGGTGATGATGGCAAAGTGGACACACCTGTTCCCATATCGAACACAGAAGTTAAGCACTTTAACGCCGATGGTAGTACAATGTGCAAGAGTAGGACGTTGCCAGGCTTTCTTTCATAAATGCCTACATAGCTCAGTTGGTTAGAGCACTTGACTGTTAATCAAGGGGTCCTAGGTTCAAGTCCTAGTGTGGGCGCCATTGATTTTAAGATAAAAATACCATTTTTTTAAAAAATGGTATTTTTTTTAAAAAAAGTGTTGACAGAGATTTTATTTAATGGTATATTATATGTGGTTAGAGATAACCCTAACAATATAATTTGGCAAACCTAGAGAAATCTAGCGACGCAAAGCTAAAGGGACTTACATTCAAACTTTTATATGAATAAGTCAGCCAGTTGCACAATGATATTTTGAATTATCATGGGATGCAACATTGTATCCCAAATTTTATTTAGTGCTAAATATATTGTAACTTTTCTTTTTTCTTCAATATACATAAATAAAAAAGGCTTCCTATCCTCCTCTCTTTGGTTAGAAGCCTTTTTTATTTTTATCTAAAATTCGATTTTTTATTGATATTTTAATTTATCGTATTAAAATGACTTAAAATATTAAAAGTATCTTTTAAGTTTTTGATAATTATTATATAATTAATATGTTATGATTTACAAATAGGAGGATTTAATATGGGTTTAACATTAACTGAAAAAATTTTGAAAATGCATACTGATGATGAATTAATCAGAGGTAATACAATTAAAATAAAAATAGATCAAACTTTAACACAAGATGCTACAGGTACTATGGCGTATTTAGAGTTTGTAAGTATGGGATTAGATAAGGTACGTACTGAATTATCAGTAAGTTATGTTGACCATAACACTTTACAAAATGGATTTATGAATATGGATGACCATGAATTTTTACAATCTGTTGCGAATAAATATGGAATTGTATTTAGTAAGGCAGGAAATGGAATATGTCATCAAGTTCATTTAGAAAGATTTGCAAAACCTGGTAAAACATTGTTAGGTTCAGATTCACATACACCAACATCTTCAGGTATCGGGTGTTTAGCAATTGGTGCTGGTGGTCTTGATGTTGCGTGTGCAATGGCAGGTATGCCTTTTAGTATTGTATGCCCTAAGGTTGTTAAAGTAAACCTTATTGGAAAATTACGTGCAGGTGTAAGTGCAAAAGATATTATTATTCACCTTATTGGATTAATGACAGTTAAAGGTGGAGTTAACAAAGTAGTAGAATATGTTGGGGAAGGTGTAAAAACACTATCAGTTCCTGAACGTGCAACTATAACAAATATGGGTGCAGAATTAGGAGCAACTACATCTGTATTCCCATCTGATGAAAGAACTAAAGAGTTCTTAAAGCTTCAAAATCGTGAAGAAGATTATATTCAATTAGAAGCAGATAGCGATGCTTATTATGATGAAGAATATACAATTAATTTATCTGAACTTATACCTACAATAAGTTGTCCAAATATGCCAGATAATACTAAAACAGTAGAAGAAATAAAGGGAACTAAGGTAAATCAAGTTTTAATTGGTTCTTGTACTAATAGTTCATATTATGATTTTATTAAAGTTGCCTCTATATTAAAAGGAAATAAAGTACATCCAAATGTTTCATTAGGTATTGCGCCAGGTAGTAAACAAGTTCTTACAATGATTACTAAAAGTGGAATATTAGAAGTATTATTAGAAGCAGGAGCTCGTATATTAGAATCAGCATGTGGACCTTGTATTGGAATGGGACAATCACCATGTACTAATGGAGTATCACTTAGAACATTTAATAGAAATTTCTATGGACGTTCTGGAACAGAATCAGCTCAAGTTTATTTAGTTTCTCCAGAAGTTGCTGCTTATTCTGCAATCAAGGGTGAAATTGCAAATCCTATGGGATTAAAATTAGATTTATTTGAAGAACCAAAATCATTTATTATGAATGATTCATTATTGATTAAGCCAAACTATGATGGTGAAATAAAAATGGGTCCAAATATTAAACCACTTCCAAAATTTGAACCTGTTGGAAAAGATTTTACATGTAAGGTAATATTAAAGGTTGGAGATAATATTACAACAGATCATATTATGCCAGCAGGAGCTAAAGTATTACCATATAGAAGTAATATTGAAAAAATATCAGAATTTGTTTTCTATCAAGTAGATGAGAAGTTCCATGATAATTGTAAAGAATTTAATGGTGGAATAATAGTTGCAGGAAGTAACTATGGACAAGGTTCAAGTCGTGAACATGCCGCAATTGCACCAAGATATTTAGGTATTAAAGCAATTGTTGCTGAAAGTTTTGCGAGAATACATAAAAAGAATTTAATGAACTTTGGTATTTTACCAATTGAAGCTAAATTCTCATGTGATCAATTTGATGATGTTAGAATTACTATTGATGATGATTATAATGTTACAATTAAAAATCTTACTAAGGGTAATGAAACTAAAACTCAAGTTGTATTAACAGAAGAAGAGAAAATATGGATTAACAAAGGTGGATTATTAAATACAATTTAAAATCCCCAAAAGGAGATAAGCATGGATTTTTTAAAAAAAGAATTTGAAAAATGTTTAACCGATGGTTATATTGACCAAGAACTTTATGATAAATTAAATGTTAAAAGAGGTCTTAGAAATAATAATGGTACTGGTGTTTTAGTAGGTCTAACAAAAGTTTCAGATGTTCATGGTTATGAAATTAAAGATGGAACAAAAATTTCAACAGAAGGACATTTGTATTATAGAGATATTGATATATATGATTTAGCTAAAATTGACGATGATTGCTACGGATATGAAAAAACTTGTTTTTTAATATTATTTGGTCATGTTCCTTCTAAAGAAGAACTTGAAGAATTCAAAAAAATATTAAGAAATGGATATATGCTTCCGAATGATTTTTTAGAAAATATTATTTTAAAAAATGTATCTAATAGTATTATGAATCATATTGCTAGAAGTATTTTATCACTATATTCATTTGATAAAGATCCTGATAATACTGAACCTATGGAACTGTTAAAAAAAGGTATTTCTTTAATTAGTAAAATGCCAGCTATAATAAGCTATAGCCTACAAGCTAAGACACATTATATTGATAATGATTCACTTCATATTCATAACCCAAGACCAGATTATTCAATAGCTGAAAATATATTATATTTATCAAGAAATGATGGTAAATTCTCTCGTCTTGAAGCTGAAACTTTAGATTTGGCTTTAATAATTCATGCTGACCATGGTGGAGGAAATAATTCAACATTTACAAATGTTGTGGTATCTTCAACTGATACAGATATATATTCAACAATTGCGGCGGGAATTTGTTCTTTAAAAGGTCCAAGACACGGTGGAGCAAATCAAGCTGTACTTGATATGATGAATTATATAATTAGTGATATTTCACTTGATGCAACAGATAAAGAAATTGAGGATGTAGTAAATAAACTACTTAATAAAGAATACTATGATAAAAAAGGATTGATATATGGTATAGGTCATGCTGTATATACCAAAAGTGATCCTAGATGTGTTTTATTAAAATCTAAATGTAAGGAATTATCTGATAAATGTAATGATAAGAGATATGATTTCTATCAAAGATTTGAACGTATCGCAATTCAAACACTACAAAATAGAAAAGGTGCAGATTACTGTGCAAATGTAGACTACTATAGTGGTTTAACATATAGTTTATTAAATATACCAAGAGATTTATTTATTCCAATATTTGCAACCGCAAGAGTTGTTGGTTGGGTTGCACATATTATTGAAAATAAATTGTATTGTAATAAAATAATTAGACCTGCAACTCAATATGTAGGTAGTAAAAAATAGGAGGATTTTAAAATGACAGATATAGTATTATTTGAAGGAGACGGAATTGGACCTGAAATCACAAAAGCAGTAACAAAAATAGTAGAAGCATCAGGTGCTTCAGTTAAATGGCATCCATATTTAATTGGTCAAAATGCTTATGATAAAACTGGAGAATTAATTCCAACTGAATCACTTGAAGCTATAAAAAAATATAAGGTTGCCTTAAAGGGACCTGTTACAACACCTGTTGGTAAAGGATTTAAATCAGTTAATGTACAATTACGTTTAGCTTTTGATTTATATGTAAATTTACGTCCAGCTTATTCTTATAAGGATTTATCAAAATTTCAAAATGTTGACATAGTAACTGTAAGAGAAAATACAGAAGATTTATATATAGGTGAAGAACATCCAATTGAAGGTGGATATGAAGCAATAAAGAGAATAACAGTAGAAGGATCAAAACGTATAATTCGTTATGCATTTGAATATGCAAGAAATAATGGACGTAAAAAAGTTACATGCGTTCATAAATCAAATATACTAAAGAATTCTGATGGTTTATTCTTAAAGATATTTAACGAAATTGCTCCTGAATATCCTGAAATAGAAGCAGATAGTAAAATTGTTGATAACATGTGTATGCAACTTGTTATGTATCCTGAAAAATATGATATGTTAGTAGCTCCAAATTTATATGGAGATATAATTTCAGATTTAATATCTGGATTAATTGGAGGTCTTGGCTTGACAGCTGGCGCAAATTTAGGAGAAAATGCCGCAATATTTGAGGCAGTACACGGTTCTGCACCAGATATCGCAGGAAAAGGTATCGCAAATCCAATTGCTATGTTAATGTCAGCGTGTATGATGCTTGATCATATTGGACAAAACGAATGTGCTGATAAAATTAGAAATGCAATTAAGACTGTATTAGAAAATAAAATAGGACTTACTCCTGATTTAGGTGGAGATGGAAATACAGAGACTATTACAAACGCAATAATTGCGAATTTATAGAAAAAAGCCGAAGGGCTTTTTTTTATTTAAAATTTATTTTGTTACTATTTTATTTTTTTCTCATATATTATATTGAGGTGTAAATATATGAATGAAATAAGAGAAATAGTTACTAAAGCTGTAGTTGCAAAGGGGAAAAAAGTTATTAATTTAAATCAAAAAATTATAACAGATATTTTACCGTATAGTATTTTAGGCTGTTGGATAATTAATCATGAATTTACTGGAACAAAAAAAGAAGATGAAGTAGAATTAAAAGGTTCATTTGAAGTAAATATATGGTATTCATTACGTGGTAATAGTAAAACAGATGTACTAAGAAGTAAAATAACGTATACTAAAGATATTAGATTAGTTCAATTAGTAAAAGAATATATGGATGGTAATAATTTTGATGTAGTAGCTAAAATATTAAAACATCCTACAGTTACTAATGCTAAAATACTTGAGGATTCTATTGAAATTGATATAAATTTTGATTGTCTTGTAGAAGTAATAGGAGAAACGAAAATGCAAGTAACTGTTTTTAATGACCCTAATAATATAGATATCGAAGATTTAGATATTGATATAAATGAAGATTTTTTAAATAAAGAATAACTTATAAATGAAAGGTGAGAATTATTTTATTGTGAATAATTTCTCATTTTTTTTAATCTATTGTTTTGTTGAAAAAATAATAGATTTATTATAAAATAGTTATTAGATATTTATTTAAGAATTAGGTGTATAAAATGACTATAGAAGATGTAGATGTAAATAAACTTTCTCCAATGATGCAACAATATGTTTCTATTAAAAAAAATAACCTAGACTCTATTGTTTTTTATAGAGTCGGCGACTTTTATGAAATGTTTTTTGAGGATGCATATATAGCCTCAAGGGTATTAGAATTACAATTAACAGGAAAAGATGCATCAATAGAAGAAAGAGTTCCTATGTGTGGAATTCCTTTTCATGCATATCAAGTATACGCAACAAAGTTACTAGAAAATGGATTTAAAGTTGCGATTGTTGAGCAAATTGAAGACCCACAAACTGCAAAAGGCTTAGTAAAAAGAGATGTTATAAAAATTTTAACACCTGGAACGACCGTTGATACTGATCTAAATTCAAAAGAAAATAATTACATAGTTTCTATAGGAGCTATAAAAAGAGAATATGTATTATCTTACGCAGACTCAACTACTGGAGATGTATATATAACTAAGGTTCAAACACTTGATTCAATCGCGAATGAAATAATATCACTTCACGCAAAAGAAGTTATTGTAAGTAGTAGTTTTTGTCCGAGTATTTTAGAAACATTACATAATAATTATCAAATAGTTATTTCTTATAATGAAGATGATTCAATTCCGGATTATTTAAAATATGTAGTTGAAGGTGTATCAAATGAATTTATTAGTACTGCAGGTCGACTATTAAATTATTTAACATTTGCTATAAAAACTGAATTAACACATATGAAACCTGCGGTATACTATGAATCAAAGGATTTTTTAAGATTAGACCATTTTACTAAAAGAAATCTTGAACTTACAGAAACATTAAGACAAGGACAAAAGAATGGATCATTATTGTGGTTACTTGATAAATGTCAAACTGCAATGGGATCAAGAATGTTACATAAATGGATTGATAGACCACTTGTAAATAAAGAAGAAATAGATAAAAGATTAGACTTCGTTGAAGTATTAAATAATAATTATATTGTTAAAGAAGAAATAAAAGAATCCCTTAAAACAATATATGATTTAGAAAGAATTGTAGGAAGAATCAGTATAGGAAACGCAAATGCCAAAGATTTAGTGCAATTAAGAAAAAGTTTATCAAATATACCATTTATTAAAGGTCTAATAACTAAACTTGAATTGAATAGTGCATATTTACTTGCGAATAATATAGATACACATTATGAACTATGTGACCTTTTAAATAGAGCTTTAGTTGATAATCCACCTATGTCAATTAAAGAAGGAAATATGATTTTAGAGGGTTATAATGAATCTCTTGATGAAATTAAAAATATTTCAAAGTCATCAAAAGATTGGATTTTAAATTATGAAAAAGAACTACAAGAAAAGTTTGGAATAAATAAAGGATTAAAGGTCGGTTATAATAGGGTATTTGGTTATTATATTGAAATTAGTAAAGCTAATTTATCTCAACTGCCAGAAGATATTGGTTATGAAAGAAAACAAACTCTTGCGAATGCTGAAAGATTTATTTCACCTGAACTTAAAAAGTATGAACAAATTGTTTTAGGTAGCGATGAGAAAATAGTAAAATTAGAATATGAATTATTTATTGAATTAAGAAATGAATGTCAAAAACATATTTCATCACTACAAAATTTAGCTAATATCATTGCGACAATTGATGTGTTTATATCATTTAGTGATATTTCAATTAAAAATGATTATGTAAGACCAAATATTTCAGATACAAGAGAAATTAATATTGTTGATGGAAGACATCCTGTTGTAGAGACAGTTTTAACAGATGAGTATGTATGTAATGACATTGTAATTAATAAATATAATACACTTTTAATTACAGGGCCAAATATGAGTGGTAAATCTACATATATGAGGCAATTAGCGTTAATTGCAATAATGGCTCAAATAGGATGTTTTGTTCCGGCAAAAGTATGTAATATTTGTATATTTGATTCAATATTTACAAGAATAGGAGCATCTGATGATTTAATGAGTGGGCAGTCAACGTTTATGGTTGAAATGTCAGAAGCAAATTATGCTATAAGTAATGCTACAAAAAATAGTCTAATTTTATTTGATGAATTAGGTCGTGGAACTTCAACATTTGATGGTATGGCACTTGCCCAAGCAATAATAGAATATGTTCATGAAAGAATAGGCTGCGTTATGTTATTTAGCACCCATTATCATGAATTAACTGAATTAGAAAATAGTCTTACTAGATTAAAAAATGTTCATGTTAGTGCTAAAGAAACAAATAAAGGTGTAGTATTCTTGCATAAAGTATTAGATGGTGGGGCAGATAAAAGTTATGGTATAAATGTTGCGGAACTTGCAGGTTTACCTAAATCATTAATCGCAAGAAGTAAACAAGTGTTACAAAAACTAGAAGAATCAGAACTTAAAGGTAATGTATCGTTAGATTTATTTAATTTCTTAGAATATGATAATATGCCTGAAAATAAAGAACAAGAAAGAACAACAAGAATCGTTAAGTCAATTGATGAATTAGATATAAATAATATGACACCAATAGATGCACTTAAATTTTTATATGATTTAAAAAATGAGGAAAGGTGATTAAATGGGAAAAATTGTTCAATTAGATAATCATTTATCAAATATGATTGCGGCAGGAGAAGTCGTTGAAAGACCTTCTTCAGTTGTTAAAGAACTAGTTGAAAATGCCATTGATGCTTCATCTAGGAGAATAACTGTTTCGTTAACTGACAGTGGTGTCAAATTGATTAACGTAGTTGATGATGGGAGTGGAATGTCTGCTGAAGATGCTTTGTTAGCTTTTGGAAGACACGCAACAAGTAAAATTAAATCAGAAAGAGATTTATTTCGTATCCTTACATTAGGATTTAGAGGTGAGGCTATTCCTTCTATAGCTTCAGTTAGTAAAATGACATTAGTAACTAATGATGGTAATGAAGGGGTAGAAGTTATTTATAACGCAGGTAAAAAAATATCATCATTACCTAAAGCTTGTAATAAGGGGACAAATATAAAAGTTGAAAATTTATTTTATAATACACCTGCAAGACTTAAATATCTAAAAAGTCTTCCAGTTGAACTATCCCAAGTTAGTAATATAATGACAAAATTTGCACTTAGTAGACCAGATATATCTTTTAGTTTATATAATAATGGTAAGGAACTTATAAACACATCTGGGAAAGATGATTTAACAAGACTATTTGGGGAAATTTATGGACTTGATGTCGCAAGAAATTTACTTATTGATGAATATAAATCAGTGGCTTTCGACTTAAAACTAGTTATTGCAAAATCTACTATATCAAGATCTAATAAAAATGAAATAACTATTATATGTAACGGGAGATATGTTAAAAGTTATAAACTTACAGATGCTTTATGTGAAGCATATGAAACATATATTCCTCATACAAGATATCCAATAGGTGTAATATATTTAAATTTAGATCCTTTATTAATTGATGTAAATATACATCCAAGTAAAGCTATTATAAAGATTTCAAATGAGGACGAGATCGCATTTAAAGTGAAAAAAATGGCTATGGATTTATTAAAGAAAGCTAATATGATTCCAGAAAATATCATTAAGTCAGAAAATAAAGGATATGAAAAAATGTCTTTTTTGAATCAAGAATTTGATTTAGATGCCATAAGTAATACTTTAAAAGATGCTAATGTTTCATATAATACTTTAAAAGAAGAAAAAAATATTGTTAATCATGATGAAGAAAAGCCAATTGAAGATGTAGAGAATAAAGAAGAAATCAAAGAAGAATTTTTAGAATCTCCTAATATGGTTGTTACAAAGAGACTTCCTTATTTAGAATATGTAGGACAAGTACATGGTACATATTTGATATTTCAAAATGATGAAGGTATGTATATAATGGATCAACATGCCGCTGCAGAAAGAATAAATTATGAGAAGTATTATAATTTACTTTCAAATCCAAGTGATGTTAGAATTCCATTGTTAATACCTTATGAACTTGAATTTACACCAACTGAGTTAATATTTGTAAATGAACATAAAGAAGAGTTAAATAATATAGGAATTAGTTTAGATCAAATTTCTAAACAAAGTTATTTAATTAGAGAAGTACCATACTGGATGGATTTTGATCATATAGATGAGTTTATAAGAAATCTTATTAACATGTTTATTAAAGATAAAAAAATCTCCATAATAAAAAATAGAGATAGAATTTCTAAACAAATTGCATGTAAGGATTCAATAAAAGCTAACCATGCACTTACTAAAGAAGAGGCTTTGAATTTAGTAAAGAGACTAAATGAATGTAATAACCCATATACATGTCCTCATGGTAGGCCTAGTATTATTAAAATGAGTGGAAAAGATTTAGAAAAATTATTTTTAAGGATAATGTAATGAATAAAGTAATTGTAATTGTAGGTCCAACAGCTATCGGAAAAACTAAAATATCTATAGAATTAGCTAAAAGACTAAATTTAGAGATTATTAGTGGCGATAGCGTGGCAGTTTATAAAAAATTAAATATCGGAAGTGCTAAACCAAGTCTAGATGAAATGCAAGGTGTAGTACATCATTTAATAGATGTAATAGAGCCTAATATGCAATACGATGTATCAATGTTTCAATCACAAGCTAGAAAAATAATTGATAAAAATAAAAACGCAATTATTTGCGGTGGTACAGGACTTTACATTCAAAGTGTATTATTTGATTATGAATTTAGTGCGAAAAAAAGAGATTATTCTTTTGAAGAACAATTTAAAGATAGAACAAATGAAGAATTATTTGATTATTTGATTCATTTAGATCCAAATATAGATCAAACAAAGATTCATCCAAATAACCGAAAAAGAGTTTTAAGAGCTATAGAAGTATATTTAGATACATCTAAATCAATTCATTCTATAGAGAGTAAATCTCATCCAATGTATGATTCATATATTATATATTTGAATTTAGAAGATAGAAATGTATTATATGATAGAATAAATAAAAGAGTTGATAAAATGCTGGAAGATGGATTATTAGATGAAGTCAAGGAACTTTATAATGATGGTATTTTTCCTCATGCGATAGGTTATAAAGAATTTATTCCTTACTTTGAAGGGGATATTACTTTAGAAAGTGCAGTTGAAGAAATTAAACTTAATAGTAGACATCTAGCTAAAAGACAAATGACATGGTTTAAAAATCAATTTCCAACGCATATTTATAATGTTAATTTAGATAATATTAATGAAACAATTGATATAATTTATAAAGATTGTTTGGAATTTATTAATAATTAGATATGTGATACTATATAATTTTAAGAATGGAGTATGTATTCACATCTATTGTGAATATTAAATGAAATTATGAATATATATTTAATAGGTATGCCTGGATGTGGCAAATCTAGTGTAGGTAAGTTTTTGTCAAACTTAATAAATTATCAATATATTGATTTAGATAATTATATTGAAACGTCAAATAATACAACTATTCCTCTTATTTTTCAAGAATTTGGTGAAGAAAAATTTAGAGAATTAGAAAGAAAAGCACTTAATGAAATAAAAGAATTAGATAATACAATAATTTCATGTGGTGGTGGAATTATTTGTAATGCTAATAATAAAAAATTAATGAATGGCAAATGTATTTATATAAACGTAGATTTAGATTCCTTAAAAGAAAGAATTAAAAATGATAAAATGAATATTAGACCAATGTTTAATAAATATACAGTAGAAGAGTTATATGAATTAAGAAAAGATAAATATGATTATTTTATGGATATTAAGGTAGATAATCATAATATAGAAAAGTGCGCTAATGATATTATAAAGGAGTTAAATTTATGAAAGAAGTACTAGTAATAAATGGACCTAATCTAAACATGTTAGGAAAAAGGCCAGAAGAACATTATGGTAAAAAAACATTAGAAGATATTAATAATCTAATGAAGGAAAATGCTTTGGAATTTAACTTAGAATTTTACCAAAGTAATTATGAAGGTGATATAATTACTAAAATTCAAGAAGCTTTAGGTAAAAAAGATGCGATAATTATTAATCCAGCAGCATATACACATACATCAGTAGGAATACACGATGCACTTGAAATGTTTAAAGGACTTAAAATAGAGGTGCATTTATCTTGTGTAGATGAAAGAGAAGATTTTAGAAAAATAAACTATATAAGGAGCGTATGTGATAAAACGTTTGCTGGAAAATTAGAATATAGTTATATAGATGCATTAAATTATTTGAAAAAGAATTTATAATATGTTATTATATTTATAAGCTTATGTTTTTAAGCAAAATAGGAATAAAGAAAGAAAAGGAGAATCCATAATTAATAGACTTGATAGTGATAACCTAATCATGTTGAAGAGGTCTAGGAAATATGGTATAGAAGAAATTGGACATACAATCGTCGGTTTTGACAACATTTACAAAACAGCATGCAATAATTTTTGCAATCATGGTAATTTGTATTATTCTATCAGCGTTTTTCTCGATGAGTGAGACTGTTTTTAGTTCAGTTAGTGATGTAAAATTGAGAACAGCTGTAGAGGAAAGAAAAAGTGGAGCGAAAAAAGCCCTATATTTATCAGAAAATTTTGATAAAACATTAACTACATTATTAGTAGGAAATAACATTGTTAATACAGCAATGTCAGTATTATCAGTGTCACTATTTGCGGTAATGATAAAAAATGAGAATTATGCCTCATTAGTCGCAACTGCAGTAACTACTATCGTGTTATTGATTTTTGGTGAAATAATGCCGAAAACTATTGGTAAAAAGTATTCTGATACATTATGTAGAACATTAGCGCCATTAGTATATGGATTAACTATAATTCTATATCCTATAGTAATAATTTTTAGAGGATTACAAAAATTAGTATCTGGTAAAGAAGTTAAGGCAGAATTATCTGAAAATGAACTTGAATCTATCATTGATACAATGGAAGAAGAAGGTCAAATTGAATCAGATGAGGTTGAATATATAAAAAATATTTTTGATTTAAATGATAGATCAGTTGAAGATATTATGATTCACCGTGTTGATGTGGTTGCGGTAGATGTTAATGATTCAGTTGATGATATTAAAAAAGTATTCTTTGATACAATGTATTCACGTATCCCAGTTTGTGAAGGGGATAAAGATCATATAATTGGTGTATTATATGAGAGAGATTTCTTAAAAGAATTAATAAAAAAACAATCTATAGATGTAAGAAAAATCATGAGACCTGCAAAATTTGTTAACAAAGCAATGAAGGTTGATGATTTGATTCATGAGCTTCAAAAATGTAAAACTCATTTAGCCATCGTTTTAGGTGAATATGGTGATACACAAGGTATTGTTACAATGGAAGATGCACTTGAAGAAATTGTTGGTGAAATTTATGATGAACATGACGAGGTTGAAGCTGATGTTAATGAAATCAAAACAATCAGTGATAATGAATACTTAGTAGATGGAGAAATTTATGTAGATTATCTTTATGATAAACTAGAAATAGGTGAAGCACCAGAAGATAGTACACAAAAATTATCAAGTTTCCTTTTTGAGGAAAGTGAAGAATTACCTAAAGTAGGAAATCAAGTAAAACTTATATCTAGTTTTACAAAATTTAATGATGAAACTGAATCATATCAAGATTTTGTAAAAGAAATCACTTTTGAAATTGCAAAGGTTGAGGATAGAAGAATCAGCAAAGTTAAAGTATCTGTTAAAGACTACGAAGAGCCTATAGAGGATTAATAAAAAGGGGTTTTCCCCTTTTTTTGTTATGTATATACAAAATTAGAATATAATATAATGGTGATTATTTTGAAATTACTTGCTTTATTTTTTCTTGTATTAAATACATTGGTTTTAAATAAAAGTTATGAAAATAATAATACTAGCACATATTGTGTATTAGAAGAAAAGTCTCAAAGAATATTAGAAGGTAATAATGAACATAAAATATCATTAATAGCTTCTACTACTAAAATACTTACGTGTATTGTTGCGATAGAAAGTAATAATATCTATAAAAATGTAAAAGTAAAAGAGGAAGATGTAAATATAGAGGGAAGTAAGGTTTATTTTACAATAAATGAAGAAGTGTATTTAATAGATGTATTATATGGTTTAATGCTAAGAAGTGGAAATGATTGCGCAAATATCCTTGCAAGAGAAGTATATGGTGACTATGATTTTTTTATTAAAAAAATGAATGATAAATGTAAAGAAATAGGTATGAAGAATTCAACTTTTTTAAATCCATCAGGTCTAGATTCTACCTCGTGTAATTATTCAACTGCATATGATATGTCTTTATTAATGTTATATGCGATGAAAAATGATGTATTTAGAGAAATTGCAGGTACTAAGATGCATAAATTTAAGACTAATAATCGAAACTATAGTTTTATTAATAAACATAAATTGGTATTAAATGATGATAGATTTATTGCTGGTAAAACAGGATATACAAAAAAGAGTGGAAGAATACTTGTAAGTTATGTAAGAGAAATGAATATTAATGCAGTTATCACAACTATCGATGATAGTAATGATTGGTTGAATCATAAAACATTTGCAGATAGATTAAATATATATAATAAAGAATATAAAATAAGTAAAGGAGAGTTTATTTATAATAATAGGAAGATTATTCTTAATGAAGATATAGTAATTCCTATTTGTTCTAATGAAAAAGAATTATATTATAAAATTATTTTAAATATAGAAGGAGTATATTTATTTATATTTAAAAAACAAAAAGTAATTTTGAATATTGAACTAGAAATAGAATAAATTTAAATTTTTTATTATAGTTTTTTTCTAAAAGTCTTTAATATTTTTCTTAAGTATGTTAATATATATAAGTAGTAGTATATGAGGTAGATGTGCATGAAATTAAATTCTAAAGGTTTATTAATTGTATTATCTGGTCCATCTGGAGTAGGTAAAGGTACAGTTAGAAAGGCGTTATTTAATATGCCAGGTCACAATTTAGATTATTCCGTAAGTATGACTACAAGAGCTATGCGTCCTGGAGAAGTAGATGGTAAAGATTACTATTTCGTTTCTAGAGAAGAATTTGAACAAAGAATTAAAGATGGTAAGTTTTTAGAGCATGCTGAATTTGTAGGTAATTATTATGGTACACCACTTGATAAAGTGGAAGAAAAGATTGCGAATGGTAAGGAAGTTGTTCTTGAGATTGAAGTTCAAGGTGCACTTCAAGTTCGTGAAAAGTGTCCTGATGCAGTGTTTATCTTCTTAGCACCTCCAAGTAAGGAAGCTTTATATGAAAGGTTACATAGAAGAGGTACTGAATCAGAAGAAAAGATAAACGAGCGTGTCACAAAAGCTAATAAAGAATTTGAACTTGCTTATAAATATGATTATATCGTTATTAACGATGAGGTTTCTAATGCGGCTGATAAGATTATGGCAATTATTCGTTCAGAACACGCAAGAACTGAAAGATCAATTCATGAGTATTTAAAAATGATTAATGACAAAAAGTAATTAGGAAGGTAGAAAATTATGGCAAAGCGTAAAAAGAATGAAGATGGAATGCGTTATCCATCAGTTGATATGTTATTAGAAAAAGTAGATTCTAAATATAAACTTGCATATTTAGCAGCAAAACGTGCAAAGATTATTGAGGAAGAAGAAGGATATACTGCTGAAGGTGTAGAAGTAATTTGTGATAAACCAGTTGGTCAAGCTTTAGAAGAAGTATTAGCTGATAAGGTATCTATTAGTTTTAAACCTGCAGAAACTATTTTCAATGAAAATAATCAAGAGGACTAAAAAGCGATTTATTATCGCTTTTTTTTAAATGGTGATTTTATGAATGAACTTATTAAAGAAAAGTTAAAACTATTACCTGAAAAGCCAGGATGTTATCTAATGAAGGATAAAAATAATAAGGTTATTTATGTAGGTAAGGCAAAAATTCTGAAAAATAGAGTAAGAAGTTATTTTGTAGGTGCACATAATGCTAAAACAACTTTATTAGTAAGCGAAATATGTGATTTTGACTATATAATTACCGCTTCTAACCTAGAATGTTTGGTACTTGAAATTAATTTAATTAAAGAGTATGATCCTAAATATAATATTATGTTAACAGACGATAAAACATATCCATATATACTATTAACTAATGATAAAGACCCAAGACTTACTGTTATAAGAACTTTAAATAAGAAAAGTGTTAAAGGAAAATTATTCGGACCATATCCTAATGTTGTTAGTGCGAGAAAAACAGTAGAAATGCTCAATAGAATTTATCCTCTTAGAAAATGTGCTAAATTACCAAATAAAGAATGTCTTTATTATCATATGCATCAGTGCTTAGCTCCTTGTATTAATAATGAAGAAATAGACTATAGTATATATAAAAAAGATATAATTAAATTTTTAAATGGAGACACTTTAGACATCATAAAATATTTAACTAATTTGATGAATGAAGCATCAGTAAAATTGGAATTTGAAAATGCCCGTGAATATAGAGATTTAATTAATGCGATTAACACAACAACTGAATCTCAAAAAATATCAATTTCAGATTTAAATTCAAGAGATATTTTTGGCGTATATCACGATGATGTTGATTTATCGATATGTGTTTTATATATGAGAAATGGAAATATAGTATTAAATGACTTTGTTAATTTTCCAATCGTTGGTGATATTAATGATATGGTAAGTTCTTATATTTTACAATTCTATAATATAGATGAGAAGAAACCAAAAGAAATATTTATTCAAGAAGAATATTATTCAAAAGAACTTGAAGATATTTTAAATGTTGAATTAATTGTTCCACAAAAAGGAAAAAAATATGAAATATTAAATATGGCTATATTAAATGCTAAGGAAGCATTAGAAAATAAAAAAACAATTTATCAAAATAAAGTACTAAAGAGTATTAATACGATAGAAGAATTAGGTAAACTTTTAGGAATAGATACACCGTATCATATTGAAGCATTTGATAACTCTAATCTATATGGAGAGTATCCTGTTAGTGGTATGGTTGTATATAAAAATGGTTTACCTTCAAAGAAAGATTATAGAAAATTTCATGTTAAATATGTAAAAGGTGCAAACGATTATGAAACAATGAAAGAAGTAATTTACAGAAGATATAGTAGACTAAAAGAAGAGAATGGTCAAATGCCTTCTTTGATTGTAATGGATGGTGGAGAAATTCAAGTTAATGCATGTAAAGAAGTATTAAAGCAATTATCTTTAGATTTAAATGTCATGGGTATTAAAAAAGATGATAATCATAAGGCTAACGTTATAGTATTTAATGACAAAAATATTGCAGTATCAAAAAATAGTGATATTTACTTGTTGCTTGCAAATATAAGTCAAACAGTACATGATTACGCAATTAGTTTTTTTAGATCAACTAAGGCTAAAGGTATGTTTACATCAAGACTTGATGGTATAAAGAATTTAGGACCAAAAAGAAAGGAAAAACTTTTAAAACATTTTATGTCTATTGATAATATAAAAAACGCATCTATCGATGAAATAGAAGCTCTTGGATTTTCCGAAGAACTTGCGGTAGATATTTTAAAACATTTACTAGATTAACAAAATTACTTTATTAACATATAATAAATTGGTGGAAATATGAATAAAAATTTTTTAACTAGTAGAGAAAAAGATATATTTGATATGTTAATAAAAAATAAGAGTACAAAAGAGATTTCATTAATATTAAATATTAGTGAGAAAACAGTTAGAAATCATGTTTCGTGTGCTGAGTCGGACATTTTTTGTAATAAAAACTGTACAAAAATACAAGATGGGTGGATAGCACAAATATTCAAAAGAAAAGGTAATATTTCTGTTTATATACCATGACTATCAGAATCATTCTCATCAGGTAAGATAACAGTTGATTATAATGAAATTACATTTACATGTTCAGCTTTAGATATTAATATTACAGGAACAATCTAAGATATTGAATGTCTAAATGAAATGTATCTTTACTATTGTATTGAAACTGAAGCAGGAAAAAAATATAAATTGTTTATAGAAGATGGTTATCTCCATGGATTAGATGAATTATAAAAAAATTGTGGGGGAGCTAGACTCTAAATCTAGTTCCCTTTATCACGTGAAAATAAAAATATATGTTATTATTAATTATGATTGGTCTCATAATAATCCTTTGTAATTTGACATTTATATAAGTATATTAATGTGTAAAATTACAACGAGTCTAATAGTAAAACTCTAATAACAATAAGACTGATACGCTCAGTTGTAAATGTCAATAAAAAAAACCATCTTGTGCAATTTGTTAATGTCAATATAGAATTTACCAATAGGGAGTGAGGATATTCTAGTAATATTTCTTGTACGTAATCAATGTATAGATCATTAAATA
>CAZJSR010000027.1:0-22983 GCA_964548855.1 uncultured Anaeroplasmataceae bacterium | reverse complement strand
AAAAAAATTGGTAAAATCACTAAATTATTGTTATATAAATAATGAGGTGTTTTTTTATGATATATGCATATATACGTGTTTCTACGAAACAACAACGTATTGATAGACAATATGAAGAAATTAAAAATCTTGATATAGACGATAAATATATTTATATTTATAAAGAATCAGGTGAAGATTTTGATAGAACTAATTATCAAAAATTAGTAAAAAAAATAAAAAAAGACGACCTATTAATAATAAAATCAATAGATCGTCTAGGAAGAAATTATCAAATGATATTAGAAGAATGGTCAAGAATAACTAAAACAATAGGAGCTGATATAAAAGTGCTTGACATGCCACTTTTAGATACAAGAATTGAAGGAAAAAATTTAGTAGGCAAATTTATATCTGATATTGTACTTCAAGTTCTTAGCTTTGTTGCTGAAAATGAAAGAGTAAATATTAAACAAAGACAAGCTGAAGGTATAAAACTTGCAAAAGAAAAAGGTGTAAAGTTTGGAAGACCAAGGGCTATTACACCTGACAATACTACTGATATATTAGATGATTATATTAACCATAAAATCTCTAATACAAAAGCTTCTAAAATGATTGGTGTATCTAGAGGTACTTTTTTTAGATTATTTAAAGAACGAAAAGAAAAATTTAGCATATAGAAAAAAAAGAAACCTATATTTTTATAAGTTTCTAGTTAGATTTTATATTTTTTTTTATTAACTCTTCAGTTTTTTCAATAGTGATCTTTCCATCAATATTATCAATGGCCAAGGATTTCAAATAATCAGATGTTTCTAATCCATCTACTTTTTGTAAACCAAAGCCGTATACCATGAATATCCTAATTCTTTTTTCGTTGTTTCTTTTACCAATAAATACTCTTTAAAAGGATCTTTTTCCATAGAATATCCTTCCTATCACTGTATTATAGCAAATTTGCTATAAACACTCAATAATTTAAATTTTTAAAAAAATCAAAAAAAGGTTTGATAATAATATCAAACCTAACATTCTATAATGGTACCCTAGGTCGGAGTCGAACCGACACGATTTAAAATCAACAGATTTTGAGTCTGTCATGTATACCAATTTCATCACTAGGGCATATTGAAGAATGAATTAAATTCATTCTTACATTTTTGAAACATAGTCTATTCCTAAAAGTCTTAGACCTTCATTTATAATTATTCTACATGCAGCCGCAAGTGCATAATTTGTATTCCTTACCCTTAAATCATCTGCATTAATCTTTTCTTTAGCATAGAATCCATTAAAAGATTGTGCAAGAGTTAATAAATACTTCGCAACAACACTTGGAGCATATTCTACTGAAGCACGTTCAATAACTGACGAGAAAGAACCAATTAATTTAACAATTTCAAAATAATGTGGTAATTCAAATAATTTTGCATCAATATTATTCATATCGATTTCTTGATCTTTAATTATAGATGCAATTCTTACACCAGTATATTGTAAATATGGACCAGTTTGTCCTTCAAATTTTAACATTTGTTCTAAATTAAATTCAACATCATTTGTACGATGATTCTTTAAATCATTAAATACAATCGCACCAATTCCAACTTTTGAAGCAATTTCATCCTTATTTTCTAAATCAGGATTTTTTTCTTCTATTTGTTTTTTAGCTTGGCTAATCGCATCCATTAAAACATCATATAATTTTACAACTCCACCTTTACGTGTAGACATCTTAGCTCCATTTGTTAAATATAGGCCAAAATTGATATGTTCAATTTTATCACCATAATCATAACCCATCTTAGATAAAACACCTTTAAGTTGTGTAAAATGTAGTTTTTGTTCATTTCCAACAACATATAAAACTTTATCAAAATTATATGTATTCTTTCTATCAAATACCGCCGCAAGGTCTCTTGTAATATATAATGATCCACCATCTTTACGTTTAATTAATGCAGGTGGAATATCATCACCAAGACTAACAATTTGCGCACCTTGATCTTCAACTAATAATCCTTTTTCTTTTAATTCATCTACAACTGGTTCCATCTTATCATTATAATAAGCTTCACCATTATATGAATCAAAAGAAACATTTAGAAGTTCATAGATTTGTTTTGATTCTTTTAAAGATTCTTCACGAATCCACTTCCACATTTCAAGATATTTAGGCTCACCTAATTCGATCTTTCTAAAAGCCTCACGAGCTTCATCTTCAAGGATTGGGTTATCTTTTGCTTCTTCATGGAATCTTACATAAAGTTTAGATAGCTCATTAATGCTATCTTCTTTAATTTTTTCAGGGTCTCCCCATTTTTCATATGCTACGATCATTTTACCAAATTGAGTACCCCAGTCTCCTAAATAGTTAATAGAAACTGTTTTATAACCTGCTTTTTGTAAAATAAGTTTTAAAGAGTTACCAATCATAGTTGAACGTAGATGTCCAATTGAGAAACTTTTCGCAATATTTGGAGAAGAATAATCTAAAACAATAGTTTTATTATTTCCTATATTACTATTAGCATATTCATTCTTCTTAGTTAATACTTCTAATATAATTGCTTTACTTATTTCATCCTTATTAACAATAATATTAATAAAAGGACCTGTCGCAACTACTGATTTAATATAATCACTTGCGCCTTTTATAACATCAATAGCTTCACTAACAACCTCTGGCATAGGTCTTTTTAAAGCTTTAACTGCCACAAACATTGGAACTGATATATCACCAAGTGTCGGATTTTTCGGTTCTTCAACAATGATATTAATTTGCTCATTATAATTATTTTTATAGAAATTTTCTAATGCTAATTTTACATTATTCTTTACTAAATTAATCATTTAAACCTCCGTTATTTAATAAAGAGATAGTTACCTATCTCTTCATAACTTTTATTATTTTTTCTCTGGATTACCAAATGCTTGATTAATTATAAATTGCCATGAAGCATTTTGTCCAACATAAGTATCTTCAGTTATATCTGATGACTTAAATATAGCTTTACCATCCTTAAATACCCAAAGTTGTGGATAAATTGTTAAATCTACACCACCAAGTGCATCACTCTTATCTTTAAGAGCTTGTTTATTATCATCAAGTGTATCTTCATCAGTCATATCTAAACCTTCTGCCCAACTAGATGAGAATAAATATACTTTCTTAACATCAAAATCTTTTGCACCTTGATTTACTGCTTGAATATTTGTTAAGAAATCAGAATTAGCGACTGAACCATAATATACATATGTATATTCAGTTGATTGAATAGTCTTCTTTAAATCACTTTCTTTAATCCAATATTCAAAAACATTATCTTCAGATAATTGAGTTTGTTCACTAGTTTGTGCACTTGTTATTTGTTTATATAATTTTGTAGACTTTGATTCTAAACTCATTAAAATTGTAGCTAAACCAATTATAGCAATGAACGCAATTAAAATTATAAATTCCTTTGTCCATCTAAATTTTGTTTTAACTTTTCTTCTTTTATTTGTTCTTGCCATTCTATGACAACCTTTCATTAAAAACTTGTACTATATAAGTATATCATTTTAATTTAAATATATCAATATTATTTTTTTAAACACATGCTATTTTCGCTTCTTTTTACCGTTATTTGCATATATTTTTTTTGCAACCTCATCAATTTTAGCTTGCATCTTCTTTTTATAACCAGGTGTAACCTTAGTTGGTTTTTTTACAAAACTTCTTGCTTTCTTTTGTGCCTCATTAATAGGTTTAACTCTATCAGCTCTTGCATTTCTTGCCTTTGAATCAACAATTTCATTATTCTTAATCATTTTGTAAACAGGAACAATTCCTTTTTTTGCAAGATTATCTAGATATACATTATCTAGATCATCATAGAAACTATATACAATTCCTGTATAATTCATTCTTCCTGTTCTTCCACTTCTATGTACATAGAATTCAAAATCGCGTGGTATTTCGTAATTTACAACATGACTAACACCATCAATATCAATGCCTCTAGCTGCAAGGTCTGTAGCAACTATATATTGATATTTTAAGTTATTTGCATCATTTAAAAATCTTTTTCTTTCACGAGGAGATAGGTCGCCATGTATTTCTCCTACCTTATATCCATTTTCTCTTAAGAATCTTGAAAGAGATATTGCAGTTTCTTTTTTATTTGTAAATATAATACATAAATATGGATTAATAATTGACATTAAGTTTAATAACATCTCATTTCTTTCACGATATTTAAGAGGAATCCATATATGTTCAATATCTAATTTATCTTGATTTTTAATATCTATATATTCAGGTGAATCAAGATATTTTTTTACAAAAGGTAATATTTTTTCACTGATTGTTGCACTAAAAAACATCATTTTTGCATCTTTTAAAATAGCCGCAACACAATCAAGATCTTCAGCATATCCACTATCAAGTGCCATATCAACTTCATCTACAACAAAATAAGAAGCTGTATATATTTTTAAAACATTTTTATCTATTGCTAAATCCTTTATTTTACCAGGTGTAGCAATGATAATTTGTGGTTGATTATTTTTAAGTGCTTCTATTTCACGCTCTCTATCAGTCCCACCACTATATAATTTTATAGATATACTAACAGGACTAAATGATGCGATATGTTGTGCAACCTTATATGTTTGCATCGCAAGCTCTTTTGTTGGTGAAATAATAACAGCTTGAATATTTTTTTGAGATTCATCTAACGCATTAAAAATAGGAATTAAGAAAGCATGAGTTTTACCACTTCCTGTTTTACTTCTTACAAGTAAATTTTTATTTAAATCTAAACTTTCAAACACTTTATGTTGTACTTCTGTAAAAGAAATAAAAGATAAGTCTTTTATTGCTTCATAAATATACTTTTTTATTTCCAATCCATCAAATTGCATAAAATCACCTCACGATTAATATTATCATTTAAAATTTATTTTATCAAGTTTGTTTTATAATTATGTTATAATTGAATTACAACAAAAGGAGGTTTTAGTGTGGAAATTAATATACTTAACCCACATGGATTCTGCCAAGGTGTAAATAGAGCTATAGATATGGCTTTAAAAATTAAAAATAATAATAAAAAAATATATTCATTAGGTTCTTTAATACATAATAAAGAAATGATAAAAAAACTTAATGAACACAATATAATCACCCTTAACGATAAAATATCACGTCTAGAAATGTTAGATAATATAGATAATGGTATAGTTATTATTACTGCTCATGGTGTATCACCTGATGTATTAGAAAAAGCCAAATCTAAAAATCTAGAAATAATAGACGCAACATGTCCATATGTAACAATGACACATTCAAATATAGAGAAATATTTAAATGATGGATATGATGTATATTATATAGGTACAAAAGGACATCCTGAATGTATAGGTGCAATTGGAATATCTAATAAAATAAAATTAATATCTTCACTTAATGATATAAAAAATATTGAATTTAAAAATAAATCATTCATAATTAATCAAACAACATTATCTATTTATGACATAGAAGAATATTATAACGAAATACTTAAGAAAAATCCTAATGTTGTTATAAATAACACCATATGCAAAGCCACTACACAAAGACAAAAAGCCGTATTAGAAGCTAACAAAGTAGATTTAACAATCGTAGTCGGTGATAAATTATCAAGCAATAGTAAAAAATTATACGAACTAGCACTTAAAAAAAACGATGCGATTTTAATAGAAACAATAGATGATATATTAAACTATGATTTTTCTAACATCAAAAGCGTAAATATAACATCTGGCGCATCTACTCCAGAATACTTAACAGATGAAATAATTGAATTCTTAAGAAAAAAATAAATCACCAAATGGTGATTATTTTTTTACAATAAAATTAGGATCCATCGCATTAATAAGTTTTACTTTAATTTCTTCTAATACATCATCAGATGGTTCATAAGCATGAGTATTCATTTGAAATATTCCACCCCACTCATCTTGTCCAACATATTTTGGACATAAGTGGAAATGTAAATGACCTCCTGTATCTCCATATGCTCCATAGTTAATTTTACCTGGATTAAATGCTTTATGCATAGCTTCTGCTACTGCATTTACATCTTCAATAAAATCAATTCTTTCTTCTTTTGTTAAATCACACATTTCAGAAACATGGTCATTATAAGCGACAATAACTCTACCATATTTAGTTTGTTCTTTAAAAATAAATACAGTCGAAGTTTTCATTTCAAATGCACGATAACCAAACTTTTGATACATTTCAGGATTATCATCCTTCATACAATATGCACAATTTTCATTCTTCATAATTATATTCTCCTTCTTTCTTATATTTTAATCCAAATCCTTTTTAGAAGCAACTCCTTTTCTAATAATTCCTTTTTTATATTTAGTGTTTATTTCATCTAATATATCATTTAACTTTTGTTCTTTTTCAATAATACTTTGATATGTAAATAAATTATATTCAAGTTCAATATCGGAGTTCTTTCTTAAATTTCCAAAACATACTCCAACAAGCCTTAAAGTCTCGCCATGATAATTATTATCTAAAAGTACTTCAACAACATCATATATATCATATAAGTTATCAGTATACTCTATACTCTTACTTCTGGTGATTGTTTTAAAATCTTTATCCCTTAAAGTAATAGTTACTGTTTTTGTTACATATCCTTCTTTTTTCATTCTTTTTTGAAGATTTAATGCCATCTTTCTAAGTTCAATTAATATATCTTCATAATTATCTATTCTATAATCATAAGTTTGACTTACAGAAATGCTATCACTATTTTGATATCTATCAGGATCAACAACATTGCTTGACTGACCTAAAATAGATTTCTTGCAAGCTTCATATCTGTCTTGTCCTAATATATCAATCACTATACTTTTATTATTCGGATTCATAAAATCTCTAATCGTTTTAATGTTTGCGTTAATAAGTTTAGGACTTGTTTTTTTACCAATTCCAAATATATCTTCAACACTAAGAGGATATAATATATCTTCAATTTCTCTTTTTCTTAAAACAGTAATTCCAAGTGGCTTTTTAATATTTGATGCCATTTTAGCCAAAAATAAAGTAGGTGCAATTCCTATACTACAAGGAAGTTTATATTCTTTAACTAATCTTACTTGAATTTCTTTTGCAATATCTATTGCACTTCTAGTTTTACATAATTCTGTCATATCTGCATAAAGTTCATCAATAGACGCAACCTCTACTATATTTGTATATTCCCTTATCAAATTAACAAAATATCTATGGTATTTCTTATATTCTTCATATTGGCCATTTATTATAATTAAAGATGGTAATATTTTATATGCCTCAATCACAGGCATTGCAGCATGTATTCCATACTTTCGAGCTTCATATGACGCGCTTGAAATAACGCCTTTTAAGGTATTTTCACGTCCTACCGCAAAGGCTTTGCCTTTTAATGAAGGATTATTAATAACCGCAACACTACAAAAAAACATATTTAAATCAACATGAAATATTATTCTTGCGTTATTTTTCATAAAAATACCCCTTTCTTTTTTAATAATATTATTATATAATTATTATATCGTAATTTACGATTTAATTAAATACTTATGAAGAATGTGGGTGAACATTTTGGCTAAGAAAGTTAATAATAAAAAACAAGAAACTAAAAAAGGATATACTAACCCAATGAGTACAATTTGGGGAAAGGTAATTATTATACTATTATGTCTTGCGATGGTTGGTGGAATCTTATATTCATTAATTAGTGCAATTATAACAAATTTTGGAAATGTATAAAAAAGGACTTGGTCCTTTTTTTTTATTCTACTATATGAATATCCATGTCCTCTAGCATAAATTCAATATAAATACCATATGCTTCTTTAGGATTTTTAAGCATAACATGTGTAACAGCTCCTATTATCTTATCATCTTGAATAATAGGACTACCACTCATTCCTTGAATAATACCGCCACATTTTGAAATCAGTTTTTTATCTATTACTTTAAACTTAATACCTTTTTCATCTTTATTTTTTTGTTTTTTTAAATCCGTAATTAAAATATCAAAAAACTCAACTTTGTTACCCTCTATACAAGTCATAAGTTTAGCTTCTTTTAAATTTACTTCATCTCTTGTTTTAATATTCATTAATTTTAAATTATTTTTATCTATAGAGCTAATATTACCATGTATTCCTGTAATAACATTTTTAGATATTTGTCCCAATTCATTTGATGAAATAATAGCTTTTTTTTGACCTGCTTCATTTCCTCTTGGTTTAATGATTCTATCGACCGAAGCTTCATAAATATTTCCACCATAAGTTTCTGTTTCAACCATTTGATGTCCTAAAGAACCATAAATATTATATTCAGGTAATATATATGTTAAAGTTCCTACTCCCAAAACATAATCTTTAATATAAAGTCCAAGATGATATTTTTCATCAACTAAACAAGGAGTAATAGTTGTCTCTATTATAGCCTCTTCTCTTTTTAACTTAATATTTGATTCATTATTCATATTAGTTTTAATTGCTTCATATAAACTACTTTTACTAGTTACTAATTTATTATTATATTCAATAATATAGTCGCCTTCTTTAATATTAGAATCCTTCCATGGTGTATAAATGTTATTTTCATCTCTAATTCCATACATACCCATTACCATAACATTTGTATTAAGTCTTATTCCAATATTTTCTCCTGATACATAAAGTTTAGTATCTTTTGTAATATCAATAGCGTAAATATTAAGTGTAAATCCCAAAAATAAAAAACTAATTAATATAAAAAGTACTTTTTTCATAAAATCACCTCAATTATATTATTTGTTATTTTTAAACTTTTAAAAAACCAATTTTTATGATACTATCATATTCGGTGATATTATGATTAAACTAGTTACAATTGATCTAGACAACACATTATTTAACAAAAACAAGGAAATTACAGATTACAACTTTGAAATAATAAAAAAAGCACGTGAAAAAAACGTGCATATTGTTCTTGCGACAGGAAGACCAATTGAAGGAGTAAAACCAATTTTAAATAAACTAAATATGAATACCAAAAATGACTATGTAATATGTTATAACGGAGCTAAAATATATAACTTAGAAAATTATGAATTAATTTATAGTAAAACAATAACATCAGCTGATATTAAAGAAGTATACGAGTTAAGTAAAAAATATAATTTTTATTTTCATACATTTGATGAATTAGGAAATTTATATTCTCCACTTTACAATCACTATACCGATATTGAAGCAACTATTAATAAAATAAAATGTAATATAAAAGACATATATGAATTCAGTGATACAAAATTCATAAAAGCTATGATTGTTGATTCAAAAGAAAATATTGATTTTCTTTATAATAACACTCCAATATATTACAAAAATAAATTCAATGTCGTTAGAAGTTCAAATATCTTCCTTGAATTTTTAAATAAAGATGTAGATAAAGGAAATGCTTTAGAATATCTTTCAAAATATTTAAATATAGACCTTAAAGATACTATGGCAATAGGTGATGCTTCAAACGATATAGGTATGATAAAAAAAGCAGGAATAGGGGTCGCAATGAAAAATGCATTTCCTGAAGTATTAGAAATTGCTGATTTTGTTACCACATCTTGTGAAGATAGTGGTGTAGGAGTGGCTATAAATAAATTTTGTCTTACACCAAATAAATAAATTAATATTATATAATAAATGGATGACAAAAGTCATCCATTTATTCATTATTAAGAAGAGCTGACGCCGCATCTAAACTATACTTAGAAATACGATTACCACCAATCATTTGGGCAATATGATATTTTCTTTCTTCAAAGTCTAATTCTTTTATATTAGTAATAGTTCTATTATCTTTTTCTTCCTTATAAATCCAAATATGATTATCAGCGATACTCGCAACTCTTGGTAAATGTGTAATACAAAGTACTTGTACATATGTACTTATTTTTTTCATTTTTAACGCAATTTTCAAAGCCGCATCACCAGATACACCACTATCAATTTCATCAAAAATCATTAAAGATAATTTTGATTTTAAAGAAAAATATGATTTAAATGCCAACATTATTCTTGATAATTATCCACCTGAGGCAACTTTATGAAGTGGTTTTAAAGGTTCACCTTTATTAAGTGTAATCATAAAGTCAACCTCATCTACACCATATTCCTTAAAAATATTACTATTTAGACAATTATCATATGAAATATCTTTAAATACTATTTTAAAATCGATATCATTTAGTTCCAAATCATGGCATTCATTAATAATAGCTTTTTCAATTTTTTTGGCTTCTTTTTTTCTATAATCTGTTATTTTTATTGAAATATCTTTAAGTTTAATATATGATTTTTCTAGGTTATTTAAATAATTTTTAACAACCTCATCATAATTATTTGCTAGATCAATTTCTAAAGATATTTTATCTAAATAATCGATAAGTTCATTTACTGTCATTTTATATTTAGATTTAATCTTTTCAATTGAATTTAATCTTTCATTTAATTGATTAAGCAATTCTTCATCAAAATCTAAGTTATTAATTGATTTATAAATACTGCTTTTTATGTCTGTTAATATATAATACATATCGCTTAATTTATCTGTATTTTCTTTATATTCTTTATCAAATGAAGAAATTTTATCAAGTGTTTTATAAGCATTATAAATATTATCAACACTAAAATAATCATTATCTAATAATTCATATGATTCATTTAAAGACTTATATATTTTATCGAAATTTGATAATTTCTCTATTTCTTCTTCTAATCTAATATCAATATCAGTTGTAAGATCTAACTCTTCTATTTCTTTCTTTTGAAATAAAATATAGTCAAGTCTTTCTTTTGAACTATCTCTTTTGTTTAATAGATCTTTATATTTTTTTAAATCATTTTGATAATTTAAAAGAGAGATAGTATATTTATTTATATATTCATTTAAAACATCATCATCTAAATCATCTATAAATGATAAATATGTATCTGGATTAATTAATCTAAATGTATCATGTTGAACATGTATATCAGCTATATAAAATGATATCTTACTTAACAAAAGCAAAGTTACATTAACGCCATTAACCTTAATTGTGTTTCTTCCATTAATAGATATTTCACGGTATATAGTAAGAGTGTCTAATGCTTTTATGTTATTATCTTCTAACAAATTATTTAGTTTAGGGTTATTTGTGATAAATTCTCCTAAAATAAAAGCTTTTTCACAACCATAACGTATCATATCACTGTCAGCTCTAGAGCCCATTAATAAACTGATAGAATCAATAATTAAAGATTTTCCAGCTCCAGTTTGACCTGTCAAAACGGTCATTTTATCTTTAAATGATACTGTTAAATCTTCTATAATCGCAAAATTTTTTACAGATAATTTTTTTAACATAAAAACCTCCTAATACATACTATAGGCTTTTTCAACACATAATTTGAAATTAATATTAGATGAATTATTTTTACTAACTAAGCATAAAAATTCAATATTTCCACTTCCACCTTTAATTGGAGATGGTGTTATTTTATTAATATATAATCCTACTTCATTTAAATAATCATTGACCGTATTTATAATACTTAAATGAAGTTTTTTATCTTTAATAATTCCTTTTTTAATCATCTTTCCTGCTTCAAATTGTGGTTTTATTAAACAAATAAGTTTATTATCATTATCTAAATATTTTAAAAGTGCACTAAGTAAATGCTTAATCGATACAAAACTTACATCCATCACTAAATAATCAAATCTAACATCAGTTTCGAATTCTAAAATGTTAGTATTTTCTAAGGATATAATTCTTTTATCTTCTTTTAAAGAATTATGAAGTTGATTTGACCCAACATCAACTGCATAAACAAGTTTCGCACCATGTTTTAAACTACAATCAGTAAATCCTCCAGTAGAAGAACCGATATCAAGAATTATTTTATCTTTAAAATCTAAATTAAATACTTCTATAGCCTCTTCTAATTTATAACCACCACGTGATACATACTTTTGAGTTTCAAATTGAATTTGAACACTATCATCATCTTCTACTTCATAATTATTTTTTGTAACTAGTTTACCATTAACATATATAGCACCTTTTTTTATTGCATCTTGAGCTTTAGCTCTAGATTCAAAAAAATTATTTTCCACTAGATATAAATCAAGCCTCATATAAATCTTTCAATCCTTTTATAATATCATTATCCCCTAAACCATACTCATCTAATAAGCTTAAAACATCACCATGTTTTATTATAGTATCATCATCTATATTTATACCCTTAATGAGTAATCTTTTACTAGACTTTGATGCATAATTTAAAATACTTGAAAATAAAGAACCACTTCTTACTACTTGTTCATATACTAAAATCGGTAAATCTAAATCAAATAAATAATCTAACATCTTATAATCTAATGGTTTAATAAATCTAGCATTAATTAATAATACATTAAGTTCATTATTAATAATCAAATTCTTAATTCTTGTAACATCTGGTCCATATGTAATGCATATTGAAGCCGTACCAAAATATGCTTGTTTCCAACCAAAATCAATTTCCTCTACATCTAGATCTAAATTAATATCATCTAACCCTCTTGGATAACGTAATGCGATTGGACCTTCGTGATATAATGCATACTTTAAAAGACTCTTAGTCTCTTTAGCATTTTGGCCCATACATATTGTCATATTAGGCATTGAATTTAACATCGCAATATCATATATTCCTTGATGAGTAGAACCATCACTACCAACAATTCCCGCTCTATCAATACCAATTAAAACACTTAAATTTTGTCTTGATATATCATTTAAAATTTCATCATATGCTCTTTGAAGAAATGTTGAATAGTATAGAAGGACAGGATGTATATTATTTCTTGCAAGTGAAGCCGCAAGTACTGCTGCATGTTCTTCTGCAATTCCTACTTCAATAAAGCTATTAGGATATTTTTTACTAAATTTCTCAATATCATTTCCAAGAATCATCGCAGAATCAATAATAACAAAATCCTTCTTTTCTCTTTCCTTATAAAGAGTATCTAATACTACCTCAGTATATGTAGACTCTCCTTCTAAACGTTCTTCTTTAGGAAGTCCTGTTTTAATATCAAAAGGATTTACACTATGATATTTACCAGATTCATCCTTTTCAGCAAAAGAGTAACCCTTACCTTTTTTAGTTACTATATGAATTACACAAGGTACATTCATTTTCTTAACACGCTTTAATTCTTTTAACAATAAAGATAAATTATTTCCGTCTATTGGTCCGAAATAATCATAACCTAGGGTTTCAAAAATATTATCATATTGAAGTAATGATTTTGTCGCTTTAATTAGTCTGTGAAAAAAATTTCTAATTGGCGTTATCGTAATAGCTCTAAGAACTCTTTTTATTCCTCTTAATAAACGATTACTTCTTAATGCTCCAAATTTTTTATTTAAAGAACCAACACTACGTGAAATTCCCATTTTATTGTCATTAAGAATAATTATTGGTGCCGTTTTTTCATTTGAAGCTAAATGATTTAAAGCCTCAAACGCAACACCACCAGCAATCGATGAATCCCCAATAACCGCAACACATCTGCCAATATCCATACCTCTTTCTTTGGCTTTTAAAAAGCCATCTAAAGCACTTAAGGAAGTAGAACTATGCCCCGATTCCCATACATCATAAGAAGATTCCTCATAATTTATATATCCTGAAAGACCATTATATTTTCTAAGTGTAGGAAACATATTAGCTCTTCCTGTTAAAATTTTATGCGTATAACATTGATGTCCGACATCAAAAATAATCTTATCATTTGACTCATTAAAAACCATATGAAGAGCCATAGTAAGTTCAACTACACCTAAATTACTAGACAAATGTCCACCTGTCTTTGAAACATTTTTAATAATGAATTTTCTAATATCTTGTGCTAATAAATTCAATTCTTTTTTATTTAATTCTTTTAAAAATGATGGATCATTGATCTCTTCTAGGTCTATATGCCTAGGCTGTTTCCTTGTCAAAATCAACCAAACCACTTTCTGTCATCTTTTTTACAACTAATTGTTCATTTGAACCTAATATACTATAACATTCTTTTGAAAGTTCTAATCCTGCAGTATAAGATTTAACAGCTTCTTCTAATGTAATATTTTTATCTTCAAGTTTTCTTACAGTTTTTTCAAGTTCACTCAACAATTCTTCAAAACTCTTATTTGTTTCCATTCTTTATTACCTCCAATACCTTAGTATTTACGATACCGTCATTTAAATTTATTGATACGATATCATCTTTTACTACATCCTTAACACTTTTTACAATCTTATCCTTACTCTTAGCTATACTATAGCCCTTATCCATAATAGATAGAGGATTTAAGGCTTGTAGTTTTTCTTTATATAGATTGAATGTTTGTGTTTTTAAAGTTAAAATATTTTTTATCGCAAGATTTAGTCTCAATAAATAATCCCCAATTTCTTTTCTTCTTTGTTTTAACTTCTCCATAGGATTATTCATATCTAATCTCTTATCAATATTTCCTAAAATAACTTTGTAATTATCTACTTTAACATTAATTGATTTATTCATTTGATTAAGATAATATAGAATGCTTTCTTTAAGTGCATCAATATTAGGTGTAGCAATTTCAGCTGCAGCTGTAGGTGTTGCGGCTCTTTTATCAGCAACATAATCAGCAATAGTGAAATCAACTTCATGTCCTACTGCAGAAATTATAGGAATCTTAGAATTATAAATCGCATCTGCAACTATTTTTTCATTAAAAGCCCATAAATCTTCAATACTTCCACCACCACGTCCTACAATTAAGGTATCACAAAGATTATCATTATTAGCTTTTTTTATTTGCATTACTATCGAATCTTTCGCATCTACTCCTTGGACTAATGCAGGATATACAATTATTTTACAGAAAGGATATCTTCTACCTACAGTATTTATAATATCCCTTATTGCTGCGCCTGTTGGTGATGTTATAACCCCAATAACATTAGGTATTCTTTTAATTGGTTTTTTATGTGAAGTATCAAAATATCCTTTTTCACTTAACTCTTTCTTTAAAGCTTCATACCTTAAATAAAGATCACCAATTCCATCACTTTTCATTTCTTTAATTGTTATTTGGTAATACCCACCAGCTTCATATACTGTAACATTACCTTTAACAAATACCTTCATACCATCTTTAGGTTCAAAAAGCACCTTTGAAGCATATGACGCAAACATCATGCATGAAATCTGTGCACCATCATCTTTTAAAGTAAAGTAAAAATGTCCTCTTGAGTGATGTTTAAAGTTTGAAATTTCACCTGTCAGTAAAACATCATTTAGATGTTTATCACAATCAAATTTAAACTTAATATATTTAGTTAAAGCTGTAACAGTAAGATACTTTTCTGACATATTAATCTTTTCTTTCTATTTTATTTTTTATTGTATCTAATAATTTATTATTAAACTTAACGGCTTTATTATCACCGTTATCTGTATAAATTCTTGTGATTTCTAAAGCTTCGTTAATACAAATATTAGGTACTACTCCATCTAATAATTCACTTGTACATAATTCAATGATTGCTCTATCTACTGCATTTAGACGGTTAATTTTATAATTAGTTAAGCATTCACTAATTAAATTATCTATTTTTTCTTTATTATTTATAACATTCATCGCAAGTTTAATCGCAACTGTATCGTCTTCTTCTAGTACCTTACTAGATGCGATACCTATATTATCATTTGTCATTTCACAGTTATATATTATTTTAATCGCAGAAATACGACTTTCACGTAAATTTATATCCATAATATGTTCCTCCATAAAAAATCCATAATTATTATATAATTATATCATTAAATAAATAATTATACTAGAAGTTTAAAAAAAATATCGCACTAAGCGATATTATTAGTTTCAAGAATCAATGAAACTTTGTAACTATTATTACCAAATTTAGTCTTCGCAAGTTGACTAATCGCCACAGCTCTTTCATTAGGTAATGAAGATGTTAGTATTTTAATATCGATAACATTAGTAGAAATTTCACTATCTCCAATTTTTTCTTTTGATATATAATTATGGACTAATACATCATCATATCCTAAAGATTCTATTTCAAGTTCTAAACTACATTCTTTATTAGTAATTGAATAAATATTTTCTATTTCTTCAAGTTTCGAAGAAATTTCACTTATCCCTAAATTAGATGCCGCAACACTTGCTTCAATTTCATCAATTTTATTATTACGTTCTTCTAAAATACTAAGTCTTTCCTCATCAAAATAATAATAATTGTTAGATTCATCTATTTCTGAAACGCTAACTACATTATTAATATTATTGTTTGGAGTAAAAGCATAAAAAATACTAAGTCCTAAGACACACATAAGTAAAAAAATGGGTAATTTATTATTTAAAATGAACTTTTTCATATTTCCCTCCTTGTATTTATTAATACATATGAAGAAAATATGAAATTTATTCATCATTTAAAACATTTTTTATTAAATCTTCTAAGGTATATAAAGATTTATAATAATCTCCTAATATAACACTCAAAGTATTATCATTACATCTTTTTACTTCTTCTAGATTATTAACATTAATTGCATGTATCAAAATACCAAGTTTTTCGCATGATTCTTTTAACACATTAATAAGTGTATCGTTATATTTTGCAATATCACATAAATAAATCTTTAATCCATTTCTAATAACAAAATCATAATTATCAGATGCACATAAAATCGACATCTTTTCTAACAGTTTAACATTCGTTATAACATCATCTTTAGTATCTTCTATAATATAGAATAAAAATATTTTTTTAGGTACTTTAAAAAAATCAAGGTTCTTTTCTAAAAAAGAAATAAATGTATCACTATTAAAGACACTTTTATGAACAGGTATCATTACTTTAAAATATAGATTCGTATCACTATTAAATGTTTTCATCTCTTGGATAACATGACTTATTAAATATTTATCTACAAGTTCTTTAATATCTCTTTTAGATACTACTTCCTCTAAATATTCTTCACTTACTGAAAAATTAATCAAGTTAACAAACGCATAATAATATTCAATAAGATTATCAGTAATATTTACCATTTGTTTATACTTAATTTTAAGTAAATTATTATCTATAGCTTCGCTAATATGAAGCACTATTTGTGAATCTTTATATCTTTTTTTAGATGTTTCATCGTTATACATTCTTATAACATTTTTCTCATCATTTACCTCGCAACTATCATGCAAAGCTTCACTTACGTACCATAAAAGCTTATTAGTATCATTTAAAGACATCGATTTAGTAACTCTATATAGTCCAGCTCTAAAATCCATTTTAAGTCTTCGATTTATATCATATAATTTTTTAGATAATTTCTCTAAAATAGTTTTAGTATTTTTTATAATAGACCTTGAATCATTTGTCGTTTTAAATAAAATCGCAAATTTATCATTTTCTAAATGGTATATTTCTAAATCTTTATAATCATTTTTTATTTCTAATAAACTTTTACCTATTGCATAACATAAATCATCTGAAAATTTATATCCATAAATATCAAAATACATCTTATAATTATAAGTACAAATAATACCTAAAGAAAATTTATTATGTGTAAATGCAAATTTTATATCTTCATATAGACATGCCTTTGTTTTTAACTTACTTAAAGGATCATTATATGCAAGATGAGTTAGTTTTTCTTCCTTTTCTTTAATATCAGTAACATCTTCAACAATACTATATATCCTTGTAACAACAGTTCTATCAACCATAATTGTCTCTTTTATATATTTATTATTTATATGATAATATATAATTTCTTCATCTATTTCTCTATTATAAATTCTAAAAAAAGTATCTTTATACTTTTTTACATCTTCATAAGAAATAAGATTTATATAATCATAACTATCCATAGAATTATAATTAATACCTAATATTTCTTTAGCTTTTTCATTAAATTCAATAATATTCTCAAACTCATTTTTCACACCATTTGGAGAATTATCATATATAAAATTCTTCATTGATTGGGATATAATTGTATTGTTTTTATCTATTTCATTATTCAAATGAATTTGAAGCATATTTGTCAACATTCTTAATGCTTCATACACAAGTTTATCTTCGAATTCAGTTGTAAAAAATTGATAAATAATAGAACCTAATGTTTCATTATTTCTAGTAAGTCTAAACCCTATAACACTCTTAAAATCGTCTAAATATTCTTTAGATGTAATAATATTCTTATCAAAAACAGAATCCTTAATATCATGAATATACATTTTACTAGTATTTTCCATTAATTCTTTATTAGGAGTATCATCTAAAATTTCATCAGTAAATATTTTTTCAAATACTCTTTCTTTCTTATAATGATATCCTTTAAAATCATCATATAGTACAATAACTATTTCACATTTTGAAAATTTCTTTTCAATTTCAATTCCATAATTTCTAAATATTTCTCTAAATTTAATATTTTCTCTTGTTACAAAACAAGATAAAATATCTTCTATTGATTTATAATTCTTAGAAATTTCAATAATATTAGGTTCTGATTCAATAATCGCTTCTTTAAAAGTCTCAACAGTTTTTATAACATTACTTTCATCATTTTCTAAAATAACATTTGATTCAATAATATTTACATTTATACCTTTTTTCTTTTCTTTCTTTTCTTCTTTTCTTTCATCTTTTTGTTTTAGAGTAAGAGAATCTATTATTTCATCAAGTTCAACTACAAGTGCATTACTTGAAATAGCCTCACCTACTCTTTTTGCAATATGAGCAAATTCAAGGGCAATATCTGTCTTAGCTTTCATGAAATCATCATGATACTCAGCTTCAAGTAACATGGCTCGTCTAGTTTCGTTATTATCTAAATATATTTTAATTTTAATACATACAGACTCTATTTTTGAATCTATTGAAGTAATATCTTCATCAATATATGAATTAATAAAAGAAATACACAAATCATATTTATGTTCACTATATAAAGCTTTTGCTTTATCAACTCTTAAGTTTGAAAGTTTTTCATAAAGATAATTTTTTAAATAGTATTCTTCTAATTTTAAATATGTATCATAAAACTGGTCATATTCATAATCTAAATACTGACTTTTAATTAATTTCTCTAAAGCGTAAATTCTATTTTCTAAAGGAATATCATTATTTAAATAAACTATAATATTTCTTTTTAAATTTGATCTATCGCCAACCATATCATAATAACGAATTAAGTCATAATTATATTGTTCTTTATCAATTTCCGGAAGATGTTCGTTTTTTATATCTATATATTTAAGTGCATTTTCACTATTCTTTAAATCAAGAAAAATATCAATAAGACTATCACAAACCGCAACAATACTTCTTGATTCTATTTTTTTAAATAAAAGAGTAGATGCAAGTAATTGTTTTAAGGCTTCTTTAGTTTTATTTAGGCTATGCAAAATAAGGCATTTATAACTTAATGCCTTAATATATTCATATGATGTTTGTTCTTGTTTAGACATGAAAATGTCTATTTGTTTAACGGAAGAACTAACTTTCTCTAAACCTAAAACTTCTTTTAAAGTCATGAAGTCACCTACAATCTTTTAAATAAAACCTTGTCTTCTTCTATTAATACGTAACTTTTATTATATTTTAAACTACCTGGATTAACAAAAGTAATATTATTTTCTACAAACATTGTCTCATTATGTGTATGTCCAAATAAACAATAATTAGCATTACACATAAGAGCTTTATAATATATATTCATAAATGTAGATTTAACATTATATTTATGACCATGTGTCATAAATATTTTAGTATTGTCTATTTCAATAATTCTTTCAATGTAATTATTTTTCAAATCACAGTTACCATTAACATATATAATATTTAAATCTTCTAATACATTCTCTTTAATACAATAATCGCCAAGATGCAAAACTAAATAATCGGGATATTGTTTTACTAAATTAAAGATTTCATCTTTAAGTCCATGAGTATCACTTATTATCAATAATTTCATGATATTCTCTTTTTAACCTTTCTAAAGCTTTACTACGATGCGAAATAGAATTTTTTTCATCTAGTGTAAGTTCAGCCATAGTTTTACCAAATTCTTTAACATAAAAGTAAGGATCATATCCGAATCCATTTTCACCTTTTGGTGTATCTATTATTTCACCATTACAATAATCTTCACAAATAATATATTTATCATTTGGTAAATAAAGTGTAATTGCACAAACATATCTAGCATTTCTATTTTTTACATTTTTAATTCTTTTCATTAATAATTTATTATTATCATCATCATTATGTTGACTTCCTGCATATCTTGCACTATATACACCAGGCTCATTATTAAGACCAGCACATTCTAACCCTGAATCATCTGCGATAGTTGCGATATTATAAGTCTTCGCAATAGTTTTCGCTTTAATAAGGGAATTTTCTTTAAAAGTTGTTCCTGTTTCTTCTATATCATCAAGATAATTAATGTCATCTAAACTCAAAAGTTCTATATTTGAATCATTAAATATCTTTCTAAATTCTTTAATTTTATTCTTATTTTTAGATGCAATTAATAGTTTCATAATATCTCGAAATAAATCGAAATTCACGTCCTTTCATTTATTATATTTTAGCATATAATAAATCTAATTTAAAGAAAATACATATAATTCATTATATCCAAGTGACTTAAATGATCTTTTTAAACATTCATATGCTTTAGAATTAAAATTAAATTCATTTACATATAAATATACATTATTATCAATAATGTCATAATATCTTATATATGAATTACTTGATAGGCTTGATTCATAGTTTAATTCACTATTATTTTTATATATAGTCATATATGAATAAATATCTCTTATGCTATCATTAGATAATTTAATTCTTTTTTTTGCTGTAATAGAATTATTGTATTCATAAAATACTAACACATAATCTTCATTATAGATAAACTCTAAATTCTTTTTTTTAGATTTAATATAGACAGTATAAATAATTATTTGAATTAATACTAAAATAATCATTTTTTTCATATTATCACCATAATATTTTATAGTTATTAAATTAAAAATATGTTATTATTATTTTTGTGGTGATTATATGAAAAAAAGAAAAAAAGGAATTATAGCAATTATATTATATGTAGTTATAATGTTTATTCTAAGTGATCTTTTACTTTCACGATTTTTATCCAAACAATTATTAGATAAATCTAATAATATTAAAATATATACTTCCATTATTTATAATTTAGTTATATATATTATTATATTTATACCATTAATTCTAAATTATAAATTGGATTTAAAAACTGATATTAAGTTATATAAAGAAAACACAAAATCTTTTAGTAATATAATTTTTGGTTTCATTGTCTATTTTATCGCTAATATACTTGCGTCTATACTTTCAACGCTAATTTATAAAGATAGTGTTTCTGTAAATCAAGAAACGATTGAAATTATGATAAATCATAGTGCAATAAGCGCATTAATCATGTTTATATCAGTTTGTATTTTAGGCCCTATTGTTGAGGAACTTGTATTTAGAAAAGCTTTTTTCGATATTTTTCCTAGCTCTATCGCAACAATTCTATCAAGTATTTCGTTTTGTATAATACATATAACTACCTCAAGTGGTAGTTTTAGACAAATGTTAAGCATATCTCTTCCATATTTGATATGTGGAATAGTTTTAGCCCTACTATATGAAAAAAACAATCATAATATAATAATTACGATTGTTATACATATGCTTATTAATTTATTTGCAATGGCGCAAATATTGTTCTAATAATTTATAAATTTCAAGATGATTTAATCTTTTTGCCATATCGATTGGCAAAATATTAAAATCATCTTTTTTATTTATATTAAATCTATTTAATAACTGTTTAGTCTTCGGATAATCATTATATATAATAGCGCAATGAAGTGGATATTTTTTTTGATATTTAATATATTTTACACTAGTTTCTTTAAATTTGATATATTCTAACATTTTTAAATTTGCGATATCATAAACTGTCTCATAAAAAGCGTTAGTTTTACCTAATAAAGCACCATAATCTAATAATATAGACACAATATCCTCATCATTATTTCTTACCGCAAAAAATAATGGTGTTTCTTTAAAATTATCTTCAATATTCGGAAGTATTCCTTTATTAAGCAAGAATATACACATATTTAAATCACTAATCATTACTGCTTGATGTAACAATGTTCTTCTTGAATGGTTCTTAGAATAAAGAAATTCAGGATTCTTTTCAATCATTTTCTTTAAAAGAGATAAATTATGGCTTCTAACTAAAGAGAAAAATATATTTTCATCATTCTCATTAGTAATACTTAAATCTACATTTTCATCAAAAAGGATATTCGCCATTTCAAGTTTATTTCTATCTAGAGCTATCATTATGGCTGATTCTTTTTTATTATTTATTATATTTAAATCAGCTTTTTCTCTAACTAATCTTTTGAAATATCCAATTTTATTATATAAAATAGAGTATACTAAAGGTGAATTACCATCATTATCCCTAATATTTATATTTATATAACTTTTTATTAACAAATCAAATGCAAAATCATTTTCATATTTAATTGCTATATGAAGCAAGCTTAATCCTTCTTCATCTCTTACATTAATATTTTCAGTTTTTAAATACTTGATAAGTTCTTCATCATTCATTTGTTTAACATATTCAAAAATATCCATAACGAAAATCACCTAATAAGATTATATCATATTATTACATAAATCGGCAAAGATAAAGAAAATTAATCATAATTACTTTTCTAAATTACTAGAGTCTTTTATATCAACTTTTATAAATTATTATATTAAATACCAATATATTAGACAATAGAACTGATATAAAAAATAAAA
>CAZJSR010000026.1:0-23288 GCA_964548855.1 uncultured Anaeroplasmataceae bacterium | reverse complement strand
AATTATTATATTTTTTCTTTGTTAGGGCTGTAACTACTGATTTTGGATTATATAATTCAACTCCATTTAAAGTATATCCATCATACCATCTTTTCATCTCTTTATAGTCCATATTATACTTTTCACATAGACCTATTACTTCATCTTTAGTAAATCCCATATATTCTGAGATAGGAGCAGAATCTAACATAGTATATTCTTCAAAATTATTTAATGCTGATTCTGTATTATATCTCTTTATTGGTAATATTCCTGTCATATATACTAAATCTATACAAGTAGAAGTTGAAGAGCCTTTAAATAAACTTCTAAGTAACATTATATAATCATCTTTTAGTTTATTATTACTAGATTCTCTAAATACTACATCCCATTCATCTATTAAGAATATGAATGTTTCTTTTGTATTGTTATATATTTTTCTTAAAGAATCAGCTAATGTCTTTTCATTTTCTGTTAAAATGTCAGGATATGATTCATCAAAATCTTTAATAATTCTTTCAGTCAATTCTATTAAGAAGTTATCTTTATTACTTATATTAGAATATAATTCTGCCATATCTATCCATATAACATTATGTTTATTTAGATGTTCTTTATAGTTTGGTTCTTGTGATATTTTTAAGGAATCAAATAATTCTTTTGAATTCGTTCCTTTTGAATAATATGCATTAAGCATACTTAAGGCCATTGTTTTTCCAAAACGGCGGGGTCTTGTTATACACATATATTTTTTAGATTCTTTATTAATAAAACTATTCATTTCCTTAATAAGCAAAGACTTATCAATAAAAATATCATCGTTATAATAATTTAAAAATTTAACATTATCTTGATTTAAATAATTCGCCATAATATCACCAAACCTTCTTAATATAGTATACCATACTTGATTAATTTATTCTATTATGTGTAAAATAATTAACTTTTAAACATTTAGTATAGATTTTTTATTTTTAATCTTTACAAATGAAATTCTTTATTGTATAATTTGAATTGCTTATGAATATGGCGTACATGGTGAAGTGGTTAACACTCTGGTTTGTGGCACCAGCATTCGCAGGTTCGATTCCTGTTGTACGCCCCACTTATAACAATAGAGGAATTAAATTCCTTTTTTTTATTTTATTTTCAAAAAACTCTAAAGTAGATTTTAAACTACCTTAGAGTTTTCTTTTTTAGAAGTAATTTTTAATTGAATCTCTAGTAACTATATTTCCTGAAATATTACTTATTTCAATGTTCGTTCCATTAAATTTTATAATACTCTTCATTTCAAGTGTGAAACTTGATTGAATCCCTTTTTCAAATAGTAAATCAGAAATATATACCCATAACGTATCAGAAGTTAATACAGTTTCAAGATCATTATTAGCTAAATTAACTAAATCTTCAAAAGTAAAGTTAATTCCACCTTCTATGTCACTAATATTAAGTTTTTTAAGTCCATTAAATAAAGCCTTAAACTCATCTACTTTCATAGAATAGAACGTATTCTCTTCGTAATGATATTGATCAGTACTATCTAGTATTGTTCTTACTTTATTATCATATATTAATTTTTTAGATACAGTTGATCTATAGATAATACTATTCGCCATTGAATCTATTTGTTTGTCATTAATAGACGTTGGACTAATTTCAATATATTTTAGTTCATTTACTCCTAATGATTTAGTTGCGCTTACAAATGATTTAATTTCATCTTTTAAAATACATTCTTTATATATACTATCATAAGCTTCAGTTACTACTATAACACCACTAGTACCATTTATCTTTTTACTTATTTCATGCCAAATAATCATAGAATTTAAACATGTATCCATATCTACATCAAATAGTTTATTTGTTACATTAAAATTATCTTTATCTAACGACTCAATACCTAATACATTTAATGATGCATCTAACGCATGAATTTCTACTTTATCTATATAGTTTTCTCCTTCATCTAATATAACATCACTAGGATTAGATATTACATAAGAAGGAACTTCTACTGTAGATGCAATTTGATTTGAAATTTCTCTATATATAATCCATGATGATAATAGTGTATCAATTTCTTCATCAGTTAAACTTAAGAACTTTTCACTTGACACTTCAATATTATCAAACTGAGTAATTTCTAAAAGTTTTAAACTATCAAAAGTATTCTTAATTTCATCTTTAGTAATAAATTTTTCTTTAACATTCTTATCTTCGTAAGATAATGTTGACGGCGTAATTCCTGAATTTATAAAATTGTCAGATATCGTATATCTTATTATATCTGAATTTAATACTACGTCTAAATTCATATCTTTTGTTAATAAATCATTAATTTCAAGATTATCAAAATGAGTAATTTCAAATTCTTTTATAGCTTTAAATAAATTAATTATTTCTGTCTTTTTAACATATGACTTATTATTGCTATCTTTTTCCTTGGCAATTGATGGAATCTTAAATTCAGCACCTTCTTCATTAGATAGTTCAATAATATTATCAGAAACCATATATAAGATTATTATAGAATTTAAAATTGTATCTAATGACGTGATTTCAAGATTTAATACAAAATTTTCGTCTACTGATTTAACATCATCAAGTCCTAATAATTTAATACCTATAAATAAATTTACTAATTCATTTTTTATAATTTTATTTTCATTATCTTTTACAATTGCCGGAACATTTATCGATTCATTAGAATTAATAATCTCACTAACTGTCGCATGTAGTATTGCACTCTCTGTTAATTTTAATATATTTTCTTCTACCTTAGTATTATCAACACTTAATACTAATTTATCTATAATACCTTTAGAATCAATATTATTAATATCATCAACACCGCATAAATTTATACCTATAAATAAATTTACCAATTCATCATTTTTAATATCCTCTTTTTCAATTACGCTAGAAGGCACAACTACTAAAGAATTAGGTTCGCTTTCTGCATCTAAAATAGAATCCGTTAAAACTCTATGAACAATCTTACTATTTATAAGATTCAACACATTACTTTTAATAACATCATCAGTTTTATTTAAAATTAGATCGTTGATAATAGCCTGTTCATCAATATCAAATGATGAATCAGCTACATTATCGTCAAGTCCTAACATATCTAATGAATCCATTAAATTATTTAATTCACCTTGAGTAGAATCCTTATTAATCCAATTATTAATATTACTACTTTCTTTGTTGTCAAGAACTAAACTCTTAGGTACACTAACTTTACCATTTATTAAGTTATATACTTTAAATGATACAGTTGACTGTATAATATATGAGCTAAATATCGCATCTTTTTTTGTTTCATTTGATAACACATCATTAATCTCAATATTCATCGTTTCAAAAGAAAAGTTTTCTTTTTCAGTTTCTGACATTGAATCATAATCACTTATTATTTTAATTGCTTTTATGGTATTGAATAATTCGCTTGTTTTAATATTTCCAGATTCATCACAAGCTTCATCTACTAAAACTACTTGCATATCGTCTAATTCAAGTGATTTAAGAGATGATGTTATAGTTGATGAAATAACTTTAGAAGAATTAATCACACCTATTTCTGTATCACTCAATTTAAAGATAAAGTTTACATCAGTAGAATTAACTAAATCTACATATTTAAGACCATTTAAAAGATAATATAATTCTTTCTTATCCCCAACCCAATTTGACATATTACTATCGTTAATATCATTTAGTTTTAAGTCTGATGGAATATTTACAACAATATCTCCTGTTAATTTTTCTAAGTTTTCATGTATAGCATATGATATTGTACCTGACATTATAGTTGATTTTAATATCTTATTTTTATCCTCTTCATTTTTACAAATATCATTTATAACATCTTTTATATCTTCTGATATTGTTTCACTTTCAAAATCTATTCCATATTTATTTAAAATATTACATACCTCAAATAATGATCTTATTTCAGATTTACTAATATTATCACCATCATATACTTTATCAGGTAGATATATAGGATATCCAATATCCAGCTTTACTATAACTCCACTAATTATCGATAAAGTAAGTTTACTATCTAGTATTACATCAATTCCTTCTTTATCCTTACCACTAAATAATTCTCCTATGCAATTAATATCATAACTAATAGTATAATCATTATTTGTATCTATTGAAATAAGTCCACTATTAAATGCTTCATTAAGCGAATATAATGTCTTTCTATATTCACCATCAACTCCATACCAATTTTTAATATTTATATCAAAATTAACATCATCTAAAACTAAACTAGAATCTAAATTAGACATATATTCACTATCTTTTAAATTATCGTATAGTAGTTTAGAAATAGTGGCTTCAAATACAAGAGAACCTGTTAAAGATTCAACATTCTTCTTATCTTTAACAAGATCTAAGAATTTTGTAGCTAGAGTATTTGCGTCTATACTATCATCAATTTCAAGTTTTGCGATTACAAATCCTAATGTTTTAATAAGATTTTTAGTTTCGTCTGTACTTAAAAACTTATTACCACCTTCAACCGCAAAAGACTCTTCTGGATAAATTATATCAATACCTGTTACATATTCAGGAATTAATTCAACTAAAACACTCTTAAGTATTTTAGAGTATGAACCTCTAGATACTAAATAACTTCCATCATTTGCGATTTGTGCAAACTTTTTCACATCATACGAGAACTTTTCATTTTCATATGAAATAACTCCTTCCTCATATAATTCACAACATGTTTTTAATAGTATATATAATTCACCATCTGTACCTACCCAGTTTTTAATGTTATTATTAATATTTTTTTCATCTAATATTAATTCAGTAGCTAAAATATTCGGATATGACTTTTCTATATAGTCATATATATATTTACTTGCGACTGACATTATTATATTTGAATCAAGTATTTCTTGAATAACTAAAGAGTTATTCTTTACAAGTGAATTAATCATATCAGGAAGTATTAAAGAAGTAATCTCATTAAATAATATTGGTCTTTCATAACCTAAATTTGAAACTCTTACTATTACATCAACGGCTTCAAATAGTTTTTCAACTTCGCTTTGTTTTAAAATTCCATTTTCATCATATACACTATCCACCAAACAGAATTTTGTTTGATCACTATTTAAATGATTAATAAGTGTTGTCATAACACATCTTAAAGCGAATGAATTAGCTATATCATGAGAAATAGATGTAGTTTCATCTGTTTCTTCAAAAATAGAATGAATATTATTTAAATCTATTTTAATTTCTCCATCATAAACAATAATTTTAAGATCTAAAAACTTTTCAATACAGTTAATAAATGTCTCTATTTCACCTTTCGCAGAACCATTATCTACCCACTTTACACCATCTAATGAAATATCCTTAAGTAAAGATACATTACTTAATGGCTTTTCTAGTAGTTCACTTATAATATAATTAATATTATCAGCTTTATTTGACTTAAAAATAGATAATTTTAATATTTCATCTGTAATATCAATAATATCTTGTGAATCATTAATTAATAGTTCTTTAAAATCTTCTGTCTTTGAATATTTATTTCCGATTTCAATAGCCTTACATATAATATTCAAAAATATAGATATATCTTCTCTATTTCCTAAATCTGAAATTGATATTGCATGTTCACCTTTAAAAATTGTATCAATATAATAATTGTTAATATCAAAGCCATCAAGAATGTCAACTAAATTAGCTGTGAGAGTTCTACCTAAAGATTTTTGGAATGCACTATTACCTATAGAATTAATATACTTTAAAACATCATCTTTAAATGTAGTATTTTCATTAATTAATGTATTTAATTGATTAAGAATATCTTTACTGTTAATATTAATCTCATATTTATCAATAAGTCCAACAGTTTCATGCATTAGTTTTGTAATTTGTCCAATTTCCTTTATTGGATTAATCTTTTGATTAACATTATCTTTTTCAATAACTATCTTTGAACTAGCAAATAATCCAGAAATATTTGCATAAAGCGGAACTCCATCAATCTTAACTCCCTCAACTAAAACATTTACATCTTTATAATCATCAATCATATTATATACAGGTGTTATATTCCATTTTTCATCACCTACATTAACAATAACTTTATCTCTTGATGTTAAATTTGGATCATAGCCACCTGTTGTAATATAAAATAAAGTACCAATGATAGAAATTGAAAGTATTCCTATAAATATACCTCTTAAAGAACCAACTAAAGCGCCCAATAGTCTTCTTTTACGATAACGTTCAATTTTTGGCCTATTAGTATCTTCTACCCCATCATATAACTCTTCTGATTCTTTATATGCTTTATTGATTTTCTTACGATACTTACCTTCCCTTAAGAATGGTATATAAACAATTAGATATAATAATAGTTTTAAAATTCCCCACATAATAAATGTAACTATCATATATACTAAACCTACTATAGAATTAACTAAAACTTCTAGATAAGGACCAAATATATTAGTTATTGTGGAAACTTTATCATTTGTTATATCATTTGTTAATAATTCAACTACTGCACCTGATATTGACTTCGCATTGAAACTATTACTAGTTATACTACCTAATAAATTTACAATCATTTGTTCGAAAGCCGAACTCTTTAATACTAAAAAACAAATTAAAAGTGAAATAACTAAAGAAATAACTGAAAGAATCATTAATATAAAATTCTTTCTACCCCCCCTAATTAATCCAAATAAAATGCTTAAAATAAAAACTAATAAAAAAATAGCTAATGGCATCCATACAATTATCCAGGAATAATCCTCTATGTAATTCATAATTTTATTCATTTTATCCCCTCTTTTCTTACCAATATTTTAACACAATAAAAAAAACCTAACAATATTTTTGATATTAAATCTTGAAATAAAAATAAAATTATGTTATATTAGTATTCGTCTGAGTAATAGGGGCATGGTGTCAACGGTAGCACGCGGGTCTCCAAAACCTTTAGTTCGGGTTCGAATCCTGATGCCCCTGCCATTATATAGACTAAATAATATTATCAATAATGATTAAATCCCAACAATATGTTGGGATTTTTTTATTGTTAATAGTAAAAGTAAAAAATCCCTAGAGCGGGATTTTATACTAATCTTGTTTTATTTAAAATAACTTTACTAATAATAGCCATACCTACCGCAAAGATAATACTACCAAATAGAGCCATAACTAAATTCAAAATACCTGCATCAAGAGGTGCAATTATACCTATCATCATAAAGAATATCATACCACAAGATAACGATAAAATAATAGATAACCATAATTTACTTTTTGCGATTACTGCAAAAATAGTAAATAGTGATACAAATATAAGTACAATAAATATCTTAGCTAGCATACAAAATAAAACGTTATATGCCTTAAATCCATCAAGACTAAAACTTAAAGACGCAATTTTTCCACCTAACATACTACCAATAAAGAATACAATAAACATAAGTGCGCCAGCTATAAAACATGAAATTATTTTAGATAATACATAATCAAATTTATTATTCCTAACTGTAAATATGTTCTTTGCATACCCACTTCTAAAATCTTCTGATATGAAAATACATAAAAATACACCTATAATAAAATATAATAAATTAATATTACACATTGTAGTTATCCCCATAGATGTCATTTCTGCATTCTTTAAAGATCCAATAGCTTGCCACACACTCTCAAATTTTTCCACTTGTACTATTTCACCAGTTACTTGATCAACTGATGTGTCTGGCATCATTTGAGTCATTACTAACATTAATACTGGTATTAAGAAACATATTAATAACATTATATATATTAGATTTGATGTAAACATACGTCTAAAATCTATTTTTAACATTGATCTAAGTTTTGAAGTTCTCATTATTTTCCCTCCTTGTTCATAAGGTTAATATAGTATTCTTCTAAAGAGATTTTATTTGTATTTATTTGACAAACTACTATATTATTCTCATATAGATACTCTACTACCTCTTCTGGAGATGTACTATCATATACTCTAATTGATTCATCTTTAATTTCTAAATTATTATACTTATTTTTTAACACATCATATGCCATTGATAAGTCATTACAAGTTAAATTTATATATATCGGACAGTCTTCATTAAATTCTTTAGCTGTCATTTCTTTTATCATTTTACCATTACGAATAATTCCATAATGTGTTGCGATTTTTTCAAGTTCGCCTAAAATGTGAGATGATATTAAAATACTACATTCATTGTCCTTTACAATATCTAATAATATTTCTCTTACAATTCTAACTCCATCTACATCAAGACCATTAATAGGTTCATCTAATATTAATAAATTAGGTTTTCCCATTAAAGCTAAAGCTATACCAATTCTTTGTTTCATACCTAAAGAACAGTTTTTATACTTATTAGAAGCTGCACCTTCCATGCGCACTAACTTTAAAACACGTCTTACTTCATCTTCTGGATTTTCAATTTCTAAATTATATGCTTGAAGCATTAAATTATTCCAAACAGTATAATTCATAAAACAACCTGGCGTTTCTATTAACACACCTATTTTTTCTTTTACACTTTCATCTGTATGTTTTTTACCATAAATCAATACATCTCCACTTGTTGGATTCATTAGATTACATATTATTTTTTCAGTAGTGCTTTTACCACTTCCGTTTTCTCCAATAAATCCATAAATTGAACCCATAGGTACTGTCATATTAAGTCCATCTACAGCATTTTTATTTTTAAAATACATTTTTAAATCTTTTATTTCAATCGCATTCATAAAAAACCTCCTAATAGATATCACATTTAGATAACAATTTAGTACCTAAATAGTTATATACAATACCCCAAAAAATTGATACTAACAAACATACAAATATAGTACTTACACCACTTGATAGACAAGCATAAACAGAAGAACCATATAAGAAAATATTTAAAATAGATGAATTACCAACAACCGCAGCCGCTCCAATAATTATAATCCCTGTACCTAAAATAAAAGATAATAAAATAGATACCCCGAACTTCTTTCTAAACACAACATTTATGAAAGTATATAAACTTGCCCATCCAATGCTCATGATGATTTTACCTAATAAGGCAAAAATTAATGAACTTGCTGACACTTTAAAAGCCATACCTGAAATTAAACCAGCTATTACAGAACCAATTAAATATGTTATACACATAGATGCCATAGATATCACACCAATTATTGATTTAGATATCATATAATCTTGTCTTTTAGGATGATTTGTTATTAATTGTTTAATATATCCACTTCTATAATCATTTCCGATAAAAATAGATAACATTATACCACCAAATATGAATACCATATTCATATTTGCATATTGCGCAATCCCCTTAACTACATAAAGAGGACTATCTGCGGCAATAATTTGCCATGTATTATCATATAACGCTTTTGTTACTCCGTCTGGATTTTCCATCCCTGTCATAGTTAAAACCATTGCTGGAATAATAGCCGCAATAGCTAAAAATATATAAAACATTGGAGTATGGAATAATCTATATAAATCTACTCCTAACATTCCTTTAATTCTTTTTCTAAATGACGGTGATTCAAATTTTATATTTTCCATAAACTACTCTCCTTTTGTCATAAGTTCAATATAGTATTGTTCAAGACCTATTTTATTTTTCTTTATTTCACTTACGACATAACCATTTTCTAATAAATACTTAACAATTTCTTCTGAGGAGTTAATATCATATACTTTAATATGTTCATCCTCTATTTTAACATTTGCATACTTTTGTTTTAATATATCATATGCCACTTCTATATTCTTAACTTTAAGTGATACAAAAACACGAGCTCTTTTTTCCATATCTTTAGCTGTAATTTCTTTAATCATTCTTCCTTCTCTTATAATCCCATAGTGAGTAGCGATTTTTTCAAGTTCACCTAGGATATGAGAAGAAATTAAAATTGTAGAATTATAAGTATTTTTTATGTCAACTAATATTTCACGAACGATTTTCATTCCATCTGTATCAAGTCCATTAATCGGTTCATCTAATATTAATAATAAAGGATTATTTAAAAGACTCATCGCAATCCCTACTCTTTGTTTCATACCTAGTGAACATTTCTTAAATTTTAAATCTTTATATTCTATCATTCTTACAATCTCAAGAACTCTATTAAGCTCAGCCTCTTTATTCTCTATTCCAAGATTAATCGCCTGCATCATCAAATTATCCCAAATACTAGAATTTGGAAAACATCCAGCATTTTCTATTAAAGCTCCTACTCTTTGTCTAACTCCTGGATCTGTGCTATCTTTATCAAATAATTTTATTTCACCACTATCTTTAACTAAATGCCCACATATCAATTTCATTGTTGTACTTTTTCCACTACCATTTTCACCAATAAATCCATATATTGATCCAACAGGCACGTTCATATAAAAATCATTTAATGCATACATTCCTTTAAAACTTTTTGTTAACCCTTTTATTTCAATAGCATTCATAAAAAAACCTCCTAAGTTCTATTTTATTTTAGTAAAGTAATGTTAATATCTATATAATAAAATGTTAGAATTTTGTTAAAAATTGTAAATTTATTATAAATAGTTAATGTGAAATCACTAGGATTTCACATTCAATTTCAATATTGTATAGGATTACTATTTTATCTTGAATTTAGAATTTCATTAATCATTTCAATTCTTTTTGTAGCGGCTTCTATACGTTCTTTTGGATCATCAGAAGCATTTCCAACTACTACTGCATCTATTTTTTTTCTTTCACATGGTGCTAATTTCCCAGCTAGTAAATTAGCTTTTGACTCTAATTTGGTTGCCTCAAGAGCAAGTTTATCATATTCCTTTTGAACCTTCATTGATTCTTTCATATCTTTAAATGGATGAAAATCTTTCATATTCTTATACCTCACTTTGTAATAATTCATTAGATAGATCTAATATTTCTTCTCTATATTTTTCCTTGCTGTTTTTAACCATTAACTTATATAATGGATAATTAATTGAACATAATAAAATCCCTATTAATCCTATAACAATACCTAAAACAAATAGTTCTTCAAATAGCACCTTCATACCAAGACACATTCCAAAACCTAATACTAATGATGAAATTGAACCAAATATATAACTAAATACTCTTGGCTTTATATATACCTTTTTGTCTAATTTTTTTAGTTTATCTAGTTTACTTTCATTATCTTTTATTTCATACTTACTTTTTAGTTTTTCTATATATTCTTTTTCATTTAACATATCATATTCCTCCTTTTTACACGTATATTTTATAGCATTATTATTTCTATATTATTTATAAGTCGTTATTTTTTTGTATTTTTATGTAAAAAAAATGTTAATAAATATTAAAAATAAACAAAAAAAAGGCTTTATTAAGCCCTTATAATAATGGTAAAAATATTCTTATAATAGATCTAAATATTTTCCTTATAAAATTATCTTTAAGTTCATAAGATTCAATTAAAATACTTTTATCTAACGTATCTAAAATATCTTCTTTAATATCTAAAAGAATGGGATCATTATATATCCACACACCATTTTCAAAATGATGTACAAGACTTCTATAATCTAAGTTCATAGTACCAACAAGGGCTACTTTATTATCGCATAAATATGTTTTCGCATGAATAAACCCTAAACTATATTCATATATTTTTACTCCAACTTTAATTAGTCTTAAATAATGACTTTTAGTAATCTTATATATCATTTTCTTATCAGGAATATGAGGAGTGATTATCCTAATGTCAACACCTCTTACTGCAGCATTTTCTATAGTTTCTAATAATTCATTATCTACTATTAAGTATGGTGTTGTTATATACACATAATCTTGTGCTTGATTAAGCATATTCATAATTACCGTTTTAGAAACCCTTCTATTATACATAGGTCTAGGACCATCTCCAAATGGAACGCAGTAACCTTGACCTTCTTCTTTATAATCTTTGAAATAACTATCCGTTTGTTCAATTGGTTTTTTAATATTGAGATTATAATCAATCAAAAACAATCTTACAAATTCTCTTACAGAATCCCCACTAAGCCTTAATCCTACATCCTTCCAGTGGCCAAATCTTACCTTTTTATTAATATACTCATCCGCAATATTTGCGCCACCTGTATACGCTATTACACCATCAATTACTGTTATTTTTCTATGGCTTCGGTTATTAAATTCATTATTAGCCTGACCTTTTAATTTAGAAAACAGTACCGCATCTATCCCTATTTTCCTAAGTTTCTTAAAATAATTACCTGGTAAAGTTGTCATACAACCAATATCATCATATATTAATTTAACTATAACATTTTCAGATACTTTTTGTTTAAGAATCTCTAATATATTATCCCATAAATATCCATCTTCGATAATAAAATACTCCATAAAAATATAATCTTTGGCAGATTTTAAGTCTTCAATAAGACTTAAAAACATATCTTCACCTAAACGAAAATATTTTAATTTTGTATCTTTATATATATGAGCTTGTGATAATTTTTTTATAGAAAGAGCTTGTGAATACATTAACTTGTCTAAATCACATAACTCATTACTTACGGATTCATCGTTATAATCTATACCAATACTATAAGAATTTCTAAGTCTTTTGACTTGTTTCTTATCAAGTTTTCTTGAATAAAACATTAAATATGCCATAAATCCTACAATAGGTACTAATATAACAAATAAAATCCAAGGAATTTTATAATCAGGATTATCATTTGAATTTATAATCGCAAGTAATGTAAATATTTGTGTTAACAATATTAAAATATATACATATTTACATATCGTTGCGAGAAATATTAATATCGCAATAACTGATAAAAATTCAATGACAATAAGTAAAGCTGAAAATATATATCTAAACGGAATATAAGTTACCTCTTTTTCGATAACTTTATTTCCTTTCTTATATTTATATTTTCTTTTCATATGTTACACCTCACATACTTGATCTATAAGTTTCACAATAAACTTACTTCCTTCTCCCAATGTTGATTCAACATATATTTCTCCACCCATTAAGTCAATTATCTTCTTTACTAACGCAAGTCCAAGTCCATTACCTTCTTGTTGATGTGATGTATCACCTTGATAAAACTTATCAAAAATATGTTCTCCTACTTCTTTTGATATACCACAACCGTCATCACTTACAGTAATAACCGCATACTTATCTTCTTTATAAAGTGAAATCGTTATATTTCCTTTTTTTTCTGTAAATTTAATAGCATTTGATATTAAATTATTCCATATCATATCTAGATAATCTGGTATAGAATTAATAACAATTTCATCAAGATTACAAGTAAGATTAATTTCTTTAGATTCAATAAGTGATATAAAACCAAAAATAGCCTCACTTAAAGAGTCATATAAATTAACACTTTCAAGTGTAGGTATAATCCCTTGATTTTCTAGTTTGTTAAGTTTAAGCATATTAGTAACTAAATTATTTAATCTAGATGATGCGGCGACTATAGTTTTAACATAATATTGTCTTGTCGTTTCATCTAAGTCATTATTATCAAGTAACTTAACATAACTTTGAATAATAGAAAGCGGTGTTTTTATTTCATGAGATACATTTGATATAAAGTCATTATGCATCATTTCATTATTTTTTAAAACACTCGCAAGTAAATTAATATTTTCACTAATATAATCAAAAGCGTTATATTTATCTATTCTATGATTAATTTTAAGTTTAACATCATAATTACCATTTATTATACTATCTGAGGCATCTAGGATATTTAATACTGGTTTATCTATAAAATCCCTTCTTCTTATATAATCTATTATAGATGTTATTAAAGTTACAAATAATACATATAACAATAACACAACCACAACTATTATCGTCTTATTAGTCTTACTTGTAACAATTTCATAAGTTAAAAAAGCTCCAGCTGTAAGAATCCCAATAGAAAGTAAAAATGATAAATATCCTATCAAAGAAATGGTTGATATTTTTTTATTTTTCATTTTTTAAAACCACCTTATAACCAAGTCCATGAACTGTAGTTATCTCGAATCCATTACAATTTTGTACTTTTTCTCTAATCTTAGCCATATAAACATCAACAGTTCTTGAAGTTGCGCTAGAATCATAATCCCATAAAGAATCCATTAATTTACTTCTTGTAAATGTAATTTTAGGATTTGATAATAATTTGTATAAAATATCAAATTCTCTTACAGTAAGTTGTAAGATCTCATTATCTACATATGCTGTATGTTCTTCTTCATTCATAGTTAAATTACCTACAACAAGAGTATGAGATTCTTTAATATTTGCCCTTCTTAAAATAGCCTTAATTTTCATAATTAATTCATCTACATCAAAAGGTTTAACGATATAATCATCAATTCCAAGTGCATATCCTAATTGTTTTGATGGCTTATCATCTTTTGCACTCATAAATAAAATAGGAATAGATTTATTAGTTTTTCTTATTTCTTCAGCTAATTTAAATCCATCCATAATAGGCATCATTATATCAGTTATAACCATATCATATGATGTGTCAACAAATGAATCATATGCATCTTTTCCATTAGTAAATGAATCTACTTGATAATCATTTCCCTTTAGGTATATTTTTATTAATTGGTTTAATGATTCATCATCTTCTACTAATAATATTTTCATCAAAATAACACCTACTCTTCTTCTAATATTTCATTTGCTAGTTTTAAAATTTGTTCTTTATATTTTTGTTTTAATTTTTTATGTACTTTTAAATATATAGGATATGATATGCCCATTATAAATAAACCAATTATACAAACAATAACTCCAACAATCCACATATTCCAAACTAAAACGCAAGACATTCCAAGTCCAAATATTAAAGTACCTAATATACCTACAATAAGTGATATCATGGTTGGAATACTTGTAACTAGATCATCTAATTTTTTTATTGTTTCCTTTTTATCTTCTTTCTTTTCATCTATATATCTATCTCTTATATTTCTAATTTCTCTTTGTTCATCAATCGACGGGGACTTATGAGAATATATAAAACTTTTTTTATCTTCCATTTTAATGTTCCTTTCTATACAATAGCCTCGCTTCTAATTTCACTTTTATTCTTTCTTTTATATATAATATTGAGTCTATATCTATTATACCTTTGAATTATCGCAAGTGGTAGATGTAATAACAAATTTGTTATAACAATTGGTATAACAAAAAAATGTTGTTCTACTGGAAAAACATAAAGTGCAGTTATTCCTAAAAAAGCACTAAGTACATGAAGCCACTCAGCAAAACATGTTTCAGAAATAAATTTATGAATATATTCCTTATCAAGTGATCTTATACTATCTTTAGGAAATCCACCAGTCTTTCCCATTTCTGGCACTTTTTCTTTCCAACTTTTTATTTGCATTTTATCATATAATTTTATTTCTCTTTTACTTACATTAAATAAATTTAAATCCTTAAACCAAAAATCTTTAGGAATAAAAATACGCATAACTAATGTTAATAAACCAAATAATATCAATACATAAGCATTAACCATCATAGGCGCAAATATTGAATATACTAAAGACATATTCCCTGTAGCTACATGATAAATTATTGAATTAGCTGTAGTTATTGACATTATTACTAACAAAATATAAAAATACAACATAAAAAATCCTCCATTTACGAGGATATTTTAATTTTATTTTATTTATAAATTAATAATTAATTGTTAAAAAAATGTAAAAGTTATTAACATTTAAATTTATAGATTATCTTTAAATCAGATAATGTATAATTTTTCTTATACCTATAGTTTATTCCTTTTATATTTAAAATATCAATTTCATTTTGATAACATAGATTAATATACTCTGTTAATTTACTATTTATAAATTCTAAACCTTTTTCATTATTATTAATTATTTTACCAGATAATGTTAAATTTAAGTTTTTATCTATCTTTAATTTATAATCTGCTATCTCAATAGTTATATTATTATTTCCAATAACTATTTTCTTACTTTTTTTAAAAAAAGAAGCACCTATATTATCATTTATATCTACATAATTTCTATTAACATTATATATACCTAATGATACTACATTAGAATTCTTGTTTGTATCACTCCAATCATATAAAACATTTATACTAGGAATCACTAATGAATCAAAGTTATCATAGTATTTTCTTGAAAATTCTAAAAAATGAATAGGTCTATATGATAAATATAGATTATCGTTTGTTGGATTGTTGTATAGTGCATAATAGTATTCTGTCTCAATTATCTTCTTACTATTATAAATAGTATTAGCTAAAAAAGATGATATAAAAACATAGAAATTAAACCCAAGATAATTTGATCCTTTTATCAAATTAGTAAAATCATCAATACATTTTTTATTTAACATTCTTTCATTTAATATAACCGATTTAACATATGAAAAATTAATGTTCATATCAATACTTGACATAACCTTAGAAAAACACATAGATAAATTTTCACTATGAAATTCCCCAAGTTTATGATCCTCATTATCGAGTAAATTAAAATATACTGAATACATATCATCCTTATAATCAATATAATAACTAGAAATATATGCCTCTTTATCAAGACTATTACTACATGATGATAAAAACATTAATATTAATAATATAAATACTTTTCTCATCTTTTCTTATACCTATTCTTTAAATTAAAATCAGGTCTTTTTTTATCTACAGAACTCGGTGAAAAAAATGTATTAAATTCATGAATATCAAGAGGAATAAAAGGTGACATGAAACTCACTCCTAGCGTTTTTTCTTCATAAAGCATAGATAGATATAAACCTAATGCTAATGTAAATCCATATATACCAAATAATAAACTTGAAATCAAAAAAATGATTCTTGAAATACTAATAAACATTATTAGATTAATATTATTAGTAATTGCGTATCCTGATAAAAATGCAAGTGCCGTAATCGTCATAATACTTACACCTACTATCTTACTTTCTATAGTATTTTGACCTATAATAATACCTCCAATTAATACTATAGTTGATGAAATCATTGCTTTAGAACTCCTAAGTCCAATTATGTTATATAATTCAAATAATGACAAAACAAATACTATTTGAAGAAATATAGGCAATATTGTGCCATTTTCAGTTTTCGATAACGCCCTTGCAATAACTAGTGACATACTATTCTTTTGATATGTTACTAGTGATGCAAATATACCTAAAAAAACCGTAGATAAGAAAAAAGATATTAAGATAAATATTCTTTCAAATATTGAATAAAAACTCATGTTAATACTATCTATCTTCGTTTTAGTATAAGATGCAAATGTTACAGGAAGACATATTAAAGTAGGAATTCTATCAATTAATATTAAAAACTGTCCGTCTAATAAATGCCTAACCGCAAGATTAGGGCTTCCAATGTATAAATAAGATGGTGTCTTTCGATTTTCTTGAAATACATGTGTAATATCACTCATCTCAAGTACTGCATCAGTATCAATTTTATTAAGATATTTAATAATTTCTTCTTTTTGACTTTCATTGTGAATGTCTGAAATGCTAAGAACAGAAACTAAAGTTTTACTTCTCTTTCCAATCATTAGTTCATCAATTACTAATTTAGAACTCTTAACTCTACTTCTTATTAAAGCGATATTATCTTTATAGTTCTCAACAAAACCATCTCTACTTCCAAACATAACTTCCGGTTCTGCCTGGGAATCACTTGTTTGTCTTGAAGGTGTTTTTGATATATCCACTTTATAAAACAAATTATCATTTATGTTATATATAATTAGTAATCCACTAAATAATATTTGATACAATTTATCAACCGTAGTATCAATTTTTTGACATATACCGATAATTGAATCATCTAAAGATATGTTTTTACTGAGCATTTCATAATAATCTTTTATAAATAACGACATATTACACATTTGTTCTTGATATATAAATATCATATTTAGTCTTTTATCTTCTTTTATTATTATATCTTTATTATCACTTAAACTTTTTAAAAATATATCAATCTTTTTCAATGTTATCACCTATATATAAAGAAATAAAATATGGAATAAAACATATGAATCCAAGCCCAATAAAAAACATTACATTTTTTATAAATAATTCATAGTTCAATAATAAAATATAAACTGCTAAAGGTATTATAACAAACATAATACTACTTATTTTATTATTTAATTCTTTCATGAGTGTTATATTAAAGGTAATTTTAAAAACTGAAAACATTGTTATAAGATATATATATACAAATTCAAAATTACCTATATATTTAAATGTTTGTTGAACTGCATAAGATAAAAAACCTATATATTCATAACCATATAAATAATTATAACCTGCAAGTGCTGTAATATTTATTACCTCAACTAAAACTAAACTAAGCCAAATAAATATTGCAAAAAATAATGTTCTTGGACTTAGATCTTCTTTGGCATCCTTTCTTAATAAGAAAAAGATACAGTTATCTATTATAAGGAAAATAGACGTTGTTATTATTTTCAAGGATGGTACTTTTATATATTCAAAAGGAAGTAGTAAAGTATAATCTTTAATATCATAGTTAATAATATTTGTTATTAAAAAAAATAAAAAGTAAAAACATGCAGGTATTGTCAATATATTAATAATACCTGTGGTCTTTATTTTTGACATAATGAATGTCGAAAAAAATAATGTAGCCACAAATAATACTGTATTATAATTATTAAAAAAATTACCTTCTATTATTCTAATAGCCATTATTCCAACTAATATATTACTTATTACAAAATAAACTATTAAAGGATACTTTATATACCATTTTTTCATTACTAGATTATATATACCATTAGCTTTTCTTCTATTAATACTAAGACATATCAAAAATGTTATAAGCATTAAAATAATTATATATAAATAACTCATATTTCCATATTTATCATATATATTTCTTATTAAGAAAAATTTAAATAAAATATAATTATGAAAAATTATCGCAATAAATTGACTTATTGGTCTAATACACTCTCGTTTCATAGGATTACCCCTTATATATTATTTAAAAAAATTATAAAGAATATACAAAAAATGAGCAGATTTTAAAATCTACTCACTTTTTTTATTAAACATCTTTTTATAATATTTTCTCGGAACAATTATTGTTGCAGCTTTATTTAATACCTCAATATCACAAGTTTTACCGGTAAACGCATACTCACCATCAACATTAAAACTAATCTCTTTATGACATTCAATATTTATTTTACTAGCTGTAAATGTTCTAATTCCTCTTTTAGCTTTATCCCCAAAGAAAATAAAATTAAACATTCTAAAGAATGTAATTCTTTTTTTCTTTTCTATGAATGTAAAATCCATCAGACCATCATCTAATAAAGGTTTTTTCTTACGATAAAATTTAAATCCTCCAAATTGTTGAGAATTGAATCCTAAAAATAGATAACAATTACTATAAGTAACCTCATCAGGTGTTGTGATCTTTATACGCATACCTGCTTCTTTGTTTAATTCGTTTAGTCCTCTAATAAAATATGCAAAACGTCCCCATTTTTTCTTTAATTTATAATCAATATCATAACTTATAGCACTAAACTTACCAGCTGCGCATACATATAAAAAATATTTATCTTCTAGTTTACATACATCAATTTTAGCAGGGATTCCATCTAATACTGTATTTAGACCCTTTTTTACATTCTTACTTAAATGAAGAATTTGACCAACATCATTTACAGTTCCACTAGGAATGTATGCAATTGGTGTTTTTATATTTCCACTTACAGCACCAGAAATAGCCTCATTGATTGTGCCATCTCCACCTGAAACTAAAATAGTATCATAATCATTTCCGACTTCTCTTATTTTATCTGTTATACTTTTAGAATATTGTGATTCATAAATATCCACAACATCGTACTTAATATGCAATTTCTTTCTAACTAATTCTAGATTTTTACCTATTTTTTGTGTACTACTAAATGGATTATAACAAACCAATATTTTCATACGTACCTCCTAATCAAATACTCCACATGATAAATATCTTTCTCCTGTATCTGGAAGTATTACTACAATTCTTTTATTTTCTTCTCTTTTAGCGATTTCTATTGCCGCCTTTAATGCCGCTCCTGATGATATACCACATAATATACCTTCAGTTGTTGATAATATTTTAGTATACATATATGCATCTTCATCACTAACTGATATTATTTCATCAAATACATTCGTATTTAATACATTAGGAATAAATCCAGCTCCAATACCTTGTATTTTATGTGTACCTGAAGTACCTTTTTTTAATACTTGTGATGATTCAGGCTCTACCGCAACTACTTTAACAGTATCTACATTTTCCTTAATAACTTCTCCAACACCTGTAATTGTACCACCTGTTCCTACAGTTGCGACTAAATAGTCTAAAGTATTGTCTGTTTGTTTTAGAATTTCTTGAGCTGTCGTTTTTCTATGTGCAAGAGGATTTGCAGGATTATCAAACTGACCTGCTATAATAGAGTTAGGATTTTCACTATGTATCTTATTTGCTTCTGTTATAGCACCCTTCATACCTAATTTACCATCAGTTAATACAAGATTTGCACCTAGTGCCTTAAGTAATCTTCTTCTTTCTAATGACATTGTCTCTGGCATAGTAATAATTAATTTATAACCTCTTTGTGCACAAACAAATGCAAGTCCTACTCCTGTATTTCCACTTGTAGATTCTATAATAAGTGTATTTTTATTTATTAATCCTTTTTCTTCTGCATCAAGTATCATATTTACTCCAACTCTATCTTTACTTGACCCAAGTGGATTAAATGATTCTACTTTAGCTAGTATCTCGCTTTTTAAATTATATTTCTTCATTATATTATTCAATCTTATAATTGGTGTATTCCCAACACACTCTACAATAGAATTTTTAATATCCATAATAATAAACTTGTAGATATATCTACAATTCTCCTTTTATTCTCATAATTGTTCTTTTTTACATTATACCACTATTTTACGAAACTGTAACACTTTTAGCTAAATTACGTGGTTTATCTATACTATACTTATTATTTAAAGCAATATAATAAGTGATAAGGTCTAACTGTATTACTTCTATCAATGCGTTTAGAGGATTATTAATATACATTTTATTAAAAATAATCCCCTTTCCACCTCGTGATATTATTTCTTTATTACTTGAATTATATCTATCATACATATCAAGCAAAATATAATAGACACCTTTTTTTATTAACGCTAAACTTCCATGTTTAATTTCACCTATAGGTATCATTATTGCGTTAATATATGCAACCTCCCGCATCTTTAAACCTACTTCAAGACAAGAAGCATATTCTAATTGACTTCCTAATATAAAAATATTTTTCTCATTTTTAAGTTTTTTTGCATAATTTCCTAACTCAATTTTATCTATCTTGCATAAATACTCTTTTAATTTACTAATACTATATTTATCTTCAGTAAACAAATAGTATAGAGTTAAAACCTCTAAAATATATGTTTTAGTTGCGGCAACAGATAATTCAGGACCGCTATTTAAATATATATTATAATTAGCTTCTTTGGCTATTAAAGATGATTTTTTGTTAGTTAAGGCAATAGATTTATAATTTGAATATTTTTTCATTACATTATATACATCAATAGTTTCTCCTGATTGACTTACATAAATAAATAGCGGATTTTTAGATATGTATATATTTGAGTTAATGACCTCTGATGCTATATAACAGTTTGAACATATGTTTTTATTATCTAAAATATATTTAATAAAAAGTGTCGCATTATAACTTGAACCACATGCTATAAAATTAATAGAATCTGACTTTAATAATAATTCTTTTATATCATCATTTATTTTCATATTTAAAACATTATTTATATATAAATTAATGTCTTCTATCTCATCTAACATATAATGTTTATTTCTTTTTGGTTTTATTAACAAATCAAGATTATTATTATCAAACGAAATATCACCTTTATATATGAAATAATTTTGATAATCAATATATCCAATAGTATCATCTAATACTTTATAACATTTTTTTATACAAAGAGATGAAATATCGCTAGTAATATATACATTGTTATTTGATAATGCTATATATAATGGACTTATTTTTTTAAGAAAATATATTCTTTTTTCTCTTTTATTTATTATTAAAAAAGAATAAGTTCCTTTTAATAATTTTGATAACCTATAAATAGCTTCTAGTGTGTCGTTTTCATATAAACATTCTAGTAAATGTACTATAACTTCTGAATCTGTTTGTCCAATTGTTTTAATATTATATTTATTCCTAAGCTCAATATAATTATCAATAATACCATTATGACATAGGATAAAGTTCTTACTACTATGTGGATGACAATTTTTTTTATTAATACTACCATGAGTCGCCCACCTAGTATGTCCTATTGAAATTTCACTTTTAAATTTATATTTATTTAACTTACTAACATCTCCTATTTTTTTCTTTATGACATATTTTTTGTTAAAAAACGCAATGCCACAAGAATCATATCCTCTATATTCTAATTTTTTCAATCCTTTGATTGTTTCAATTAAACTATTTTTTCCAACATTTCCAAATAATCCACACATATTAATATCACCATATAAAAAATATATGTATTTAAATAAATAAAAATAACAAAAAAAAGGTTTGAATTTAATCAAACCTGTTATTATTAAATGGTGACCCGTACGGGGTTCGAACCCATAAATGCATGCGTGAAAGGCATGTGTGTTAACCATTTCACCAACGGGCCATATGTAATCACCGGACCTGTTTTAGTCCCGATTAGTATTATATCAAATGGATATTATATTGTCAACAATTTTTTTTATTTTTTTTATTCCCTTCAATTGTAAAATTAAAGTGGAATTATAAAAAGAATAATTTATAAGAATAATTAGGATCTAATTATATAGTTATTAAATTAATTTTTAATACTATTACAAACTCCTATAAGTTTAAACTTCACTAATTGAAAAAAGCTCATAAATGTAATACAATTATTTCTGCTACAAAAGAAAGGATTACATTTATGAACCAAATCAATGATAACATAACTAAACAAAAATTCAAACATATAACAGATGAAAATTTAGAAAAAATTATTCAAGATTACAACCAATTTATGACTACCGTAATAGTTCTATTCAGATGCAAGAATAAAAATCTTTC
>CAZJSR010000025.1:0-23529 GCA_964548855.1 uncultured Anaeroplasmataceae bacterium | reverse complement strand
CACAAGTGGTATCAATTTTTGCATAAGTGGTAATATTTTAATGTAGTTATGGTATAATTAAGCTATCGAGGTATGAACAAAAATGATAAATATTGCTGTATGTGATGATGAAAAAAGTTATTTAAAAAAAATAGAAAATCTAATAATTACCACTTTAACAGATTCAGTCGTTTATAAAATTGATTTATATATAAGTGGAGAAGATTTACTAGAACATAAAGGTGTTATTGATATATTGTTTCTAGATATAGAAATGCCTGGAATTTCGGGAATAGAAGCTGGCAAAATTATAAAACAACAAAATCCAAATTGCATTTTTTTCTTTATAACAAGCCATAACAATTATTTAACCGAAATATTTAGATTAGATTCCTTTCAATTTTTAAAAAAACCGATTAATGAATCTGACTTTAAATTTGATTTAAATAGAGCTATTTCTAAATATAAAAACGAACATATTTATATAGAAATAAGCAATAATGGTATTATTAATAATATTCTAATTAAGGATATAAAATATATCGAAATAATAACAAGACAAATTATAATCCATCTAACTGATAAAACAATAATACATACTGGTAAATTTAGTGATTATGAAGAAAAACTTATTAGTTATAATTTTATCAAAACACATAAAAGCTATATAGTTAATCTTAATTATATCGAAACTATACTTAAGGATAGAGTAATAATAAGTGGGGTAGACGAATGTATACCAATAAGTAGATATAATAAAAAAAATTTCTTAAAAAAATATCATGAATATAAAATAGGAAGGTGTATTTAATGTATTTTCATTTAATTGATATTATCAGTATTTTATTTGAGGCTTTCATTATTTTCAGTTTCTATAAATCATTAGGTAATAAAAAAATTAATATATGGTTATTATTATCAACATATGTTTCATTCATATTAATATCTAGCATTATAACTGTATTTATAGATAGTTCTATTATTAGAATGATAGTATTATTTATCTATATATTCATATTATCGTTACTTTATGAATTTAATAATAAAATAAGATGGTTCTCTATTTTACTACTTTTTATAATTATTAATATTAGTGAAATTATTATAGGGCTATTAATGACCATTATATTTTCTAAAACAGTTAATGAAATACAAAATACCTTATTATATTATACAGTAGGTGTATTATGCTCAAAATCTCTAGCTTATTTAATTATTAAATTCATTCAATTAAAAAATAAGGCTACAAGCATTAAGGTGTCTAAAAGCATTATACTTTTATACTCAATATTACCTATTATTACATTAATGATAGGAATTATGCTAATAGGTGGATTAGGTACAAATATAACATCTAGGTATTCTACATACGGAGTTATCGCTGAAATATTGTTGGTGATAGCTAATATATCCGTGTTCTATATATTTGAAAATTATGTAAATAAGGCTAATTTAGAACATAAACTTGAATTAGAGACTGAACAACATAATATAGAAACTAAATATTTAGAAGAAAAAATAGAAAAACAAATATTATCAGCTAAGGAGATGCATGATTTAAAAAATCAGTTATTTGCAATTAAGGATTTAATGCATAGTGATCAAAATGATGGTATTAATAAAATTAATGAAATATGCGAAATTGTTGAAGGAATGCAAAATATAGTATATACAACGAATACTTCTCTTGATTCATTAATAAATAGTAAAAAAACTAAAATTAATTTATATAATATAGAATTCTTATGTGATTGTTTTATCGCTAGTTTTAATAACATAGATAATATAGATTTATGTATTATTGTAGGAAACTTACTAGATAACGCTGTTGAAGCATCATTAAAAATAGAAACTAATAGAAAAATTATATTAAATTTTAGGCAGGTTAATAACTTTCTTAATATAATCATTAAAAATAGATATAATAAAGAGGATAATCAAAATTTAGAAACAACAAAAAATAATAAACTAAATCATGGATTTGGTTTAAATAATATAAAATCCATTATTAAAAAATACGATGGAAACTTACAAATAATTAAAGATGAAGACTATTTTATAACATCTGTATTAATAAAAAACTGATTTTTTTACCACTTATGTAAAAAAACATACCACTCATGCAAAACTATTGAAAATATAACATAAAGAAGAGTAATCTATTGTTGGAGGTTTTTATATATGAATTTTCTAGCAAAAAAAATTACTCTTTTTTATTTTAAAAGAAAAAAAATCAATTTAAGAGATATAGATAAATATATATATTGTTTCGAAATGTTATTATCAAATATTTGTAACATTATAATACTTATTATAAGTTCTATAATAACCAAAAATTATTATCAGACCTTAATTTTTTCAATAATATTTATAGTTATTAGAAGAGCCATAGGAGGTCTTCATGCTAATACTCATATTGGTTGCATAAGTATTTTAATATTAATGATAATAGGACTGAATTTTATATTAAAAATTAATTATACTATATTAAATACTATATCTATTGGATTATCAATAATATGCTTAATATTAATATCTATATTTGCACCTATAGGTCATCCTTATAATAAAATTAAAAAAGAAAAATTAGAAAAATTAAATACAATAGCTGTAATTATATGTACTATATATTCTTTAATAATTCTTCTATCATATTTATATTTCCCATCTTATAATATCGGAATTATTATTGCTTATCCTTTACTATGCTCGACAATATTTATGATACTAGGTTATTTTAAATATAAAAACTACACTATAGGAGGAGTATCATATGAAAAAGAAAATCGTTAATAAGAAGAAAAAAAGTGTCATTATTAAATTGGCAGAAATTATAGGTGAAGAGTCTATAGGAAGATGTGGTATATGGTTCAATCAACCAAAAATACCAGATAAAATGAAAAAAGATTAAAATAAAAATGAAGATTTTATGATTTAATGTCATAATTTCTTCATTTTTTTATTTTACTATAATATCTTGGAAAAGAATTCTTTTAATCTTTCAGATTTAGGATTGTCAAATACTTCTTTTGGAGTTCCGTCTTCTACTATTTGTTTATTGTCTATAAATAATACTCTAGAAGAAACTTCTTTTGCGAATTTCATTTCATGAGTAACTATACAAATCGTCATACCCGTCTTTGTTAAGTCTTTTATTACATTTAAAACCTCTTTTACCATTTCAGGATCTAGCGCACTTGTAGGTTCATCAAATAATAAAACCTCAGGATCTAACATAAGAGCTCTTACAATCGCGATTCGTTGTTTCTGTCCACCAGATAAAGATTCTGGATAAACATCTTTTTTATCTAATAAATTTACCCTTTCTAATAATTCACATGCTTTATTTATTGCATCCTCTTTTGTTAATTTTTTCAAATGAAGTGGTGCTAATGTCATATTATCTAAAATTGTTAGATGAGGAAATAACTCAAATTGTTGAAATACCATTCCCATATTTTCTCTTATATGATTGATATTCTTTTCTGTTTCAATTTCACCTTTAAATAAAACATTTCCATTTGTTGGAATAACTAGACGATTCATTGTTCTAATAAGTGTTGACTTTCCACTTCCTGAAGGTCCTATGATACATATTACTTCACCTTTTTTTACTTCTAAGTTTATGTTATCTAAGATGGTATTGTTTTTATATTTAATTGTTACATTTTCTAATTTTATCATTACTTCATTATTTGACATGTTTTATTAGTTTCCTTTCTAATAACTTAAATAATGAGCTAACTCCTAGTACAATTACAAAATAAGTTATTCCCATTACGATATAAACAGTTGCGTAATCATATGTAACATTCGCAAGTTTTCTAAACGCAAGTGTTAAATCAAATGCACCAATAAATCCAACCACTGAAGTTTCTTTTATTAATGTTATAAATTCATTACCTAAACTTGGAAGAGCATGTCTTATTGCTTGTGGAAATACTATTTTTATCATAACTGTTCCATATGATAAACCTAAACTTCTACCCGCCTCTATTTGTCCTTTAGGTACTGCATTAATTGCACCTCTTATTATTTCCGAAACATAAGCTCCTGAATTAAGTCCAAAGGCAATTATTGCGATTAATAAAGAATATTCTGCTGGCACTGAACTACAAATAATAAAATAAATAATCAATAATTGTACTATAGCAGGTGTACCTCTAAATATACTTACATATATTTTTGTTATTTGTTTTAATATTATTATAAATGGATTATTAGAATTAAGTCCATCTATAAAACAAGTAAGTAGACCTAATAAAACACCAATAACAAACGCAAAAACAGTAATCAAAAGGGTATTTCCAAGTCCTGTAAATAAACTTAATATATTATCACTATTAAAAAAGTTATATTTTAGATTTTCACTTATTGAATTTCTATAAACAATAACTAATATTAACAATACTACTAATATACAAGAGTAAAATGCAATTTTTGTGACTCTTTCTTTATTTAATAAATTACGCATAATATTTCTCCACTATGCTATCTAATGTACCATTATCTTTAATACTTTTAATAAAAGTATTTAAAGATTCTAAAAGTGTATCATTGCCTTTTTTTAATGCGATAGCATACTTCTCCTCTGTTAATATATATTCTAAAACTGCAAGGTCCTCATATTTTTCCGAGATTAATCTTGCAGGTGCTTCATCGATAATAACCGCATCAATTTTACCATTTGCTAAGTCTGAACACGCAAGTGCTCCATTATCATATGAAATAGTTTTTGTATTCTTAATTCCATCAAATCCCCATGATTCATCACCAGACGCATAATATTCTCCTAATGTTCCTCTTTGTACCCCAATTTTAGCATTAGAATTAGATAATAATGTAATTATTTCTTCTTTCGTGTTGGTATTATTATAAATGCTATTATTATTTATAATGATTACTTGTGATGAATAATAATATGCATCTGTAAAATCAAACTTCTTTTCTCTTTTAGAATTAACTGTAATACCAGAAATTGCCACATCAGCTTTTGTACTATAAACAGATAGGAAAGTTGCATCAAAGTCCATATCATTTATTGTGCATGAAACACCTATACTTTTAGCATATTCACTAATGATTTCAACGTCAATTCCTAAAAATTCTTTTCCATTTTTATATTCAAATGGAGGAAATTCTGCATTAAGCGCAACAACTAATTCATTTGAATCAATAATATCATTAAGTGTTCTAGTATTTTTTGTGCATCCTGTAAGGCAAATACTAAATAATATTAAAATCATTAATGTTAATCTTCTTAAATTCGTCATAATTTCCTCCTTTATTGCCTTTTTGATTATATCTTAAAATAAGCCATATGTAAAGAAAAAAGAAGTCCAAAATGGACTTCTAAACTGTTATTATTCTACAAATGAAATAATAGCCATTTGAGTTGCATCTCCACGACGAACACCAGTCTTAATTACTCTAGTGTATCCACCGTTACGATTAGCAAATTTTGGAGCGATTTCATTGAATAATTTTTGGATTGCATAATTTCCTTCAGCATCCTTTTCAAAACGGATGAAAGAAGCTGCTTGACGACGAGAATGTAAAGTATTAGTTTTTCCAAGAGTTACCATCTTGTCAGCTAATCTCTTTAATTCTTTTGCTTTAACTTCAGTAGTTTCGATTTGTCCGTTAAGAATTAAATCAGTAATTAAATCACGTAATAAAGCTTTTCTTTGAGCTGAATTACGGCGTAATCTACTATAACTTGCCATAAATAAAGTCCTCCTTCTTTAATGAATTAGTCTTTTCTAAATCCTAATCCCATGCTTTCTAATTTTTCTTTTATTTCTTTTAATGATTTGCGTCCTAAATTACGAACCTTCATCATATCTTCTTCAGATTTAGCTGTAAGTTCTTGAACTGTATTAAGAGCAGCTCTCTTTAAACAGTTATAAGAACGAACAGAAAGGTCTAATTCATCAATAGACATTCCAAGCTTACTGTTTTGAGAGTTAGTCTCTTGTTCAATCATATAATCTGTAGATGATGCCTTTTCGCTTAATTCAACAACTACGCTTAAATGCTCAATCATCATCTTAGAAGCAATAGCGATAGCTTCTTTCGCAGTAATTGAACCATTAGTTGTTACTTCCATGATTAACTTGTCATGATTTGCTTCATTTTCAACACGAGTTTTTTCAACATTGAAACAAACATTAACAATTGGAGTATAGATTGAATCAATAGCAATCACACCAACAGTATTGCTGAACTTCTTATTCTTATCAGCAGATACATATCCAACACCACGGCGAACAGTTAAAACCATACTTAAGTTTCCACCATTTGCTACAGTAGCGATATGTTGTTCAGGGTTAACGATAGTAATTTCGTTTCCGTGAATGATATCTGCAGCTGTTACTTCTCCTTCACCTTTGTGAATTTCAACTTTACATTCAAAGTTTGGATCCTCTGAATCAGTCTTTAAAATAACACGCTTAAGATTTAGGATGATAGTAATTACATCCTCAACAACTCCATCAACTGACATAAATTCATGTTGTGCACCGTCAATTTGTACATTTACAAAAGCAGTACCAGGTAATGAAGATAATAATACTCTTCTTAATGCATTTCCAAGTGTTAATCCGAATCCTCTTTCAAGTGGAGAGATTTCGAACTTTCCATAATTACCATCTTGTGACAGTTCTTCAACACTAGTATTTGGCTTTTCAAATTTTAAATCCTTCATAATGATATGGGACCTCCTTTTAGATAATCATTCCTTTTAAAACTATCCGCGTGGGCGCTTTGGTGGACGACATCCATTATGCGGAACTGGTGTAACATCTTTAATTGCAGTAATTTCTAATCCTGCAACTTGTAATGAACGAATAGCAGCTTCTCTACCTGGTCCTGGACCTTTAACAGAAACTTCTACCTTTACAACTCCTTGATCCATTGCAGCCTTTGCAGCAGCTTCACTTGCTAATTGTGCAGCAAATGGAGTTGACTTACGGCTACCCTTGTATCCTAATGCTCCAGCACTTGACCATGCTAATGCATTTCCAGCTGGATCAGTGATTGTAACGATTGTATTATTAAAAGTTGAGTGAATATGAGCAACTCCAAAAGGAACGTTCTTCTTCACACGACGCTTAGTTACTTTACGTGCCATAATTATTTACCTCCTAACGGTTATTAAGCTTTCTTCTTATTTGCAATTGTATGTTTAGGACCCTTACGAGTACGAGCGTTATTTCTAGTATTTTGTCCACGAACAGGTAAGTTTCTGCGGTGACGCATACCTCTGTAGCATCCAATTTCCATTAATCTCTTAATGTTTAAAGCTACTTCTCTACGTAAATCTCCTTCAACCTTAATCTTAGCTACTTCAGAACGGATTGCTCCAAGTTGTTCTTCAGTTAAATCCTTAGTACGGATGTCTTCAGAAACATTTGCAGCAGCTAAAATCTTTTGAGCAGTTGTATTACCAATACCATAAATGTATGTTAATGCTACAACAATTCTTTTATCTCTAGGAATATCTATTCCAGCAATACGTGCCATTTAAACGCACCTCCTATAAATTCTATCCTTGTCTTTGTTTATGCTTTGGGTTTTCGCAAATGACCATTACACGGCCTTTTCTTTTGATGACTTTACATTTGTCACACATTGGTTTTACTGACGGTCTAACTTTCATTTTAATACCTCCGAGTGTAAAATTACTTACGTCTGTAAGTTATACGTCCACGTGTTAAATCGTATGTTGACATTTCAACAGTTACTTTGTCACCTGGTAAAATGCGAATGTTATTCATACGGATTTTACCAGAAACGTGGGCAAGAACTTGATGTCCGTTATCAAGTTCTACAATGAATTGAGTATTAGGAAGTACATCTAATACTTTACCTTCCATCTCAATTATATTATCCTTTTCTTTTGCCATAAGATTGCCTCCTTGTATAAAGCTTTTTACATCATAACTACTTCGTAATAAGTAGTATACATTTATTGGAAATAGTTTAATGCGTAACTCTAAAGTTAAAGCATTTATCATCTATTGATGACTGGCATAGCCAAACTAAATCATTTTTATGATTAATTATTGACTAAACTGATTTATCTTAGCTACTCACAATGAGTAACTAAGCTTCGTCAATTATACTATTATGCAAGGATATTTTTAATATCTGCAAATACAGAATCGAAATCTTGATCACCATTTACAGTCTTTAATAAACCTTGTTTTTCATAATATGCTAATAAAGGTGCTGTGTTTTCATCATATACAGCTAAACGATTAACAGCAGTCTCTTCGTTATCATCAGGTCTTTGAACAAGTGGTGAACCACAGTTATCACAAACACCTTCAACTTTTGGCGCATTAAATTCAACATGGAATGTTGCTCCGCATTGTTTACAAACACGTCTTCCTACCATTCTTCTTACAAGAATTTCGTTAGCTACATCAACATCTAATACTGCATCTAACTTGATTCCATTCTTTGTTAAGAACTTATCAAGTGCTTCTGCTTGGGCAAGATTACGAGGGAATCCATCAAGTAAGAAACCATCTTTACAATCATCCTCAAGAAGTCTATCTTCTACAATTCCGATTGTTACTTCATCTGGTACAAGTTTTCCTTGTTCCATATAGCTCTTAGCTAAAAGTCCCATCTTAGTTCCTGCTTTCATCGCAGCTCTAAACATATCTCCTGTTGATATATGTGGAATATTATAATATTCTTTTATATTAACAGCTTGTGTACCTTTTCCGGCACCAGGCTTTCCAGTAATTAATAACTTCATACTAACTTACCTCTATTATAAAATACCTTTATAAGTTTCAGTATCAGAATCTGTTTCAAGTTGTTTAACAGTTTCAATCGCAACACCTACTATAATTAGTAAACTTGTTCCTCCAACTGTTATAACTGATTGTTCTGATGTTGTAAATCCAAATATCTTAGATACTATAATTGGAACTAACGCAAGAACTGCAAGATATGTAGCACCTATTAATGTAATTCTAAATAATAACTTAGATAATTGAATTTTTGTATCCTCACCAGGTCTATATCCTGGAATATACGCTCCTTGCTTTGACAAGTTATCTGCCATTTTATCTGGATCCATTTGTAAAAATGAATAGAAGAACGCAAAGAAATAAATGAATACAACATAAATTACCATACCGATTGGTTGTTGATAATTAAATATTTGATCAAACCACTTAGCTACAGATGATGTTTCTGTTGAAAGTCCCATCATTCCAATAATTGTAAGAGGAATACTTAAAATTGTTGATGCAAAGATAACAGGTATTACTCCAGCACAATTTAGCTTAATTGGAATATCTGAATTTGTATTTCCTTGGCGGTTAGCATATTGAATTGGAACTCTACGCTTAGCACCTTCCATGAAAATTACAAGTAAAATCATTATAATATATAACAAGATTACAAGAATAAAACATATAACAGATGAAACAGTTACTCCAGCTGTAATATATTTACTCCATAGAGTTGTAAACATAGAAGGAATTGATGATACAATACCTGCAGTAATGATCATTGATGAACCATTACCAACTCCATGTCTTGTTATAAGGTCAGCTAACCACATTGTGAATGCTGAACCAGCAGTTATTACTATAGCCATATAGATATAGAATAACCAGAATAAATCCTTATCAGCTAATACATTAGCTTGAAGGATATTTTCAGGTCTAGATCCTAGACCAAATAATAAAGCTAAAGCTTGAACAAATGCTAAAACTACTGTTACGTATCTAGTTATTCTATTTACTTTAGCCTTACCAGTTTCACCTTGTTCTGACCATTCCTTTAATTTAGGAATAATCATTTGTAACATTTGTACAACGATTTCCGCTGTAATGTATGGTGATATACCTAAAGCTAGAACTGAAAACGAGCTTAATCCTCCACCACTAAAAGTATTAAGGATTGTTAAAAAGCTGTTTCCATCTAGTAATTGTTTAACACCTACTGTGTCAATCAATGGTATTGGTAAATATGTACCTAATTTGAAAACTAAAAGTATTAAGAATGTAAATAGTATCTTCCTAACAATATCAGGATTACTAAAAATTCTCTTTATCTTACTTAACAAATTAGATCACCTCAACAGTTCCGCCTGCAGCTTCGATTGCTTCTTTAGCTGCTGCTGAAAACTTATGAGCTTGAACAGTTAACTTCTTAGTTAAAGTTCCTTCTGCAAGAACTTTAATTCCATTATAAACTTTCTTAACTAATCCTGTTTCGAAATACATTTCTAAAGTAACTTTAGTTCCGTTTTCAAACATTTCAAGATCAGCTAGGTTAATAATAGCGTATTCTTTACGATTAACGTTTTTGAATCCTCTCTTAGGTAAACGTTGGAATAAAGGAAGTTGTCCTCCTTCGAATCCAGGACGAACTCCTCCACCTGAACGAGAATTTTGTCCCTTATTACCTTTTCCAGAAGTTTTTCCAAGTCCACTTCCGCATCCACGTCCTAGACGTTTTCTTGAATGTCTAGCACCTTCAACTGGTTTTAACTCATTTAACATAAGTAAGGCACCTCCTTATTATTTTTCAATTTCAACTACTTTTACTAAGTGAGCTATTGTGATGATTTGTCCCTTAATAGCTTCATTTTCCTCTTTAACTACAGTAGAACCAATTTTAGTTAGTCCTAATGCCTTTGCTGTTGCAACTTGGTTAGGTTTACGACCGATTAAGCTTTTAACTAGTGTTATTTGATATTTCATATTACTTTAAAATCTCAGCTACAGTCTTACCACGACGTGCAGCAACACTTTCTACAGTCTGAAGGTTCTTTAAACCTTCGAAAGTCGCTCTAACCATATTTATAGGTGTTCTTGATCCTTGACACTTAGAAAGGATGTCAGAAATACCTGCTAATTCTAAAACAGCACGTACTGGACCTCCAGCGATGATTCCAGTTCCGGCAGCAGCTGGCTTAAGGAAAATTTGTCCAGCTCCATATATACCTGTAATTTCATGAGGAATTGTTGTATTTACAGTAGGAACACTTATCATGTTCTTTTTAGCACTTTCGATGGCTTTCTTAATTGCATCTGGTACTTCTAGTGCTTTTCCTGTACCAAATCCAACATTTCCTTTTCTGTCTCCAATAACTACTAGAGCAGCAAAACGGAAACGTCTACCACCTTTAACAACCTTAGTTACACGATTAATTGTAACAACTGTTTCTTCAAACTCAGGTTGTTCTTTTACATTACGTTCACGTTCTTGACGCATGTTGAAATCCTCCTTCTATTAGAATTCTAATCCAGCAGCTCTTGCTGCTTCAGCTAATGCCTTAACACGTCCATGATATAAATATCCACCACGGTCGAATACGACATTCTTAATATTTGCTTCTAATGCACGTTGTGCAACAAGAGTACCAACCTTAGCAGCAGCTTCAACATTACCACCATTAGTTAGTCCTAGCTCTTTATCTAGAGAAGAAGCACTGCATAATGTTTTACCATTAACATCATCAATAATTTGAGCATAAATTTGCTTATTTGAACGGAAAACATTTAAACGAGGTTTTTCAGTAGTTCCTGAAATATTTTTACGAATACGTAAATGTCTCTTTAGACGCTTTACATTACTTGAAACTTTACTAATCATATTACGAGCACTCCTTTCTATTACTTCTTAGCTGTTTTTCCTTCTTTACGACGTACATTTTCATCAGTGTAACGAATTCCCTTACCTAGATATGGTTCAGGCTTACGTACTTCACGAATTTCTGCCGCAAATTGTCCAACAACTTGTTTATCAATTCCTGATACAATTACAACTGTATTCTTAGGAAGTTCAACACTAACTCCCTTAGGAATTTCGAATTCAACATCGTGTGAATATCCTGCTGCAATTACTAAAGTATTTCCCTTTAATGATGCACGGTATCCAACTCCAATGATGTCTAATTGTTTTTTAAATCCTTCTGAAACACCAACAACCATATTGTTGAAGTTAGCACGTGAAGTACCGTGAATAGTCTTCATAGCTTTTGAGTCATCAGGACGAATAACTGTAACTACATCTCCATCAAGTTCAAATTTAATATTCTTGTTGAATGGAGCACTTAATTCTCCTTTAGGTCCTTTTACAGTTACATTATTGTTTTCATCAACATTAAATGTTACTCCAGCAGGTAATGTAACCTTCTTATTACCAATACGAGACATATTAGAACACCTCCTGTTTTATTTTATTACCAAATGTAAGCAATTACTTCTCCACCGATTTTTTGTTTACGAGCTTCTTTATCTGTCATAACTCCCTTTGAAGTAGAAATAACAGCGATACCTAAACCATTTAGAACCTTAGGTAACTTATCAGCCTCAGCGTAAACTCTTAAACCTGGTTTACTTACTCTCTTAAGTCCCTTAATAACAGATTCGTTATTATAGTACTTTAATGTTACTGTAGTAACACTCTTGTTATCATTTGTAGCAGTTTGATAGTCTGCAATGAATCCTTCATTCTTAAGAACATCTAAGATGCTTGATTTAACTGAAGATGCAGGCATTTCAACTGTTTCATGTTTCATTTTGCTCGCATTTCTGATGCGAGTTAGCATATCCGCAATTGGATCTGTCATAACCATAAGCTTGTTCCTCCTTCCATAACCTGGAAAAAAATATTTTTACGAATTACCAGCTTGCTTTCTTAACACCAGGGATTTGTCCCTTGTATGCTAATTCACGAAAACAAACACGGCATAATTTGAATTTGCTAATAACTGCATGTGGACGTCCACAACGTTCACAACGTGTATATTCACGAGCAGAGAATTTAGCTTTTCTATGATTCTTAGCGATTAAAGATTTCTTTGCCATATTAGATTCCCTTTCTACTTTTTGTAAGGCATACCCATTAATGTAAGTAGGGCACGTCCTTCTTCGTCTGATTTAGCTGTAGTAACGATTACAACATCTAATCCACGAATCTTCTTAACTTGGTCAAAGTTGATTTCAGGGAAAATAAGTTGTTCCTTAATACCTAAAGTGTAGTTACCACGACCATCGAAAGCATCTGCAGAAATTCCGCGGAAGTCACGAACACGTGGAAGAGCGATAGAAATAAGTTTATCTAAGAACTCATACATTTTTTCTCCTCTTAATGTTACTTTACATCCGATAGGCATTCCTTCACGAAGCTTAAAGCTAGCAATTGATTTCTTAGCTCTTGTAACAACTGGTTTTTGTCCAGCAATTAATTTCATTTCTTCAACGGCATCATCTAATACCTTTGAATTTGCAACAGCGTCACCAACTCCCATATTTAATACGATTTTTTCAATCTTAGGGATTTCCATTGATGAAGAATAGTTAAATTGTTTTTGTAATTCTGCTTTTACAGAATTATTATACTTTTCTTGTAAACGATTCATATTTATCAGTTTACCTCCTCTCTAAAAGATTATTTAAATTCATAACCAGATTTCTTAGAGACTCTGATTTTTTCGCCTTTTTCATTTATTTTAATAGAAACACGACAAGGTTTGTTTGTCTTTGGATCTAGTAACATAACATTTGAAACTGAAATTGGAGCTTCAATTTCAACAATGCTACCTGATTGTTGAGCTTGATTAGGCTTAACGTGCTTCTTAATAATATTTACACCCTCAACTATAACTTGATTAGTTTTAGGTAAAGCTTTAATTACTTTACCAGTAGTTTGAGTTTTATTACCCTTCTTATCAACAGTATATTTATTCTTTCCTGCGATAACTACTACTGTATCACCTGTTTTAATAAGCATTCAAGTGCACCTCCTTATAGAACTTCTGGAGCTAAAGATACGATCTTCATGAAATTCTTGTCACGAAGTTCTCTAGCAACAGGTCCGAAAATACGAGTTCCACGTGGTGTTAAATCTTCACGAATGATAACTGCTGCATTTTCGTCAAATTTAATATATGAACCATCATTTCTTCTAAGACCATGCTTAGTACGAACGATAACGGCTTTAACAACATCACCTTTTTTAACTGAACCGTTAGGTAATGCTTTCTTAACAGTGCAGACTACAACATCACCAACATTAGCATATCTATGTAGTGCTCCACCTAATACTTTTATAATTAATAACTCACGAGCACCTGAGTTGTCAGCTACTGCAAGTCTAGTTTCTTGTTGAACCATATGAGTACCTCCTTTCAGGAACTAGTGATTAAAGGATTTCTTTAGTCTTTACGACTTCTACTAGACGGAAACGTTTCATTTTTGATAATGGTCTAGTTTCCATAATTTTTACAACATCACCGATTTTAGCTGTATTATTTTCATCATGCGCATGAAGCTTTGTAGTTTTCTTAACACGCTTTCCGTATAATCTGTGCTTTCTATATGTATCTACAGCAACAGTGATTGTCTTATCCATTTTATCTGATACAACAGTACCAGTGAATGTCTTACGAGTATTACGTTCCATGTGTTTACCTCCTACTTATTGCTTTCGCGCTCGCTAAGAATTGTCTTCATTCTAGCGATTGTCTTTCTAACTTGCCCGATGCGAGCAGTGTTTTCTACTTGTCCAAGTGCATTTTGGAACTTTAAGTTGAATAATTCAGCCTTAAGCTCTTTGATTTGAGCATTGATTTCTTCTGTTGATAACTTTCTGATATCAGCGTTTTTCATTACTCAGCACCTTCCTTTTTAATAAACTTAGTCTTAATTGGAAGCTTGTGAGAAGCAAGTCTTAAACCTTCGCGTGCAACTTCTTCAGTTACTCCACCAACTTCGAATAATATTAATTGCTCCTTAACAACAGCAACCCAAGATTCAGGAGAACCTTTTCCTGATCCCATACGTACTTCTAAAGGCTTTTTAGTCTTAGAAATATGAGGATATACTTTAATCCAAACCTTACCTTGACGTGCGAAATAACGAGTAATCGCAATACGTGCAGCTTCGATTTGTCTATTTGTTAACCAACATCCTTCTAATGCAACTAATCCGTAATCTCCAAAAGCTAATTCAGTACCAGCTTTTGCTTTTCCTTCATAGTAAACACGGTGAGGACGTCTATATTTTGTTCTTTTTGGAATCATTAACATAATTAGTTACCTCCCTTAGAACTGTTATCTGCCTTAGCAGTGTTTTTATTAGTCTTAGGACCTTTATTATTTCTTGGTCTATCAGACTTTGTATTTCTTTCAGCCTTATCTGCTTCTTGACGGTTCTTTAAGTTAAGAACTTCACCTTTATAGATCCATACTTTAACTCCAAGTTTACCATAAGTTGTATCAGCTTCTGCAGTTGCATAATCAACATCAGCACGAAGAGTTTGAAGAGGTACTTGACCTTCATTATATCCTTCGCTACGAGCCATTTCTGCTCCACCTAAACGTCCAGAGATAAGAGTCTTAACTCCCTTTGCCCCAGCCTTTAAAGCTCTTTGCATAGCTAATTTTTGAACACGTCTAAATGATGCACGTGCCTCTAATTGTTCTGCAATTGATTTTGCTACTAATGTAGCATCTAATTCAGGTTTCTTAATTTCTATAACATTAAGCATGATTTCTTTCTTTGTCATATACTCTAATTTAGAAACCACTGCATTCATAGTTTCAGCACCCTTACCGATAACTATACCTGGCTTAGCAGTGTATAATGCAATTTTAACACGATCCTTATTATTTGATCCTTTTATACGTTCGATTACGATACGAGAAATTGATGCTTTTCTATAATCAACTGAATTTGCTTTATCAGTGTAAGTTTCTAAGAATTTACGAATTCTTAAATCTTCATGTAATAAATCAGCAACATCATTCTTGTCTGCATACCAAGATGCATCCCAATCACGGTTGATACCTACACGTAATCCAACTGGACTAACCTTTTGACCCATGTTTGTTCCTCCTTAATTATTCTTTTTCAGCAACTACGATAGTGATGTTGCAAGTTCTTTTAATAATAACGTCTCCACGTCCCTTAGCACGAGGTAACATTCTTTTCATTCTCATACCATCATTAACGTAAGCTTCTTTAACGTATAGATTATTTGCATCCATACCATTATTGTTTTCTGCATTAGCACATGCAGATTTTAAAACTTTGTATACTGCTTCGTTAGCATTCTTGTTTGTAAGTTTTAAGATTGCAAAGGCTTCTCTAACATCCTTTGAACGAATCATATCAACAACAAGACGAGCTTTACGAGGAGTAATTCTTACAGTATTTGCTATAGCTTTTGCTTCCATCTTTAGTTCCTCCTGTTATCTTTTTGATGCCTTTTTATCTTCTTTTTCATGTCCATGATAATTTCTAGTTGGAGCGAATTCTCCTAACTTATGTCCTACCATGTCTTCTGTTACATAAACAGGTGTGTGTTCACGACCATTGTATACCCCGAATGTATGTCCTACAAATGCAGGGAAAATAGTTGAACGACGTGACCATGTTTGAATTACTTTATTTTCACCAGCGGCATTTTGTGCTTCAACCTTTTTCATTAGGCTTTCATCGCAAAATGGTCCCTTCTTTATTGAACGTGCCACAGTGTTTCCTCCTTCCGATTAGAGATTATCTATCATTTCTTCTACGAACAATTAACTTGTCTGTAGACTTCTTATGTTTTCTAGTCTTAAGTCCTAGAGCAGGTTTACCCCAAGGTGTAACTGGAGTTGGACGTCCGATTGGACACTTACCTTCTCCTCCTCCATGAGGGTGATCGTTAGGGTTCATAACAGAACCACGTACTTCTGGACGAAGTCCCATATGACGAGCTCTACCAGCTTTACCGATCTTAACTAATTCGTGTTCAGCGTTTCCAACAACACCGATTGTAGCTTTACAAGTTCCTAAAACCTTACGAACTTCTCCACTACTTAATCTAACAAGTACATATTTTTCTTCACGTCCTAAGATTTGAGCAGATGTACCAGCACTACGTGCTAATTGTCCACCCTTACCAGGATGTAATTCAATATTATGTATTACTGTACCAACTGGGATTAATGCGATTGGTAATGCATTTCCAACTTTAATATCAACGTTATTTCCAGAAACAACTTCTTGTCCAACTTTTAATCCTTCAGCTGCAATAATATATCTCTTTTCACCATCAGCATAAACAACTAATGCGATATTTGCACTTCTGTTAGGATCGTATTCAATAGTTGCTACGCGTCCTACGATATCGTCTTTATTTCTCTTGAAGTCAATAACACGATATTTTCTCTTAACTGCTCCACCTTTATGACGAACAGTAATCTTTCCACTATTATTACGTCCAGAATTTTTCTTTAATGGTTGTAATAATGACTTTTCAGGAGTGCTAGTTGTAATCTCATCAAATGTTAAAACTGACATGTTACGTCTACCATTAGTGGTAGGTTTATATGTTCTAACTGCCATATTATTTCAATCTCCTATAATAATCTATTTTCTAATTAGTCAATGCTAAATGCATCGATCTTTTGTCCATCAGCTACTTTACAGATTGCTTTCTTATATGCAGAAGTATAACCAGCATATTTTCCAACTCTCTTAGCCTTTGGTAAAACATTAATTGTTGCTACATCAACAACTTTTACATTGAATAATTGCTCTACAGCATTCTTAATTTCAATCTTATTAGCTCTTTTATCAACTTTAAAAGTATACTTATTATAAGTTTCCTTTAATGCCATTGATTTTTCTGTAATGATTGGCTCTTTAATAATTTCATAAATTTTTAACATATTACTTCAAAGCCTCCTCGAAATATGAAATAACTTCACTAGTAACAACTAGTTTGTCATAACATAAAATGTCATAAACTGAAGTATGCTCAACTGGGCATACAAATACGCTACTTAAGTTTCTAGCACTTAAAGCAGTGTTAGCATCTAATTCTCCAACTAAAACTAATGTCTTAGCATTTGCGTTGATGTTATTTAAGAACTCAATGAAGTTCTTTGTTTTGATTGTGTCGAATTTAATATCTTCAACAGCGATCATCTTTTCATTTAATACTTTATAAGATAATGCAGATTTTAAACCTAATTGTTTAACTTTCTTGTTAACCTTAACATCATACTTTCTTGGAGTAGGTCCAAAAGCTTGACCTCCACCACGCCATTGAGGAGCACGGATAGATCCTTGACGAGCACGTCCTGTACCCTTTTGTCTCCAAGGTTTTCTACCTCCACCGCTAACCTCAGTACGAGTCTTAACGTCATGAGTTCCTTGACGCATTGCAGCTCTTTGAGCATTAACTACATCATAAAGAACTTGTTGATTAGGTTCAATTCCAAAGATATCATCTGATAAAGTAATATCATTTACCTTTTTACCAGCTTGATTTAATAATGCGATTGTTGGCATAATAAATCTCCTTTCCTAATTCAAATACTACTTAGCAGCCTTAACAGCTGTTTTAATTTCTACTAAACCTTTTTTAGGTCCTGGTACATTACCCTTAATTAAAATTAAGTTTCTTTCTACATCAACCTTAGCGATTGTAAGATTTTGTAATGTAACCACTTCGCATCCCATATGACCAGGCATTTTCTTACCCTTCATATTTCCTTTGATTGGTCCCATAGAACCAACTTCTCTATGCGATGCTGAAACACCGTGTGTCATTCTTTGTCTACGAGCATTGTAACGCTTGATTGTTCCGGCATATCCTTTACCTTTTGAAACACCAGTAACGTCTACAACTTCTCCTTCTGTAAATATATCACACTTAACTTCTTGACCAACGTTATAAGATACTAAATCGTTTCCTCCATTAGCTTCTGAGAAACGGAATTCTCTTATGAAGCGCTTAGGAGCAGTACCAGCCTTAGCAACGTGTCCCATTTCTGGTTTGTTAGCAAGACTTTCACGTTTGTCTTCATAACCAACTTGAACAGCAACATATCCATCATTTTCAACAGTCTTTTGTTGAAGAACAACGTTTGGTGTACAGTCGATTACTGTTACAGGAATTAAATCACCTGCTGCATTGAAAATTTGAGTCATCCCCAATTTTCTACCTAAGATTCCCTTAGCCATGAGTTACACCTCTTTCTAAAATTTTAATAAATATTTTTTTACTTCTTTAAAGCAATGTCAACACCACTAGGTAGTGCAATGTGCATTAAAGCTTCAATTGTTTGTGGATTTGGTTCCACAATTTCGATTAATCTCTTATGAGTTCTACGTTCGAATTGCTCACGAGAATCCTTGTTAACGTGCGGAGAACGTAAGATTGTGAAAATCTCCTTCTCTGTTGGAAGAGGAATTGGTCCATTTACTACAGAACCTGCCTTCTTTACACTTTCAACAATTTTCTTCGCTGCTTCATCTAATAATCTGTGATCATAAGATTTTAAACGAATTCTAATTTTTTCTTTTGCCATTTTTAATTACTCCTTTCGCCTATAATCCTTTATAGACTTGCTCCATGGAAAAACCCTACACATCGGCTGACAACGTACTTCGGTGTATCGGCAACCTCCCACTTCACAGCCAACTCTTGACCTGAGTCTTTTTCATTATATAACAAAAAAACATATAATACAATACCTAATTTTATTTTTTTTATTTTAGATTTGTAATCATCGATTTTAACAAAAAAATGCAGGAAAAATTCCTACATTTCATTCTTCTAATTCATCTAATAACGCCTGATTTATACTTCTTGCAAATGCACTACTAATACTAAAATTTTTTATTCCTATTCTATAAAGTCTTCTAACTATTGATTTTACACTTGCTATTTCACCACATATTGATAAACTAATGTTATTTTTCTTACAATGACTAACAACTTTCTCTAACTCACTTAATAATTCTGTTATATAGTTATTATAATTTATATTATCTTCTCTATTTATATTATATAATTCACGTGTTAAATCATTCGTTCCAATCGAAATGAAATCAACATCTGAAAAATCAGATATATTCTTTAATGCTTCTTTTGTTTCTAACATCATTCCAATTTTAAAACAACTATCATTATTTAAATCATGTTTTATTTTAAGCACCCAATCCTTTAAATATAAAAATTCCTCATATGTTTCTATCATTGGAAACATAATTCTTAAATTATTATATTTATTTGATTTAATTAAGGCTTTTACTTGATTTTCAAATATTTCTTTATTATTTATATAATTATCTATTCCTTTATTAAATGACTTAATATAAGAAAGATTCTTATCATCACCTATATCAAATGTTCTTATTGTTATAGATTTATCATGCATAAGTTCTATTGCTTCACTATAAATCTTCACTTGTTCTTCTAATGTCATCGGCCTATCTAGATTCATAAATATAATTTCACTTCTATATAATCCGATACCATCCATATTATATTTTATAACATTTTTCAGTTCATTGTTATTACTAACGTTCGCAAGAAGACTAATACCAAATGATGAAAAATCATTTATGGTAAAGTTGTCTTTTTCTAAAAGAGAATCCATATATTTTTTTACTAAATCATTACTAGGATTTGTAATTATAGCACCTTCCCTTGTATCAATGATAACCTCTCCATTAATATTTTTAACATCTGATACAACCACATATGGAATTTCTTTAGATTTACATAAAATTGCACTATGCGATGTAAATCCTCCCTTAAGCGCAATAACTCCCAATAAATTATCTTTATAAGTCATTATTAATGAAGGATATAGTTCTTCTATAACTAATATAAACTTTCCTTCAATCTTTTTTTCTATATTATTTTCAATATGTGACAATACTCTTTTTTTTATATCTTTCATATCTAATACACGTTCTTTTAAATAAACGCTTTTAGATTCTTCTATTTGGCTAATAAAATAATCAACACTATTTTTAAATGCATTACTAGCATGTTCTCCATTTTCAATTAAAGACATAACCTTATCATACAATAAAGGATCAAGTATAAGAGCTTTATGAACATCTATAAACTCTTTATCATTATCAATAAGTTCATTTTTTAAGGATTCAAGTTCATTTATAGATGCATTTATAGCACACTTAAATTTATTCTTTTCAGATTCGATATCTATATCAGTAACATTGTATTCTGAATAAGTTAAATCCATATGTACAACTTTCCCATAAGAAAAACCTTCACTTATAACAGAATCTATTTTTATATTCATTTTAATCACGTCCTATTATTATACTTGTTTATAGCCGAACTTATAACCACACATATTATTCCTACAACCAGAGTCGTACAAGATACATAAAAGAAACTTCTTCCAACATTTGGATTTGTACTTGGTATAGCGGATATAATAAACGCAATTATAAAACAAATAACACAAGTTAAAATTAAAAAAATTCCAGTTCTAATAAATTTCTTCTCTTTTACATAAAATCTACCAACTGGCATTTCTATTTTAGAAGAAATACTATCATAATCAGAATTGGCATTTATTAGATTTAATACTTTCTCATTTTTATCTTGTAATATAGCTTGATACATGATCAGTTTTAAATTCCTTTTCTTTAGATTTTTATATTTACGATAATTATTTATATTTCTTTCATACAAAACAACATTAATATAAATATCTAACTGCTCATCAGTCATCTCTAAATCCCTTAGTATTTCATTATATTCATCATATGCGACATCCTTATTAGATGTATATTTAATAGCATTTTCATTATTTAAATAAACTAAATCTTCTTCTAAATCTTCCACCGATGTTATATTTTTAAATAATATCCAAAAAGTATCATTCGCAACCTTTAATGCTGCCATCTTTGAACCAACAATCCTTAATGCATTATAAAACAATAAATTAATGTATTTATCATATATATCTTTAAAACATTTATTTATATTAGTTCTATTTCTATTATTAACAGCTAATATAATTTCTTGATTTATTCTCATACAACCACCATTAATATTATAACCTAAATTATATTTTAATAAAAGTATAATAAAATAAAGGAGTTCAAATTGAACTCCTACTTAGACTTTATAACCCTTGATATACTTTTCTTATTTAAATTATATATTGGAATTATCGTTGATACAATCGGAACTATTAAACTTATAATAATTATTAATAAAATACCTTTAAAATCAATAAAGAAAAGCGGTATATCAAATATCATCCGACGATAACATATCTTATTTAAGATATCAATACCAACAGGGTAAAGAATACATGTCGCGAATACATTAGCCAGCATATTTATAATATTATTTGTATTAAATATATTAAATAAATCTAAATTGCTTCCACCTAATGATTTAATTATTCCAATCTCTCTAATATTTTCTTCTATATTAGTATTAGTCTGACTAACCATTAAAATCATTGATATGAATATAAAAATCAAACTAATTGCCAAAAAAAGATATGAATAGAATTCATAATCTATTCTAACTTCAATAATATTAGATAATATATAACAATTAGAAATTTTCAAAAAACCAGAATTAGATAAACCACCACTACAAAATCCACCATATTTATCTGAAATTGTATTTGGCATAACTTTATCAACTATTTTTCTAAAATTATATTTTGTTGAAACTAAATAATTAGAACTATTTTTATATCCTTCATAAAGATACCTCGTTCTATCTTTTATTATTAATACATCAGATTCATTAGAACTATAATAATATCCTGCTAGTGTTAATTTTTCATTCATATTATATGTTGGATATGTTAATTTAAGACTTATATTTGAATTATTTTTTATATAATTAGATACTCTATTTTGTTCTGTATCAGTTAAAGCATCACCATATACATAGTCAAATCCTAACTCTTTTGAAATCACGCTTAAATTTAAATATAGATTACCTTCTCTAATGTCAACATATTGAACATCATTTAAATCTTTAAGCATAACCGAATTAGTATAATACGTATTATGTAAAGATAATTCTATTTTTATACCATATTTTCTATATATATCAGTACTATCTGGATAAACAATCATTGTATTAATTAATTTATCATTTCTCATCTTTTGAGATAACTTTTGTTCATCTAAATCTCCATTACGATAATCTAAATATTCTTCTTTTGAATATCCGTCATCAAACACACCAGTTATTTTAAAATGAACATTTTTATAGCCTATAGATACTTCATCTAAACTATTATAACTATATCCTACATTCTCCAAGTAATAATAAAAACAACTAGGAATCAAACATTCTTTTTCGCTTTTAGGAAAATCACCATATAATAGTTTAATTTCTAAATCATCTACTAGTTTGTCACTATACTCCATAGCGTAGTTAATAGAAAAATAATTATTATTATAAGAAAAACTAGTTCCTATGTCATAAAGATAATACCCATGATCAGTTAATTCTAGTATATCCTCTAAATCTGATTCATTAAAAGGAATTTCGTATGAATTAGAATTTACTCTTGATTTATATTTTGAAAGAATAATATGATTTTCATTATATTTATTTATTGTTTCTGTATATATTTGATTTAGATCATTAGTTTTCAAGGAATATGACATTACAAATAGAAGAGTTGATATAATCATTAAAATAACCGAAAGAATCCCTTTAAATTTCTTTGTAAATAATAACCTCAATCCTAATTTAAATGACTCTAAAAAA
>CAZJSR010000024.1:0-25084 GCA_964548855.1 uncultured Anaeroplasmataceae bacterium | reverse complement strand
AGGTTAATTATTTATGATATTATCGAGTTATATTAAAGTATTTGCCAATAAAACAAAAAGTGAAGTAATGAATTTATATAAATCAAACAGGATTACAGTTAATGATGAGATTAAATCATTAGCTTATATTGTTAAACAATATGATATTGTAAAAGTTGATGATACTATTATTAATAGATTTCATTTTTCATATTATTTATATTATAAACCTATAGGAATTTTATCTGACATTAAAGATACATCAGATTCTTATATTAATAATATATCAATAAAAGAAAAAGTAATGCCGTGTGGACGACTTGATAAAAATAGTGAGGGGTTAATGATACTTACTAATGACGGAGAATTTATTAATAGAATTTGCAATCCTAGTTCTCATGAAAAAAAAGTATATATTGTAACCCTTGAAAATATAATTACAAAAGAATTTATGGAAAATATTATAAAACCTGTTGTTTTAGATAATAAACTTACAAAAGATTTTGAAGTGAAACAAATTGATAATTTCAATTTGGAAATGGTTTTGTCAGAAGGTATTTATAGGCAAATAAGAAGAATGGTTAAATTAAGTAATAACAAAGTGAAAAACTTAAAAAGAATTAAAATTGGAAATTATGAGTTAAAAGATATGAAGCCAGGTGAGATAAAAAAAATCAATTTTTAGTGTGTTTTTCATTATATAAAACATTTACAATAACCTCTCTATACTCTGATAAATTTTTAACATAATAATTATCTATCTTTTTATCATATTTAAAACCGCATTTTATTTGTGCATTCTTTGAACGTTCATTATTAGTGAAGTAGCATGCATATATTTTCTCTAAATTTAAAGTATTAAATGAATAGTTAATTATTTCAGCTAATGCCTCATGCATAAAGCTGTTATTCCAATAAGGTTTACCTAACCAATAGCCAATTTCAGCACTATTATCATCTGTAATATCTGATTCACCTTTTAACATTATAGATATGCATCCAATTATTTTTTTATTAAGAGTTATTGCAAATGTTAAATCTTTCATCAAACACTTTTTTAATATTTCTTGGCTATTTTTTAAACTTGTATGTGGTAGCCAACCACAATTTAACCCAATTTCTTTTTCTTTTGCTAAATTATATAATTCCTTATAATCTGTTTCTAACCAATTTCTTAATACTAATCTTTTTGTTTCTAATTTCATAAAAAAATCCCTCCATTATTTCGATTATAACACAAAAAAGATTTATTTATGATATAATTGTTTTGAAAGGATGTGAGTTCGAGGTTATCTCGGATTTTATGAATAAAACAATATATAGAAGATTTGCAAAAGTTGCGGTAAAAATCGGAATTAATTTAAAGAAAGGTCAAGATGTTATTATTTATATTTCTACAAGACAAAGAGAATTTGCAAGTTATCTTGTAGAAGAATGTTATAAAGCGAAAGCTCGAAAAGTAAGTATAGAATGGAATGACGAAGATATTAGTAAATTGTCATATAAATATGCTAAAGAAGAAGTACTATCTAATGTTTTAGATTGGGAAATTAATAAAGCTTCTTATGAAGCACAAACTATCCCTTGTAGAATATATGTTGAAGACGATAATCCAAATGCTTTTTCAGATTTAGATATGACAAAAATAATATCTATTAATCAAAAAAGAAGGAAAGCAATTAAAAAATATCGTGATATGGTCGAAAGTAAGGATCAATGGCTTATTATAGCTGTTCCTAGTCAAGAATGGGCTAATTTAGTATTCCCAAATGAAAAGCCAAAAGTTGCGATGAAAAAGTTATGGGAAGCGATTATAAAAACTACGAGAATTGATTCTAAAAATCCTGTTGAAGCTTGGAATCAACATGTTACTTACTTAAAGAATAAGAGTGAAAAACTTAATAAAATGAATTTAAAATATTTAAAATATAAGAGTAATAATGGAACTGATCTAACAATAAAATTACACGAAAAACATCTTTGGCAAGCTGCTTCTGAAAAAAATACAAGTGGGATAGAATATGTGGCAAATATGCCAACTGAAGAAGTTTTTACTATGCCAGATCGTTTTGGAGTAGAGGGAGTTGTTCATTCAACAAAACCGTTAAGTTATAACGGTGCATTAATAGAAGATTTCACATGCTATTTTGAAAAAGGAAAATGTGTTAAAGTAGAGGCTAAAAAAGGTCTAGATGTGCTTGAAAGCATTATTAATGCAGATGATTCTTCATGTTATTTAGGAGAAGTAGCGTTGGTACCTTTTAATAGTCCTATTAATGAAACCGGATTATTATTTTATAATACCTTATTTGATGAAAATGCATGTTGTCATTTAGCATTTGGAATGGCTTTTAAAGATAACTTAGTTGGTTATGAAACAATGACTGATGAAGAATTTGAAAAGATTGATTTCAATAACTCTGTTGTACATGTTGATTTTATGATTGGTACAAGTGATTTATCAATTAAAGGTTATGATAAAGATAATAAAGAATATACTATTTTTGAAAATGGTGTATGGGCATTTTAAGCGAATTTTTATTCGCTTTTTTTATTTTATTCGATAATGTTTCGTATATTAGGTTAATATTTCATTATAAGTAGTAAATGTAAAACAAACTTGACTTTATATGTCGAAAAATATATAATTATTATGATATACAATGAAATTGTATAAAGGGGTAATATTATGAAAAAAAGAAAGAAGAAATTAATAGTGTTTTTAAGCGTACTAAGTACACTTGTTATTGCTGTTACTTTGTTTTGTCTTATCACTGGATTCAATTTAAAAACATTTATTTTTGGTACAAAATCAACAGGTTCAACTGTTGTTGAAAATACAACTTTACAAACAACAGTAAAACCACTTCCAACTGATGGAAGTAAGGCTAGCGATCACAATGCTATTGATAATTTTGCATATCTTGCATATAAAATTGATCACTCGAATTTTGAAACAACTGTAAAAGGAGTCGCAAAAGCTAACTATAATGGTATGAATGTTGACCAATCAGTTGATGATTATAGAATGGTTACAAAGGATTATGCTTATGTTGATACTAGATCTGTATCTACGTTTGTTAAAGTCTATTCAGAAACGTTCTATACAAAAGATAAAGTATTTGTAAAAGAGGGAACAAATGCGAATTATGATTCTTTTGATGTTGAGGGAAGAAGTAGAGCATATCAACAAGCTCTATATGGATACGGACCTGAAAAGATTGTTGGATATATAGTTTGTGATGAAACTATTATTAATAAACCAGAAGTTATAAATAATGGTGATGGTACCTATACATCAGTTTATCAATTAGACCCTAAAGTTTCTCCTTTTTATTATCAAAGAAAAGTAAAATACAATGCTGATATTGCAGATTACCCTTTATTTAATTCCATTGAGTTAACGGTTACTTATAATGATTCATGGGAAGTTCAAACAATTGTTTATAATGAACTTTATGAAATATATAAAATGAAAAGTTGGATAAAAACCAATAATATTATTACAGAAAATTTTAATTTTTTACCAGATGATACTCAAATAAAAAAATATGATATTTATAAAGAATATTTTGATATGGAAGTAAAAGATATTGAGGATGGAGAAGAACTTCCGGCATTTGAATTAGGTTCACTTGATTATATTGGTACAATGGCAAATCTTATTACTGGAAGATATATGAACTTAGATTTAAATCTTCTTTATGATGGTAAAAATATACCGCTATTTGTTTCAGTAGATCTTTTAACTTTTGAAACTCAAATAAATGTAGAAAATTCTACATTTATCTATAAAAATAATAATTTATATATAAAATCTTCAAACGGTAATAGCTATGTTGACTCAAAAGATATTGAGCCTTTGATTATACTTATATATGAAATTAAAAATTCATATAATACTAAACCTCAAAGTATATCATCAAAAGAAAATATATCCTTAGAATCTTTTAATACAGATGATTTTATATCCCAAATTATGAGTGATATTTCAAGTGGTAAAGTAACTAAAAATGATTCTTTTACAAAAGTTGATGTAGTTCTTCATTTAGGAAGTATTGAATTACCAGTTTATTTTAATTTCTATACTCCTGATGATGAAACTATTGAATTTGAAAATTTAGGAACTATTTATAATATTAATGGAAAACCAGCTTTACTTGATATTGCTATAACAACAGAAGAACGTGAATTTATTAAAATTGATGATACATATAAGAAAATCAACATGGCGGTATCTTCGAATTTATCTTTTGACGTGGAATATCAAAACACTACTTATAATGTTGTCGGTGATTTATTTATTGATATTTACAATATTAATATAAAATTCGATGGTTTATTAAAGACTAATGATAAATCTATGAATTTAGAAATTATTATGAATGAAGATAATACATATATTAGTATAAATGGTATTAAATTGAAGTTATCTTCTGATGAATTAATTGGTCTAATTTCTTATCTGGCTAATTATTTATATTCAAATGAAAATAAGAATAGTGTTGTAAATAGTAATAGTGACATTATAAATAAAGATATAGTTATTGCATATTTAGAAAAATTATCATTTGAATTGAATGAAGAAGTTAAGATTAAATATGATGATGAACTAATATATAACAATATTATTATCAAGAATATAATTTTATCAATTGCTCCTGCAATTTATGAAAAAATAATAATAACTGATGAAGAAAAATATTTGACAGTTGATAATATTTATTCTATTGTAAACTTTATATTTGATTTTGATATTAATAATATATGCACCGAATTTGATTTTAATATTAATTATGATGATTTAATATTAAATGTATTTGGAAATTATTATCCTAACAATAACTATCTAGATTTTAATATAAAATATGGTGATATTGTAGTTTCATTTAAATATTATGAAGATTACATATATATATCTTATTTAGATTTTAAATATTATATTAATATAAATGATTACTTAGATTATCTTCCGAATTTAACATTAGATGATTTTGATTTTAATGAATTTGATGTAAATAATACTATAAGATTAGTATTTATTGTTTTAAATAATTTAGGAATTGTCAATGAAAATGGAAATATTTTGGTATCATATGATAACAAATCTATGATTATATCAGTTATTGATAATATTATGAATATCTCAATTTCCAATATCAATTGTAATAATGTATTAAGTTTTAATGGTAATGTAGCTATATATTCTAATGAAACACTAAATACTCCTGTTTTGGAAGAATATAATGAATTATCACTAGTTAATGAATTCTCATTAAAATCACAAATTACATATAATGAAAAGCAAGTAATTATAAATGCAAATGGTTATATTAATTTATTGTCGCAAGAAGTAAAATTAAATGCTAAAGTAGATGTTATTAATAGGATAATAGATTTTGAATTAATTGTAAAAGATAATTATCTATATATTAATTTTGATGAAATTTATTTATCAATTAATCTTAAAACTATAACTTTACCAAATAACTCTAATAGTTTTGATGCTTTATCCATTATAAAAGCATTGTATTTATTTGAATTTACTGCAGGTGATGGTTTAAATATTTCATTAAAAGAACATATTGAAGTTAGTGGACTTGAAATTAATGAATTATCAATTAATCTTAAAGCTTCAAGTCAAAAAGATATTATTGTTGAGAATAATAAATATATTGATCTATCAACTTTAGAAGCATTATTTGATTCAATTGGAAATATTATAAATTCATGTAGTATAGAAATATCTACAACATTATCATATAAATACAATAATAAATTATATGACTTAAATATATTTGGATTTATATATTATGAAAAAAATAAAGTATCATGTAATTTAAATATTAAAGTAAATGATGAATTAATAAATGTAATATATGATAATAATAATCTATATTTAAGTTATAAAGATATTAAGTTAAAGTTAAATATAGAAGAACTAATGGCACTTAATGAGAGCCAAAGTGAAATAAATATACCTTCATTAGATATTGATAAAATAAATGTAGTATTAAGTTTACTTGATAAACTACATATAACAAATAACAATGGAATTGATATTAAGTTAGAATCTATTATAGAATCACTATCAGAAATAAATATAAAAATTACAAATAGTGAAAATAACTTAATAATAGATTTAAAAGAATTCAATTATAAAGATATATGCTGTGAAGGATTAAATGTAATTTTAACAAATGACTATGAAAAATTAACATATGATGAAAATTTATATGTAGAATTAGGATTAGTAAACGAAATTACAGGAAGTCTTAAAGTAATATATAACGAAGAAGAAATAACTGTAGATATCTTAGGATATGTAGATATCAAAGAGTTAGAAGCTAAACTAAATATCAAACTTACACAAAAAGATAATACAATAGATTTAGAAGTAATATATAGGGATAATATATTATATGTGTCATTAAATGACATAAATATAGCTTATGAAATAAATAATAAGGCTAGAATAAGCCAAAATAAAGAAATAGATTATAAGATGATTTTAGCTATCCTATTAAATCTAGATGTAAATACAAAAGAAAAGCTAAACATAAGCTATAAAGAAGAAATAAATATAGATTCAATAAGGATCAAAGATATAAATCTAAGTCTAATATCATGTGATAAACGTGATATAAATGTAGAAGATAAATATGTAACAGTAGATGATATATTAGAAATTATAGAATTAGTGGAAATACTAATAAGTGATAATCTAAGTATAGAAATATCTACAACATTATCATATAAATACAATAATAAATTATATGACTTAAATATATTTGGATTTATATATTATGAAAAAAATAAAGTATCATGTAATTTAAATATTAAAGTAAATGATGAATTAATAAATGTAATATATGATAATAATAATCTATATTTAAGTTATAAAGATATTAAGTTAAAGTTAAATATAGAAGAACTAATGGCACTTAATGAGAGCCAAAGTGAAATAAATATACCTTCATTAGATATTGATAAAATAAATGTAGTATTAAGTTTACTTGATAAACTACATATAACAAATAACAATGGAATTGATATTAAGTTAGAATCTATTATAGAATCACTATCAGAAATAAATATAAAAATTACAAATAGTGAAAATAACTTAATAATAGATTTAAAAGAATTCAATTATAAAGATATATGCTGTGAAGGATTAAATGTAATTTTAACAAATGACTATGAAAAATTAACATATGATGAAAATTTATATGTAGAATTAGGATTATATTTAGATTTACATATATATACAGAACTTTTATATGATATTTTAGATATTAAATTTGAAGGAGATGTTTATGTAGATTTAGCAAATCAAATTGTATCACTTGAATCACAAATAAGTATAAATAACAATATAATTAGTTTAAGTGTTGTTTATAAAGATGAAGTTGTTTATATTACATTAGATGATATTAAGTTATTTATAAATATCAGTAGTGCTTTAGAAATTGAATTCCCAGATGCGAATCCAACTTTCGATATTAGTTTTATAAAGAATATTGTTATTGAAACAATTGGATGTATATGCATAAGATTAGATTATGTTGATTTTGACGGCATAGTTTTAAAGAATACATCAATTGATATTTCTAAATCTATGTATAAAGAATTTGTATTTAATAAGGACGAATATACTAACGATGCTTCAGTATTAATTAATAATGCATTAGATATTTATGATGTTATTAAGTCGATTTTAAGTTATAAGAAAGTATCATTAAATATAAATGCTTGTTATGAAAATATTAATATATCAGGAAACTTATTAATTGATTTTAATGATGTTATTAAAGTTAAAGCTTTAATAAATGTATGCTATGATTCGTATAATTTTGAATTTGATATAATTTATAAAGATAATTTGATTTATTTGAAATATAATGATATAAAACTTGTTTTAAGCATTGAGCAAGTAATGGACTTTATAAGCGAATATATGCAAAATGATAATAATACTGAAATAGATTATAGTTCAATTATTAATAAGGTTGATTTAGCTAAAATTTTAGTTATGTTAATTGTTTCTGATAACGAAACAATACTTGAATTAAACTTAAGTGATTATATAAATGATTTTATATCAGTAATTATTAAAATTACATCTAATGATGATGTTGTTGTTGATATTAATAAATTTGATTTAAATATCTCTTTAAAACCAACAAATGATAATATAGTCATAAATCCTAATGATTATACCGATCTTACAAATTATTTAGATATTGTTAATTATTTAATAAATATATTTAATAATAAATCAGTTGGAATAGAATTTGAAGAAGTAAATGTAACTATGGGTTCTGATATTATTACCATAAATGGATTATTAGATATTTTCTTTGATTCAGATATAAGAGTATCATCTAATTTAGAAATTCTATATAATGATATGGCTATAAATGTTAGATTATTATATGTTAATAATATTATATATATAACAGTTTCTAATCAAACATTAGTGGTTGATATAACTGAAGTTCTTTCGTTTGCTGATGAATTAACTAATAGAATAAATGAAATCCTAAATAATAACACAACATCAAATAAAGAAACTAAGAATGTTTTAAATGATGCTAATATAGATATTATATTAGATATAATAAACACATTAGTTATTAAAGAAAATTCATTAAGCGTTTCATTAGATAGTCTTGTTAATTCATTATTAAAAATAACAATGGTATTTGCGTTAGATAATGATTTATTAGACCTTAATATATCTGGAAATTATGATGATATATTGTTTGATGGTAATATTTTTGCTTCTGATATTCATTCTTTAGATTTTGAAATTCCAACATCAAATCTAATAACAACTAATGATTTAATAAGTGTTTTAGATTATGTTGAAGCAATCTTAAAGTTAAAAGATAAAAAAGAATTTAATGTGTATTTAAATACAACCATTGTTGAAAATGGACATATAAATGCTATAATTTCTGGTAATGTAATGGTTTTAATTAATGGTAAAGAATTCAGTTCTAAATTAAATTTAGAAATCATTGAATACAAAAATAATGTTAAATCTGCATGGCATCAACTTGAAGTGATTGTTATATATGAAAAATCAAGTCAAACACCAATAATGTATGCAACTTATGGAAACAATGAAACTGATAAGAATGCTGTTGTTAAAGCTTATTCAACTATTTCAGGTTTAATTGATTTACTTGATTCTTTAAAGAAAATTACTGGATTAGATATACTAGATAGTGTTGGTTCATCAAATAAATCTACATCTATAAATATCAATAAGTTAATTAAACAATTAGTAATCAATAATGAAATGATTAATTTAATAATTGATCAAAGTGCTTATAATAGTTTGCTTGAAAATGAAGCATTATTTAGTATTTTACTATCAATGAATAATAGTAGTATAAGTTCTATTGAATTAGATGGTTTATATGTATCTTATACAAACCCTCGTGAATATATGATGTTAAAAGATACTGATATTATTCTTTCAGATGTGTCAGTTGGACAAATAGTTGCACCTAGTGATCTAACAGGATATTATGACATTTCTAATATTTCATATTTAACTGATTCACTTGTAAATGTTGCCCTTCAACAAAATTTTGAAATTACAGGTACAGTTACTCTAAGTGCTTTAGGTATTAATGTAAATGTTCCAGTAACTATAAGTATTGTAACAAATGATTCAGGAATTCCTGCAGTTCATGTTAATATTAATATGTCAAAGATTAGCAGTTTAGTTTCAATTTTAGCTTCAAAGAAAGTTCTTGATATATATTATATAGACGGATATGTATATATTCATAGAAAAGATAATTCAGGTGATGAATATAAATTAAAAGTACATATTGATACATTCTTAGATGATATCGTATATTACCTATTAGATTATGGTTTAGGACTATCAGATACAATTATTGATCAAATTAATAATTCTTCATCTCCAGGTGATGGATTTATTGATGCAGCTAAGTGTGTTAATAGTGCTTCAATTGGTACAAATGAATTTTCATTCTCTCTTAATATGGTTGAAATTGCTGATAATACTAGTTTAGGAGATTTAGATGTTACAATTCTTTCAAAGGAAGTATTTGATGGAAAAAATATTGTACCAATGATTACAAATATTACAAACTTCAACTTTAATATGGTATCTGTTATTAATCTTAAGAGTTCTGATTTAACATTATCTAATGTTATGCCTGATGATAATGGAATATTAGTTGTAAATAAAGTTGATATGTCAAATCTATATAATTATGTTGATGATTTCAATAAGAATTTTAAAGTTGATGAGAAATATGAATTAAGTAATGATTCATGGGTATCCACTGGAAAAATAGGTCATTCAGTAATCTTCGATATGGCAGGAATTGTTGATAATATCACACTTCAATATATTGAAGGTGCATATATTTCTTTCCCAACATACAAAGATGATATTATAAAAGTTGAAACTGACGGTGTTGTTAAATATTATAAATTATTAGGATGGTATTCTAATAAGAAATATACATCAAAAATAAATGATACATCTAGTGTTATTATGGGTGGTAAAAAGTTGTATTTCTATGCAAAACTTAAGGATGTTACAACGCACATTACAATAAAATCTGCATATCATGATGATTATATAATCACTACATATGAAGGTGCATCAATTGAAAAAGAAGTATCTTCTAAATATGGTGTAATTAAAAATGATAACACTGTGATTAAATATAATGGTATGTATAAAGATGAGGTATTATTTGATGTATCAAATGTGTTATATGGAGATTATACAATTACAGTGTCATGGGATGAAGTAACATATCCATTTGTGGTAATTTTTGGAGATAATAGATATGAAATTTCAACGGATTCAAAAGATCCTATATTACCTAGAAATGCATTAATACTAATTGATGGAATATATTATGAATATGAAGCATCATATTTGACACCGGATATATTGTTATCAGTGTTTAGTAAATATTTTGTAATAAATGATGATTCAAAGGCTTTAGAATTAGTATTGATTGATCCTAATTATCAAGATGAAGTGTTTAATAAAGATATGAAAAATTATATTAAATATAATATTTTATCAAATAATTTTGATTCTTATGATTATATCGGTTTCTATCTTCCAAAAGTTGAATATGATATTACAAAATTAATTCCAAGTTCAACTTATAATAATTATTATATTAATGCATGGAAGGATGTTAGTGGTAATTATTATTCACTAAATGATTTAAAGGAAATTAATTCAAATTTAAATTTAACTGCGTATATATCATCTGTTCAATCTGATTTTGTATTTGAACTTGATAATGATACTGCAATCATTAGTGGTTATAATGGTACATCTCAAACTGTGATCATTCCAAGATATGCATTAGTTGGATCTGAGTATTATGTTGTAACTTCTATTAAAACATTTACTGGTAAAGATGAAGATAATAAAACCATAATATATTCACCATTTACTTCAAATGATACAGTTATCAATGTTGTTTTTAACGATGGATTTACAACTGTTGGAAATAATGCATTTAAAAACTGTAAGAATATAAGAAATATATATTTCTCTGATACTGTAAATAGTGTTATTAGTGACGCATTCTATATGGATTATTCTTCCACATTTGAAACAGTAAGAGATGATACATGTAAACATGTTAGATTCTACACATCAGAAAATTCTAAGTTAAATAAATCAAAATGGTTAGCTGCTAAATGGAATAGCAATTCTGATTATTACGGTGATAAAGGAAGTGGTTTTTTGGGCATGAATAAATATGATTTTACAAATTCATTCCAAACATTTGATGGTGATATAGTTTCGATTAGTAATAACTTAGTATAAAAAAATAGTGACCAAATTTAAATTGGTCACTATTTTTTGTTAATAATACATTGATTTTTTAATTTCATTAGCTTTATCTAATCCATCAATAACTTCTAAAATTTTAAATCCAAATTCTAATGATGCACCAGCACCACGTGCCGTAATTATATTTCCATCCACTTCAGTTATATTGCTAGTAAAAGTTCCTTTGAAATCATTATTTAAAGGAGGAAAACATGTATATTTTTTATTTTCTAATAAATTAAGTTTTCCTAAAATAGTTGGTGAGGCACAAATTGCGGCAATTATTTTTGTTTTAAATTTTAATATAGTATTTAGATATAATTCATCTTTTTCATTATTTATATAATGTGCACCTCCTGGAAGAAGAAGTAGTTGAAACTTATTACAATCAATATTTTCAAGTAAATCAATGTTTTTAAAAACTATTCCATGTGCTCCTATAACTTCTTTAGTATTTGATGCGATTAAAACATTATGTCCTGCTCTTTTTAAAATATCAATTGGGCAAATTGTTTCACTTTCTTCAAAGCCATTATTTATAATACATAATATTTCCATTTTATCTATCCTTTCCTTTTATATTATTTTATCATATTTAAGCAAAATATTTGAGTTTATCTTTATTATATAGTAAAATATGTGTGGATATGAGGAGTGATATTATGAAAGCGAATATTCATTCATTTGAATCTTTCGGAACTGTGGATGGTCCAGGTATAAGATTTGTTATATTCTTTAAAAAATGTAATCTTAGATGTGGTTATTGTCATAACCCTGATACTTGGGATGGTGATATTAATAAAGAATATACAGTAGAAGAACTTTCAAAAATGGTATTAAGATATAAAAACTATTATGGTGATGAAGGTGGAGTAACAGTCACTGGTGGTGAACCTTTATTGCAAATTGATTTTATTATTGAATTGTTTAAGGATTTAAAGAGCAAAGGTATAAAGACTTGCGTTGATACATCAGGATATGAATTTAATTATCTTGATAAAGATATAGTTTCTAAATATGATGAACTTATAAAGTATACTGATTTATTTTTAGTAGATATTAAACATATTAATAATGAAAAATGTATTAAATTAACTGGAAAACCAAATTTTAATACTTTAGAATTTTGTAAATATCTAAGTAATAATGATAAACATATGTGGATAAGGCAAGTATTAGTACCTGGTTATACTGATGATTTAGATGATTTAAAAGAAGTAAAAAAGTTCATTGATACATTAAAAACAGTTGATAAAGTAGAAGTTCTTCCATATCATACTTTAGGAAATGTAAAATATGAAAAAATGGGTATTAAGTATCGATTCCAAGATGTAGAACCGCCTACAAAAGAATCTGTTTTAAAAGCAAAAGAAATATTAGGAGTTATTAAAAATGAGTAAGAATATTGATTTAAATAATTTAAAAAATTCATTGCCTGGAATTTGTGTAGTAGAAGTTAGTGGAGAATCATGTGCTAATTGCCTATCACTTATGCCAGTTTTACACGAACTAGTTTCAAATAGAACTGATTGTAAATTAGTTCATGTTGAAATAGATGAAAATTCAGCTGATTTCATTGAACATTTTGATATTCAAGCTGTTCCATCAATATTAATCACACTTGATGGCGTTATTAAAGCTAGATGTAAAGGATTTCAACCAGAGGAGATACTTGAACTTTGGTTAGATGCTAAAATAGAAGAAATTAAGAGCGAAAATAATAATTAATCTTATATGTATTTTGCTTGATTTCAAATATTTAGAGTGTTATAATTATAGTGGTAAAAGCTAAAAGGCTTTTATAAATAAAATTTATTAGTTGAAAGAGGTAAATATTTATGTTTAAAGGATGGGAAGGTTTCGTACCCGGAAAATGGTCAAATGACGAAGTAAATGTTCGTGATTTTATCCAAAGAAACTATACTCCTTATGAAGGAGATTCAAAGTTCTTAGCACCTGCAACAGAAGCAACTAAGAAGCTTTGGCAAGAAGTTCTTGATTTAATGAAACAAGAAAGAGAACACAACGGAGTTTTAGATTGTGATACAGATATAGTTTCACAAGTTGATTCTCATAATCCAGGTTACATTGACAAGGATTTAGAAAAGATCGTTGGTCTTCAAACAGATAAACCATTAAAGAGAGCATTTATGCCATTTGGTGGAATTAAGATGGCTGAACAAGCTGCTGAAATGTATGGATATAAGATTAATCCTCAATGGTCTGAATTCTTCAGAAAGTATAGAAAGACTCACAATGATGGTGTATTTGATGCTTATACTCCTGAAATGCGTGCTTGTCGTTCTGCTCATATTTTAACAGGACTACCTGATACATATGGACGTGGACGTATCGTTGGAGATTACAGAAGAGTAGCTCTATATGGTACAAATTACCTAATTAAGCATAAAGAATTAGATAAATCATTAATTTGTGGTGAAATGACTCCTGATCGTGTACGTGATCGTGAAGAAATAGCTGATCAAATTAAAGCATTAAAGGCTTTAGCTGCAATGGCAGCAAGCTATGGATGCGATATTACAAGACCTGCTGAAAATGCTCGTGAAGCTGTTCAAGCATTATATTTCGGATATTTAGCAGCTGTTAAGGATCAAAATGGTGCAGCTATGTCAATTGGACGTAACTCTACATTCTTAGATATTTATTTTGAAAGAGATATCAAAGCTGGGGTTTTAACAGAAGTTGAAGCTCAAGAAATCATCGATCACTTCATTATGAAGCTACGTATGGTTAGATTTGCACGTATTCAATCTTATAACGAATTATTCTCAGGAGACCCTACTTGGGTAACTGAATCAATTGGTGGTATGGGAGTTGACGGACGTACTTTAGTTACTAAGACTTCATTCCGTGTTCTTCATACTTTAACAAACCTAGGACCAGCTCCAGAACCTAACTTAACAGTTCTTTGGTCTAAGAGATTACCATTAGAATTCAAGAGATTCTGTGCTGATCTATCAATCAAAACTTCATCAATTCAATATGAATCAGATGAATTAATGCGTCCTGAAATGGGTGATGATTATTGTATAGCTTGTTGTGTATCTTCAATGAGAGTTGGAAAAGATATGCAATTCTTCGGAGCTCGTGCTAACCTTGCTAAAGCATTATTATATGCTATGAATGGTGGTAAAGACGAACTTATGAAGGATAAGGTAACAGGAAAAGCAATGCAAGTTGGTCCTGAATATGCACCAATCACTTCAAATGATGTACTAGATTATGAAGAAGTAAAACATAAATATGAAGTTATGATGGAATGGTTAGCTGATGTATATGTAAATACATTAAACTTAATTCACTACATGCATGACAAGTATTCATATGAAGCATTAGAAATGGCTTTACATGATTCAAAAGTAGGAAGATTCTTCGCAACTGGTGTTGCAGGATTATCATGTGCTGTTGACTCATTATCAGCTATTAAGTATGCAAAAGTTACACCAATCCGTGATGCTGAAGGATTAATCGTTGACTTCAAGACTGAAGGAGATTTCCCTAAGTATGGAAATAATGATGATAGAGCTGACGAAATCGCTGTATGGCTTGTTAAGACATTCATGAATATGGTTAAGAAACACTATACTTACCGTGAATCAGTTCCAACAATGTCAATCTTAACTATTACATCAAACGTAGTATATGGTAAGAGAACAGGTAATACACCTGACGGACGTAAAGCTGGACAACCTCTTGCACCAGGTGCAAACCCAATGCATGGACGTGATTCAAATGGTGCATTAGCTTCACTTGAATCTGTTGCTAAACTTCCATATGAATATTCAAGAGATGGTATTTCAAATACATTCTCAATTACACCTCAATCTTTAGGAAAAGATGAATAATAAGGAGGAATTTTAAAATGGCAAATAGAGTAGATAATTTAGTAAATATGTTAGATGGATATGTTTCTGATGGTGGATATCATTTAAATGTTAATGTTTTCAATCGTGAAACATTATTAGATGCACAAGCTCATCCTGAAAAATATCCTCAATTAACAATTCGTGTTTCTGGATATGCAGTTAATTTCATTAAATTAACTAAAGAACAACAAGATGACGTAATTAGTCGTACAATTCACGAATCAATGTAATATATAACCTCCAAGGAAACTTGGAGGTTTTTTTACGATTTTTGATGATTATTATATAATCTATTGAAAAATATTGTTTTTTGTATTATAATGTTTTTGTATCGAAAGATACAAACCCTATCCTAAAAGGATTTTTATCCTATGTGAATTTATATTCACAACCCCCTTTTAAAGCCATTGTCGTGAAGATAATGGCAACCCCCTTGTTAAAAAAAGACCGAAAGGTCTTTTATTTTATGGTGATAATATGAATGATATTTTTTTACGTACAAAAATGTTAATAGGTGATGCTTCACTATCTAAAATCAAAAAAGCTAATGTTATAGTATTTGGTTGTGGAGGTGTTGGATCATATGTTATTGAAGGTTTGGTAAGAGCTGGTATAACAAATATTTCAATCGTTGATAATGATATTGTTTCGATAACAAATATTAATAGGCAATTAATTGCCCTACATTCTAATATAGGTAAATCGAAAGTAGAAGTAGTTAAAGAAAGAATATTAGATATTAATCCCGATGTAAATGTTACAATATATCCGTTTTTTTATAATAAGGATACATATGATAAAATTCATTTAGAAGAATTTGATTTTGTTATTGATGCGATTGATACAATTTCATCAAAAATCTTTTTAGCTAAATACTGCTACAATAATAATATTAATTTCATAAGTTCAATGGGTACAGGAAATAGATTAGATCCATTTAAATTTAAAATAATGAATTTGAATCAAACATCAAATGACCCGGTTGCTAAAGTAATGAGATACGAACTTAGAAAAGAGAATATATTGAATATAAAAGTATTATGTAGCACAGAACTTCCCTTAAAACCAATGTTTCAATCAGATGAATCTAATAAAAGACAAACACCCGCATCAATTAGTTTTGTTCCAAGTGTTGCGGGATTGCTTATTGCGTCTTATGTAATTAATGAATTAATAAAATCTTAAATTTTATCATTTAAATTTAGTTCGGTTTCGTTAATTAAAGGTTGACTTCCTTGAATAAAATAGTCATATGTTCCAGAATTTGATAAATAAAGTTTATCTTTTATATTATTTACTTTTAAATATAATATATTATCAGGAACAGTAAAATTTTGATTATCTTTTGCATATTTACTTAAAATATAATGCATTATTTTTTTACTTACATCTTTGCTTGTAGAATTTAATGCATATTTATTATTATCATATCCTGTCCATACACCAACAGTTAGATCTTTAGTATATGCAATGCATAAAGAATCCTTAACATGAGTATCATTATAATGATACTTCTTTTTCGTTTTATCATCGAAATTTGTTTGACCTGTTTTGGCACAAAGATAAGTATTATTAAGGTCATATGTGCTATTTTTAAAAACATCATGTAATATAGAATTAATTAGAAAAGCGGTTGTATCTTTCATAGCTTTAATCTCTTTAGTATGATACTCTTTATTATCTATTTTAATAATCGGACTTGCAATTTTATAATATCCATTTCTTGAAAATGCAGTATAAGCACTAGTAATATCTAATAAACTATAACCTTTATATGCTCCGCCAATTGCTTCACTTTCATTTTGATACAAAGATTCTAATCCTAATTTTTTAGCAAAATCAAACGCTCTTTTAGAACCTACTAATTGAAATAATTTAAGAGCAGGAATATTTCTACTTGTTGAAAGTGCTTTTCTCAAAGAAATATAACCTTCAAACGTATTATTCCAATTATTTAATTTTTCTCCTGTAGAATATTTATAAGGTTCATCTAAAATGATAGAAGCAGGCGACATATTTAAATATTCGAATGCAGGTGCATAGTCTAATATTGGTTTTATTGTTGAACCAGGTTGTAATTTATGAGTTGCATAATTAATGACTTTACTAGCTTTATTTCTATTAGTACCAATTGCGACTACATTACAATTCGAATTATCAATAACGACAACCGCAGCATTTTGCATATCATCTTTAAAAAGATTAGTTTTATTTTGAAATAAATTATATATATCTTTTTGTATATTTTCATTTATTGCAATATTTATTTTATTATCATAACTAATATTATTATTTTCTATATATTCATATAAATAATCATAATACATTTCTAAATATGATTTATATTCATTTTTATATAGTTTTATTGGATTATTAATTGATTTAAACTTGTCAATATCAGATATATAACCTAATTCATGCATTTTATTTATTACTAAATTTCTTTTTTTTAATGCCTCATCATAATTATTATATGGATTATAATAATTTGGTAGTTGAATTAAACCAGCTAATAATGCACTCTCTTCGATAGTTAAATTACATGGTTCTTTGTTAAAATAGTATGCACTTGCCTCATATATTCCATATATCCTATTTCCAAATAAGATATTATTTAAATAAAGCTCTAAAATTTGGTCTTTTGTAAGTAATTTTTCTAACTTAAGTGATAAATGTATTTCATTTATTTTTCTATTAATAGATTTTTCGTTACTTAAATAACAATTTTTAACTAATTGTTGTGTAATAGTAGAAGCACCTTCTTTAAATGAAAATGATTGAATGTTTTTTAAAAAGGCTCTTATTATTGATTTGTAATTAATCCCATTATGTTTGTAAAAATCATTATCTTCAATAGAAATTATAGCATTTTTCATATTAATTGATATTTTATCAATTCCTACATATGTTTGTTTGATTAATCCCTCTGTCTTAAGTAAATTATCATTTTTGTCATATAACTTTAGTGAAGATTTTGGATATAATTTTAAAATATCAATACATGATGTATTAATAGATTTTATATAAAAGATACTAAATACTAATAATATTGATAAAATAATAGTAGAAAAGAAGGAAATTATTTTAAAGATAGTATTCACGTACAATTTTTAAATAATCTAATCTTGGCATATATCCTTCTTTTATTAAAATGGCTTCCTCTTGGAATTTAGCATAAGGAATTGATTTTCTTCCTGTATCTTTAGTTTTATAATGAACTAAGAATTTATCAATTGGATACAAATAATATTCATTATAATGATTCCAGTAAATAATTAGAAAACCAATACCACCATGTTTATGGATTTTTTCTAAATGAGTCACTTGATGATTATGAACGTTACTTAATGGAAAAGATGTCATATTTTTATTTTCTTTTGCTTCAAAATCAATATATTTCCCTAAATATATACCGTTATAATCAGTCGTAGATGCAAGTTTATAATAAGCTTCTGTTATTACAGCTTTATTTCTTGATGGATAATCAACATGTACAATTTGTACGGGAGTTGGTTTTTTATGTATTACTGCAATATCATTTACTAGATAATATTCATTTGATTCATTTAATATTTTTTCTAAATCCATACCTCTATTTGCCATATTTGGCTTTTTATTAATATTTGTTTTATTATTAATCTTTATCGGATAGTTTATTGCCATTTTAATCACCTACTAATATTTTATCATATTTCATTATTTATTATTAGTTTTTATTAGTTTAAATACACATTCTAAATTTTGACAAATAATATAGTAATGGTGATGATATGATAGGTATTATTAAAACTAAAGATGAAAGAATAAATTATTTGAATAAATTGCTTAAAGAATCAATTTTATCAGATAATCTAGATGAATTATTTAATATTGATATCTTAATTCTTCCTTTTTTAGGAGTTGATCGTTTTGGCTATATAAAATCTAGTAATTTATATCTTAAGGATATTATTAACCAAAATAGTATTAGTAAAATATATTGTGGCATTGAAAATGATTATTTAAATGAAATATGCAAAGAGTACAATATTAAAGTTATTTATTTTATGAATGATATTGATTTTGTTAATAAAAATGCCATACTTACTGCAGAGGGGTTATTAAGGATTATTGGAAATGATACCTTATATAGTTTTAAAGATTTGAAAATAACGTTACTTGGTTATGGATATGTTGGTGGTGCAATAGCAAAATACCTAAATATTTATACTAAAATACAAATATTTACAAATAATATTGATGAAAAGAAGAAAGTATTATTATCAGAAAATGTTTTAATTGATGACATTTCTAATATAGATTGTGATATATTAATTAATACAATTCCTTATCCTATTGTAAAAAATATAAATAATAAAAATATGAAGATATATGATATATCGAGTTATCCATATGGTTTTAAAGAAGAACTACTAGAATTAGTAGAAATCCTTCCACAAATACCTGGAAATATATTATATAAATCCGCTGCAAAAATAATTTATGAAAAAATAATAAATAATTAAACGATTATAATTGTATGAAATGATTTTTTTTGGTATAATAAGAAAAGTAGGAAACGATTCATTAAATTTAATGAAAGGAGAAGCTTTAAGGCTTAGTTTAGTATGAGTAAAATTAATATTTTAGCACTTGGTGGTTTACAAGAAAACGGTAAAAATTTATATATTATTGAAGTTGATGATCAAATATTTATATTCGATGCAGGTATTAAATATCCTACAAGTGAATTATATGGAGTTGATTCAATAGTTCCTGATATTTCATATCTTGTTGAAAGAAAAGATAAAATCAAAGGTTTATATTTAACAAATGGACATATTGATCATATTGGATGTGCAGGAAAACTTATAGCTGATCTTGATGTAAAAATATATGCTTCAAGATTTACTATCGCCCTTGTAAAAGATATGTTAAACGATGAAAACTTAAAATATGATGAAAAAAATTTAATTGAGGTTACAGGTTCTACAAAAATACATTATGGAAATTTAGCTATTAAATTTTTTGATGTAGCACACAATATACCTGGTTGTTTAGGTATTTGTTTAAGTACACCAGATGGAAATATTGTATATACCTCAGATTTCTCTTTTGACCAAAATGCAAGAGCTAATTATCAAAAAATGTATATGCATTTAGCTCACTATTCAAAAGAAGGAGTTTTGGCTTTATTATGCGAATCACTTGGCGCTAATAATTCAGAAGCAAGAGGTACTATTTTAGAATTCAAACAAAGAGTAAATAATATATTTACATCTGCAGAAGGAAGAATAATTATTTCACTCTTTTCAACAGACTTACAACGTATTCAACAAATTATCAATATTGCATTATCATTTAATAGGCGTGTTGCGATTATAGGTCGTAAAACTCAAAAAATGGTTAATCAAGCAATAAATTTGGGGTATTTAAAAATTCCTCAAGAATCACTAGTAAATTTAAGATATATTGATGAAAAGAATCAAAATAATGATAAGGATTTAGTTGTATTAGTAACTGGTGAAAGACATGAACCATATTTTATGTTACAAAGAATGAGTAAAAGAATTGATAGACTTGTAAAATTAGAAAAAAACGATACAGTTATAATTCTTACAATTCCTTATCTTGGTACTGAAAAAATGGCTGCAAGAACTCTTGATATGCTTTATAAAGTTACAACAAAAGTGAAAATATTCAGTGCCAATTTATTACCTGCACCATTTGCTACAAGAGAAGAAATAAAAGCAATGATAAATATTTTAAGACCAAAATATTTACTTCCAGTTATTGGTGAATATAGACATCAATACGCAATTATTTCAATTGCTGATTGCGTTGATTTTAATACTGATAATGTAATAATTTTAGATAATGGAGATATCGCATCTTTTGAAAACAAGAACTATATTGGAATAACAGGAAGTGCTCCTATAGCTGAAGTAATGATTGATGGTAGAGCTGTTGGAGATGTTGGGGATGTTGTAATGCGTGATCGTGAATTACTTGCAGAAGATGGAGTAGTAATGATAATCGCAAACATAAATCCTCGAAGTAAAAGAGTTGTATCAGGTCCAGAATTAATAGCTAAAGGCTTTAATTTTTCTGCAGAAGGTGTTGACTTAAAGCGTGAAGTTCAAATCGCATTTGAAAAAGTTAGTATCAAACATTTAGTTAATAAATTTATAAATTGGTCTGATTATAAGATGGAATTGAAAAATGAAATAGGACGTGTTTTGTATAAATATATAAGAAGAAATCCTATTGTTATACCTGTCTTAATTTCAACAGATGTAGATAGCATTAAAAAAACAAAAGAACTTAGTAAATAACGATAAAAAGTAGTAATCATATGATTACTATTTTTTTCTACATTTTTTATGAAAAAAAATTAGTATCATAAGTTAGGGTGAAAATATGTCTAAAAATAAAAATAAAATAAATCGCAGTTATGAAACTCCATTTTATGAAATATTTGGTATTTTTTTAATTATATATTGTGTTGTTGTACTTGGTAGGCTTGGAAAAATTGGGGAAAACATCTTTATTTTAAGTAAAATAATTTTTGGAGAATTAATGATTTTAATTTATATTTTATTAAGTGTAGTAGGTTTTAAATGCATAATTAAGAAAGCTTTTATCAATTTAAATACTACAGTATTATATGGCATATTTTTTATTTTTATTGGAATATTTTCAATTAATCATCTATCTATATATAATGGATTACTATTAAATAGTAATAACATAATTAAAAAAAGTTATGAATTATATAAATATTATTATAATCATTATGATACATCACTCATTTTTGGTGGAGGTATTTTTGGCGCTTTATTTTTACAAATATTCATGATTTTATTTGGTTATATTGGCTCAATAATAATATCTATTAGTTTAATAATATGTGGACTTATTTTCGTAACAAATAATAGGATATCTGTAATTTGGACATTTTTTTTAAAAATAAAATTTATAATAATGAAATGTTTTAATAAAATAATTTCATTTTTTTGGTATTTTAAAACAGAAAGAAAAATATCAAAAGATATTAATATATCATTATCAATTTTACAAGATGTGAAACCAACTATTAATTCAAGTATTAGCGATAATATCGCAAGAGAATATGCATTTAATATAAAAAAAACAATTATGAATAAAAGAATTCTTGCGATTATATTAGGAATTTATGTTGGTTATAGTTCGACAACAATAAAAATTGAATCAAAAGATGATATTAAAGAGATATTTGAATTATTTGATAATTATTTTGTAATTAAAGAACAAAAAATCTATTATATTGAGGTAAAAAATAAATTTAGAGAACTTTTAACCATAAAAAAATGTTTAATAGAACTAAATGATGAACCATATTTATTACCGATAGGCATGAATAACTTAAGTGATATTTTATGTATAAACATGAAATCGAAGAAATATTATTTATTATCCGGAGAAATTAAAACTGGAATTAGGACATATTTAAAGAGTTTGTTTGCATCAATTGTTATAAAATTTCATAGTAATTTTAAACTTTATATAATAGATTTAAAAAATGAAATGAAAGAATATAATGTCTATCAAAATAATATTAAATATATAAATAGTTTATTAGATTCAATTAGTATTCTAGATGAATTATGTAATTTAATTGATAGAAGAAAAGAAATTTTAAAATACTTAAATGTTTCTAATTATATTGATGCTCAAAATATTAATACAGAGTATGATTTAAAACATCTTTTTTTATTTGTTAATATGAATATCAAAAAAAGTAATAATGAATTTATAACAAAATTTGATTATATATTAAAATTTGGAGCACAAATTGGCCTTCATATATTTGTAGTTATAAGAAATACTGAAGAACTTTGGGATATTCCTTTAAATTTAGCTAATAAAATATGTTTCCATTCTGATGATTTAGAATTATCAATTAAAATGTTAGGTTCATCGTTAATGCAAAAACTTGATTATTATGGTGATATAATATATCAAAGGGATACATATATAACACATGGTCAAACACCATTCATAAGTGATGGTGATTTTAATCAAATAATGAAAAAAATAAGTCATGTTTGACTTATTTCTTTTTCAAAATACTTTGTAAATATTTATTTCTTTCATTTAGAGCACGTTCATATTTACCAGTTTCTTTACCAACATAGTATACTTTATTAAATAAATTATCAGGTAAATATTGTTGTGAAACAAAATCACCATCAAAATCATGGGGATATAAATACTTAACTCCACCTTTTATTTCTCTATTTAATATATGTTTAGGTATTTCATAAGAAGGATAATTTTCAAGATCAGCTAAAGCTTTATCAATTGAAGATTCTGCAGTATTACTTTTTGGAGATAATGCAAGATCAATAGTTATAGCGCTAAGAGGAATTCTAGCCTCTGGAAAACCAAGTCTTCTTGCAGCTTCACATGCCGCTACAACTTTTGGTCCACACCCAGGATTGGCAAGACCAATATCTTCATAAGCTATTGCATAAAGTCTTCGTGTTATTATTTCTAAGTCTTCAAGTTTTATTAATCTTGCAAGGTAATGAAGAGAAGCATCAACATCGCTACCTCTAATTGATTTTTGAAATGCACTAAGTATATCATAATAATTATCTTTTTTACTATCTAATTTGTATGATTTAATTCCAATTATTTTAGTTGCTTCATCAAGTGTTATTTCTCCATCTAAAAGTGTAAGACTTTCAAGCATATTAAGACTTGTTCTTATTTCACATCCTGAAGCGACGGATATATATTCTAAAACTTCAAGAGGTACATTTCTATTTTCAAATAAAATATTATCTTTAATGGTTTTATCTAAAAGTTTTAATATATCATTTTGACTAATTGGATTTAGTTTATAAATATGACATCTACTTCTAATCGCAGGATTGATACTAATATAAGGATTTTCTGTTGTTAGTCCTAAAATAGTTATTTTGTTACTTTCAATATATGGCAATAAATAATCTTGAGTATCTTTTTTCATTCTATGTATTTCATCTATAATAACAAATGTATTTTCATAATACATAGTACTATTAGTTATTTCTTTTAGTTTATCTTTATTATCAGTCGATGCGTTAAATTCAAATATATTTGCGTCGATGTAATTCTTTAGAACACTTGCGATACTTGTTTTACCTGTTCCAGGTGGTCCATATAAAATGACAGATAAAAACATCTTTTTTTCAATCATTTTTCTTATAACACCTTTTTCACCAACTAAGTGATCTTGCCCAATAATATCATTAAATTCTTTAGGTCTAACTCTATATGCTAGTGGTTCCATATAATCACCTAGTATAATCAAATTGTACTTAAGATTATACTTTCTCCTTCTTAAAGAGTT
>CAZJSR010000023.1:0-26131 GCA_964548855.1 uncultured Anaeroplasmataceae bacterium | reverse complement strand
CCCGCCTTGAAGGCAGGGAGAAAAACCACGCCTTGAAGACGTGGATTTTTATTTTATAATCATTTTCTTTTCAAATATATAAAAATATGTTATACTTTCTTTGATTGGAGGTATTTTTATGTTAACACCTAAACAAAAAGCTTATTTAAAAAGTTTGGCTAATCCACTTAAACCTGTTTTTCAAATAGGTAAAGATGGAATAAATGATGAAATGAAATATTCTATTGTTAATTGTTTAATGAAAAATGAACTTATTAAAGTATCTATTTTACAAAATTCATCTACTACATTAGATGAAGCAGAAGAGATTTTTAATGATGTTAATATTGAAGTTGTACAAAAGATAGGAAGAACTTTAGTACTTTATAAGAAAAGTAATAAATGTAAAAATCCAATAGTTTTTCCAAACAATAAGTAAGATGGTCTTTTATGACCATTTTTTATTTATAATAAAAGAAAATAATGATATAATGATTATATATTTTATCGGGAGGTAAAATTGTGAAAAGATTAATTTTAGTAGATGGTAATTCATTAATGTATCGTGCCTACTATGGAATGGCTGCGATGGGAAATTTAAAAGCTAATAGTAAAGGAATATATACAAATGCAATATATTCGTTTGCTAGAATGATTAATTTGTTGATTTCTAGCGATTATGATAATATATTAGTTGCGTTTGATAAGGGAAAACATACATTTAGACATGATATAGTTAAAGACTATAAAGCCGGAAGAAGTAGTATGCCGGATGAAATGCGTATGCAAATTGTTCATCTTAAAGAATTTTTAAATATTATGAATATAAAACAATATGAAGTTGATTTATATGAAGCGGATGATATTATAGGTACAATGTCTAAAAAAGCACTTGACAGTGGATATCATGTCGATATTTATTCTTCTGATAAAGATTTACTTCAGTTAATATCTTCAAATTCAACAGTTCATCTTACAAAAAAAGGAATGACAGAATTAGAAGATTTTACACCTGAGCATTTTAAAGAAGTATATGATCTTGATGTGTCACAGTTTATCGATCTTAAGGCAATGATGGGGGATAAGTCTGATAATCTACCTGGAATTGTTGGAGTAGGTGAAAAGACTGCGGTTAAATTACTTAAAGAGTACAATACTTTAGAAAATATTATAGAAAATAGAGAAAATATAAAAGGTGCTTTAAAAACAAAAATTGATACTTATAAAGATGAGGCTATAGTTACTAAAAAGATGGTAACAATTCTTAAAGATGCGCCTATTGAAGTAAGTCTTCAAGATACAGAAAAATGTGAACTTGATTATGATCGTTTGAAGACTTTTTATGAATATTTAGAATTAAATAGTCTTTTAAAGGAACTTGCGTTAAGCAATAAATCTAAAAGTAAGGTTGATTTTGATTATAAAATAATTGATAATCCACATGATTTAAAAGAAATATTAGTACCATATTCTACTATATATATAGAAGCGATGGGATTTAATTATCATAAAATTAAACCACTTGCGATTGTTTTAAAGAATCATAAAGGAAGATTTATTGTTCCTGAAGATGTTTGTAATTTAAGTATTGATTTTCAACTTTTTATAAGCGATAGAGAAAATCATAAATCAACATTTGATTATAAACGTACTAGAGTTTTGTTTAGATATTTAGGATTTGATTTGCTTGGTGTTGATTTTGACTTAATGTTAGCTTCATATATTTTAGAGCCGACTATTGGAAAGGCGGAATTTAAAAATATTACATCTTATTATAATTATAACGATGTTTATTATGAAGAAGAAATATATGGAAAAGGCGCTAAAATGGCTATACCTGATATAAATAAAGTATATGACCATGCCATAAGGAAAGCAGAAGCAATTCATGTTTTAAGAAAATCAGTTATTGAAAAACTTAAAGAAAAAGAACAATATGATCTTTTAATGGAAATTGAAATGCCACTCGCAACAGTACTTGCGGATATGGAATATCAAGGTATTAAGGTTGATTTAGATGAACTTAAAAATCAAGAAGTATCATTAAAAGAAAGAATGTCAGAAATTGAAAATGAGATATATCAACTTGCAGGAGAAACTTTTAATATATTATCTCCAAAGCAATTAGGTATTGTTTTATTTGAACATCTAAATTTACCTTGTCCTAAAAAAACAAAGACTGGATATTCAACTGAAGCTGAAGTATTAGAAGAAATTATTGATACAAATCCAATAGTTAGCGCAATTTTGAATTATAGACAATTATCTAAATTATATTCAACATATATAGAAGGAATACGTGATTCTATTTTATTTGATGGAAAGGTTCATACTATTTATGAACAAGCTCTTACACAAACTGGTAGATTATCAAGTGTTGAACCTAATTTACAAAATATCCCAATAAGAACCGAAGAAGGAAAAAGAATAAGAAAATTCTTTATTCCAGATTCAGGTGATTATAAATTATTTTCAAGTGACTATTCTCAAATTGAGTTAAGAGTACTAGCTCATATGGCAGGTGTAAAAGGACTTATTAGTGCATTTAATGCTGGTGAAGATATTCATACCAAAACGGCTAAGGAAGTATTTGGACATGATGAAATTACCCCAGATGAAAGAAGAAAAGCTAAAGCTGTAAACTTTGGTATAGTTTATGGTATTAGTCCATTTGGTCTTGCGAAGGATATAAAAGTTACTAATCAACTTGCGAAAGAATATATTGATAAGTATTATGAAGCTTATCCTGAGATTAAAGAATTTATGGATAGTACGATTGATTATTGTAAAGAAAATGGTTATGTTAAAACAATTAAGAATCGTATAAGATATATTCCAGATATTAATTCTAAGATTTATATGCAAAGAGAGTTTGCTAAACGAACTGCGATGAACGCACCTATCCAAGGAAGTGCGGCAGACATTATGAAAATTGCGATGATAAAAATATATAATAAGTTAAATGAAAGACATTTAAAATCGAAGATGTTACTTCAAGTACATGATGAAGTTGTGCTTTTAGCACACAAAGATGAACTAGATCTTGTAGTTGAAATTGTCTGTGAATCAATGTGTAATGCTTTAAAACTTAGTGTTTCACTTGATGTAGATTATTCTTTTGGTGATAACTGGTATGAGGTAAAATAATGAAAGAAATATTTACAAGAAGATCTGTAAGAAATTATAATTTAGAAAAAAAATTAACCAAAGAAGAACTTAAGGATATCATTAAAGCCGGAATGTCTGCTCCTAGTGCTAGGGGGCAACAAGCTTGGGTTTTTATGATAATTGATGATATGAATATCATAAATAAGTTATCTGAAAAAATTGTAAAAAGCACAATGAAATTAAATAACGCAAATACATATATAGCGGTATTTGGAAGAAAAGACGCTCCTATTATAGATATGTTACCTACTGACTTAGCTGCGTGTCAAATGAATATGATAACATATGCTAGAAGTAAAGATTTGGGGACATGCTGGATTGGTGTATACGGTAATAAAGAAAGAGAAGAAATAGTAAGTGATGTCCTAAATGTAGATAGTAATTACTTTCCTTTTTCACTTCTCGCAATTGGCTATCCTTCTTGTCTTAACTGTTTTAAAGAAGTTTCTCGTTTGGATGAAACTAAAATATTTTATAATGAGTTTAAATAATGCCAGAACTACCAGAAGTTGAAACTGTAAGAAAAATTCTTTATACGCAGCTTATAGGACAAGTTATTATTGATATTAAGATTCATTATGAAAAAATGATTGAATGTGATTTGTCATATTTTTATAATTCACTGATAAATAAAGAATTTAAAGATATAAAAAGAAAAGGTAAATTACTTATTTTTGAGTTAAATGATATTTATCTTTTAAGTCACTTAAGAATGGAAGGTAAATTCTTTTTAAAAGATAAAGATATGCCTATTTTAAAACATGAACATGTTATATTTTATTTATCAAGTGGCATGACGCTTAGATATCATGACACAAGAAAATTTGGAATAATGACTATAAGAACTAAAGAAAATTTGTATAACACTAAACCACTTACAAAAATCGGAAGTGAACCCTTTGATATTACACCTTCAGAGTTATTTGATAAGTTAAGAGGTAAGAATATAGTGATTAAACAAAGTTTATTAGACCAAAGTATTATGTCTGGGTTGGGTAATATTTATGTTGATGAGGTATTATTCTTATCTAATATTAATCCATATCGTAAATCTAGTAGTATTTCTTTAGATGAGTGTAAAAAAATAATAGATAATGCGGTTAATATCTTAAATAAAGCTATTTTATTTGGTGGTACAACGATAAGAAGTTACACTTCTAGTCTTAATGTAAAGGGAAATTATCAAGATTTTTTATGTGTACATACAAAAGAAATATGTCAGGTATGTGGTGCGAAAATCGTTAAAGATAAAATAAATGGAAGGGGTACTTATTTTTGTCCTATCTGTCAAAAAAATTAGTAGACAAAGAAGACGATAAGTGCTAAAATTAGCGTATTATGAAAAAAGTGTATGGTATTACTGGTGGTATTTCATCGGGTAAATCAACTGTTGTAGATTATTTATTAAATAAGGGGTATATCGTAATTGATGCCGATAAGATATCTAGAGAAATAACGTCTTCTAATAGCGAGGTTATTAGTGAAATTAAAAAGCATTTTGGACAAGATTATTTTACAAATCGTATCTTAGATAGAAAAAAACTTGCGAATCTTATATTTAATGATGAATGTAAAAGATTACTTTTAAATAGTATATGTCATCCAGTTATAAAAAGAGAAATAATTAAGGAAATAAATAAGTATAATTGTGATATTATATTTATAGACGTACCATTACTATATGAATCGGGATTTAATGATTTATGTGATGAAGTAATTGTTGTTTATGTTAATAGGGATATACAAATTAATAGGCTTATGAATCGTGATTTGATTTCTTTTAATTATGCATTAAAGAAAATTGAATCACAAATGTCTCTTAATAAGAAAAGAGAGTTAGCTAGTTATGTCATTTATAATAATGGCACTTATGATCTACTTGTTAATAATATAGAAGAATTATTGGAGGATATTAATAATGGGAAAAATATATCAAACTGCTGAAAGAGAAACAAGAAATTTCTTAAAAACTAGATGGTATAAAGCATCATATCAAATGACTAAAAAAAAGGTACTTGAATTAATTCAAAAATTTGGTTGGCAAGCTGAAATTACAGATGATAACTATGGTGAAATATTTGTAGAAACACCAAAGTTTGATATCACAATTACTATATTTGAATTTAGTATTCAAGAGACAAGTGTAGATATGACTTTTGAAAGTAAAATGATATTTGATTTTGGAAAATCAAAGAATATCATAAATCTATTTTACGATGAGCTAGGTAAATTGATTGAATTTAAAGGATTATCACTTCATCCATAGGAGGAAATAAATTATGATTAAAATAGATAAATTAGATAAATTTAATATATATGCTTCATCTAGTTTATCTACAGATGATTACATAACATTATCTCTTTTATATGAACCGCTTATTGGAAGTGAGTCATACGTGATGTATCAAATGTTATTTGCGGTTGTTGAAAGAGTTGGTCTTAAGAGTGAATCGTTTTATTATGAAGGATTGCTTGATTTATTAGGTTTAACAGATGAAAAATTTAATGATAATAGATTAAAATTAGAAGCTATTGGATTACTTGAAACTTTCACTAATAGTGAAAGTTTTGTCTTGCTTTTAAAACATCCTCTTACTCCTAGGCAATTTTTAGTTGATTCTGAGTTTAGTATTTATTTAAATAGTCGAGTTGGGGATAAGATGTTTAATTACTTAATATCTAGATTCAAAATTGAGAAGTTTGATAGAAAAGGATATAGAAATTTAACAGTTAACTTTAATGATGTATTTGAGACAATTGATACTTCTTTAAAGAGTGAAGTAAAGGATGTAATATTAGGTAGAAAACCTAATAGTCCTGTTAAGATGAAAAATTATAGTTTTGATTATGAATATTTCCTTAATTCAATTGATAGACAATATATTTCATATGAATCAATGGAAAAATTCAAGAATAATATTATTAATAAATCTTATGTATTTGGATTTGATGAAGATGAAATGATTTCACTATATAATGAATCTATTAATAGAAATGGATTATTTGATTTAAAACTTCTTAATAAAAAGGCATATGAATTATATAAGTATAAATCTAATAATAATACGCCATATCTTGGTGAGAAACAAAATGATGAAGAAGATGATGTATTAACTATACTAGCAAATACTTCAATTAAAGATTTATTAGATGCTTATTGGCCTAATTATCCATCAACATATTTGAAAACTATTAATGATATTTATGAAACAATTGATTTAGATAGAAGTGTTTTAAATATTTTAGTATATCGTATACTAAAAGAAAAAAATGGAGAACTTCCTACGTTACAATATTTTAAAAAAGCTTCTTTAACGTGGATTGAAAGGGGTATAACAACACCTGAATTAGCACTAGAGTATATAAAAAGAGCTAATAAAGATAAAAAAGAAGTTTCTAAGTCTACTCAAATTAAAGAAAATGTTAAGACTAATGATTGGATTGAAGATTATAAAAAGAATTTTATGAAAGGATTTGAAGAGTAATGAACAAAATTAATATTCGTTATGATAATGATAAAATGATTACAGAAGAAATCATTAAATTAAAAAAGAATCCTTTATTTAAAAATGTTGATATTAATAAATTTAATTTTAATGACTTTTTTATAATGGCAAGAGAATTAAAAAATTGTGAGAATTGTAAATCTTATCAAGAGTGTAAGAATAAAACAAAAGGGTATTTATATACATGTAATTTAGATGAGGAGAATTATAATTTCAAAAGTGTAATGTGTCGTTATAAATTAAATGAAATGTCGGAATTAAGAGGGTCTAGTTTTATTAAAACTAAACATATGCCAAAAGGTATATTAGATTGTAGTTTAGATGATTTTAAGCTTACGACTGAAAATAGATGTGATGCATATAAATATGCTTGTCGTTTTATTAATGAACTTAAAGAAGGAAGATTTTTAAGGGGGTTATATTTACATGGTGAATTTGGTGTTGGTAAGACATATTTAATGTCTGCGGTAGCCAATGAACTTGGAAAAAATGGTATAAGATCTTTACTTATGTATTTTCCTGATCTTGCAAGAGAATTAAAAAGTTCCATGTATAATGATAATCTAGAAAAATTAATTAACGAACTTAAAACAGTACCTGTACTTTTTATAGATGATTTAGGAGGGGAACTTTTAACATCGTGGTTAAGAGATGATGTAATAGGCCCTATATTAAATTATCGTGTTGCTGAAAAATTACCAATATTTATCACATCTAATCTTAATTTAACTGAATTATTTGCACATCTTGAACAAACAAAAGATGAGGCTTATAATAGAGGTAAGGATAGTTTTAAAGCTAGCCGAATTATAGAGAGAATTAAGAATTTGGTTGTATATAAGGAAATGTAAAAGGGGGAATATATATGAATATCGCAAGTGTTGTTGTGTTTATTTTAGTATTGCTAATATCTATGTTATGTGCTCGAAAGTATAATTTCATTCATGGATTTATTACATATTTTGCGCTTGGTATTTTACTTTATGCATTTTGGTTTTTTGCTCAAAAGGCTCTAGGTGCTTGTAAATTCGTTTTGAATGTACAAGAAGTAATAGCTGTTACAGAAGTATTTGTTGTAGGTGCGTTGCAATATATTTTGGAAACTTTTAAATTAAGTAAATTTTTTAGTAAAGAATACATAATGATTTTTATACCTTTAGCTATATGGATAATAAGTTGGGTACTTAGCATTGGTCTCAAAAAATTAAGAAATAGAGAATAATCCTAGTTGTTTAACTAGGATTTTTTTGTGAATAAAACGTTTTCTTTTATTGCAATTGAGGGCTTGTTATAATATAATAGTTAGCGTGCTAATTAAAAAAGGTGGTGTGATTTTGCCAAAACATTTAGGCTATTATACTAAAATAATAAGTAAACAAATGGAAAATAATAAGAATAATGATATTAAAGAATTTGGCTTAACAGCCCAACAATTTTCTATTCTAATGTATTTAAATAGAACTGAGAAAAAAGATATATATCAAAAAGATATTGAAAATTATTTAAATATATCAGCAGCTACTGCCTCTGGTATATTAAAACGTCTTGAAAATAATGGCTTTATTACTAGAAAAGTTTGTGAACATAACTCTAAATATAAAGTTATAAGACCAACATTAAAGGGGCAAGAATTTTTTGATGAAATAAATCTTAGAATTGAAAATAATGAAAAAAATATGTTAGATGGACTTAGTGATTCTGAAATAGATTTACTTATGGATATTCTAACAAGGATTACAAAAAATATAAAGAAGGAGAAATAGTATGATTAAGGTATTAAAAAAGAGTATAAGAGAATATAAATTAGCATCTATACTTTCGATAGTATTTATAACTTTAGAAGTGTTAATGGAATGTGTTTTACCATTTATTACATCTAAATTAGTAGATATTATGAATGGTGGAAGTACTAAAGATGTATTAAAATATGCAGTATATTTAGTTATTATGGCAATGGCTTCATTAGCATTTGGTGCACTTTCTGGAAATTTCAGTGCAAAAGCATCTGCAGGATTTGCTAAAAATTTAAGAAAAGACTTATATAATAATATATGCGATTTTTCATTTTCAAATATTGATAAATTTCAAACATCAAGCCTTGTTACTCGTATGACTACAGATGTTTCAAACGTTCAAATGGCATTTATGATGATAATAAGAGGTGCGATTAGATCTCCACTTATGCTTATTTTCTCTATTATTATGTCATTTTATATGGCGCCTAGCCTAGCTTGGTTATTTGCGATAGTAATGCCTGTTTTAATATTTGTTTTATTATTAATAGTGTTCAAGGCATTACCTAGATTCCATAAGGCATTTAAGAATTATGATAAGTTAAATAACTCAATAGAAGAAAATGTTACTGGTATTAGAGTTGTTAAATCATATGTACGTGAAGATTATGAAAATAAAAAGTTTGCAGCTGCGGCTGATGATGTTAATAGAGACTTTACTAAGGCTGAAAGAATTATTGCGTTTAATGGTCCTGTAATGCAATTTTGTATATATTCTATAACAATATTAGTATTAACACTTGGTTCAATTATTATTGCGAAAAATTCAAGTGTTGCGGAAAATGGAATTGATTTTATTTATCATAAATTATCTATTGGTCAACTTCAAAGCCTACTTACATACGGTATGCAATCATTAATGGCATTAATGATGTTATCTATGATTGTTGTAATGATATCTATAGCTATAGAGTCAGGAAGAAGAATTGTTGAGGTTTTAAATGAAAAAAGTAATCTTACAAATCCTGAAAATCCTATTTATGAAGTAAAAGATGGAAGTATTGAATTTAGAAATGTTTCATTTAAATATTCAAGTGAAGCTAAAAAGAATTCATTAAATAATATTAATTTAAATATAAAATCAGGACAAACAATTGGAATTATTGGTGGTACTGGTTCATCTAAAACATCACTTGTTAACTTGATTTCTAGATTATATGATGTAACAGAAGGTAGTGTACTTGTTGGTGGAGTTGATGTTAGAGAATATGACTTAAATACTTTAAGAGATGCGGTTGCGGTTGTACTACAAAAAAATCAATTATTTAGCGGTACTATTTCTGAAAATCTTAGATGGGGAAATAAAAACGCAACTGATGAAGAGGTTATGCATGCGGCAAAACTTGCATGTGCGGATGAATTTATTCAAACATTCCCTAAAAAATATGAAACACATATTGAACAAGGTGGTACAAATGTCTCAGGTGGACAACGCCAAAGATTATGTATTGCAAGAGCACTTCTAAAGAATCCTAAAATTATCATTTTAGATGACTCAACAAGTGCTGTAGATACTAAGACAGATGCGATAATTAGAAAATCATTTAGAGACGAGATACCTAATACAACAAAAATAATTATTGCACAAAGAATTTCATCTATAATGGATTCAGACCAAATTATTATTATGAATAATGGTTCTATTGAAGCTATTGGAAATCATGATGAATTAATTAAGAGTAATAATATATATAAAGAAGTATATTATTCTCAAAACAAAAATGGAGGTGAGTCTGATGGCGAAGTTTCAAAAGCCTAATAGAGAGTTTAGTAAGAAAAAAGCATTCTCTAGATTAATGAAATATTTCTTTGAAAGTTATAAGGCTCAATTTTTCGTTATTGTAGTTTGTATTCTTTTGGTTGCGATAGGTGGACTTTCTGCGTCAATATTTGTTCAAAAGTATATTGATGATGTAATTACACCTGGAATTAAATTGGGATTTTCAGCTGTTGAAAAGACTTTAATTAAGATATCTATAACATTAGGAAGTGTTTATCTTATTTCTATTATTGCGTCAATTATTCAATCTCAATTGCTTGCGAAAACTGTACAAGGTTTCTTAAATATTGTTAGAAAAGATACATTTAAGAAAATGGAATCTCTTCCTATTTCTTATTTTGATAGACACCCACATGGTGAAATAATGTCTACTTATACAAATGATGTTGATGCACTTCGTCAAATGTTAAGCCAAAGTTTACCACAATTATTTCAAACAATTATTACCGTAAGTGTATTATTTGGATTAATGTTATATTATAGTATTTGGCTTGCGTTAATTGTTGTTGTTGCGGTTGTCGTAATATTTATTATGACAAAGAAAATTGGTGGTGGAAGTGCTAAATATTTCGTTAAACAACAAATATCTATTGCAAAGTGTGAGGGTTTCATTCAAGAAATGATGTCAGGACAAAAGGTTGTAAAAGTTTTCTGTCATGAAGAAGAGGCAAAAGAAAAATTTGAAATATTAAATGAAGAATTAAACCATAACACTTATAAGGCAAATGCATATGCAAATATGCTTGCGCCAATTATTCATAATATTGGTAATATTTTGTATGTAATAGTTGCGATTGTTGGAGTATTATTTGTTATAAATGGGGTTAGTAATTTAAGTTTAACAGGTTTTTCTAAACTTGAAATTGGTGTTGCGATTACATTCCTTGGAATGAGTAGACAATTTGCAAACTCTTTTAATCAAATATCTCAACAAATTAATGCGATTGTAATGGGACTTGCAGGTGCTGATAGAATATTTGAACTATTTGATGAAGAACCAGAAGTTGATGATGGTTATGTTACATTAGTTAACGCAATAATTGATAGTGAAGGTAATATTACTGAAACTGATGAACATACTGGAGTTTGGGCATGGAAGCATCCACATCAAGCGGATGGTACTGTTACATATACACAACTACGTGGTGATATACGTTTCTTTGATGTTGATTTTGGATATTTTCCTGATAAGATTGTTTTACATAATGTTAGTATTTATGCAAAACCTGGTCATCAAATTGCGTTTGTTGGGGCAACAGGTGCAGGTAAAACTACTATAACAAATCTTATTAATAGGTTCTATGATCTTGCGGATGGTAAGATAAGATATGATGGAATAAATATTAATAAAATTAAGAAGAGTGATTTAAGAAGAAGTATTGGTATTGTATTACAAGATACGAATTTATTTACAGGTACAGTAAGAGATAATATTAGATACGGAAAATTAGATGCGACAGAAGAAGAAATTATAGAAGCGGCTAAAATCGCAAATGCATATGATTTTATCACAAGATTACCAGACGGATTTGATACAATGCTTACAGCTAATGGTTCTCAATTAAGTCAAGGTCAACGTCAACTTATTTCAATAGCTAGAGCGGCTATAGCTGATGCGCCTGTAATGATATTAGATGAAGCTACATCTTCTATTGATACAAGAACGGAAGCTTTAGTTCAAAAAGGTATGGATGGATTAATGCATGGTAGAACTGTATTTGTTATAGCTCATAGACTTTCAACAGTTCAAACTTCAAATGCAATTATGGTTCTTGATCATGGTCACATAATTGAACGTGGAACTCATGAAGATTTAATTAATGCGAAAGGCACATATTATCAGTTATACACAGGTGCATTTGAACTTGAATAATTATATTCTTCCGTGTATAATATACTTAAACGGAGGAATAAGAAAATGAAATTTATTAAAAAACATTTAGCTGCAGTAGTTGCGGCAGTATTAGTAGTAGTAGCTGTATGTTTACTATTTGGAGACTGTGTACAAAGTCAAACCACTGTATTTGGAAAAACTGTTGAAGGTGATTCATACTCAGGATTTAAAGCTATATTTGGATACAGTGCAGAAGAGAAAGGTATATCAGTTGAAGTATTAAAATTCAGTTTTATGAATTTATTAGCTCTAATTTTAGTAGTAGCAGGTGCTGTATTAGCTTTCATTAAGCTTCCTTTTGGAAATATTATTTCAGGAGCTTGTATGTTAGTTGGTGGTGTATTCTTCTTCTTAATGGGAACATTTACTGTGCCTGGTGATGGATTAGAAGCATTAGGAGTTTCATTTGCATTAGAACCAATGGTAATAGTTGCGGGTGTATTAGCTTTATTAGCTGGATTAGTAGTTCTTGCAAATCCTTATGTAAAAAAGGCTACTAAAAAGAAAAGAAAATAATTTCAAAAAAAATGTTAAGGCTGTTGACGATTTATGTTGTCAACAGCTTTATTTTTTATTTTACACATAATAGAATAAATTAATCAAGTATTGTATACTATATTTACGAGGTCAGGTGATATTTATGGCGAAATAATAAATAATACTTTAGAGTATGAAGAAAAAAATGAAACCAAAAAACATATACGCAACATTTTTTATTTAAATAGAAAAATTTTAATAAACAACATTTTAGAAGAATTTTTTGTTCAGTATTTCTTGCGTTATCGTTTATTCTTACTTTGATTCCTTGTATGATTTTATCTTATGATAAAACGGAATTTATTTATAATGCATATAGTAGTGTAGACTATAATACATGTATTATTTCAGAGGAAAATAGCCCTCTAAATAATAATACAGTAACATTAGTGAAAAGAGATGATTTTCCTACAACTTCTTATGCAAATTTGAAATTTAATGATTTTTATTATCAAGCATTAGGTTCGGAAAAATTTGAAATTGGCTCTAATTTGGTCGTAGATAATGATTACAAAGATAATGAGATAGGACTAACTGATTATTTAGTATCTCAGTTAATAGAAGATGGGAAAATTGAAGATGATGACACTCCTCTAGGGAAGAAAATAATTATTGATGATGAAGTTTTTGTGATTTCAAAAGTATATGATACTAATTATGAATGGTATTTTAAACTAAGTGCAGATGAAAGAAGTTATTACTATGATTTTTATGAATATCATTATCAAAAATGTATTTACAAATGAAAATACCGCAAGTAAGATCTACTCTATTATAAGAAATCTTAAAGAAATGACTATTGATAATTACAAGTATTTTTTTATAAAATCAAGTGATGTATTGGACGATTGGTATTATGGATCAAAAGATTTAAGTGATGATGAAATAGTTTTGGGTGTTAATTATATTTCTTTATACTTTAATGAACAATTTGATTCTAATGATATGGATAAATATATAGGAAGGGAATTTGTTTTAAGTGGAAAAACATACAAAATAAAAGGAATTCTTTTTTCAAATTGTATTGCTGTAAGTGATAAGCATTATAAAGATATTAAATCTGAAATCAATTTTACAATGAAAGGAATGTCTGTTTCACTTACAAATAGGGATGATTCCATTAGGTTAATTAATGATTTAAATTTAAAAAAATGCTATTTATATTCTCCATATTATTTTGATACTTTGTTATGTTTAGAAGAATTTGATTTTTTTAAAACAGCTTCAAAATATATAATTGTAATTGCGTTATTTATGTTAATATCATCTACGATTTTTTTATTAGGTGATTTAATCGGAAGAAACAAAAAACAAATTGGTGTTTCTAATAAAAAAGTTGGTTTAATGTTGGGCTTTGAAATTGGAAAGATAGTATTGATTTCTATAATATTTGCTGTCTTATTTTATGTTTTTTATTATTTTAAGGTAAATTTAAATTATGTTAGTCAAACATGTTATGATTCATGGCTCGTTGAATTTAATATTGCAGGGCTTGGTATTTACTTAATCGCAGTAATATTATGTGTTATCATAGTATTCTTAGTTTTCTTTATTAAATTCCATCGTAAGAATATTCAAGAATTACTGAAAAACAGATAATTCTCTATATATAGAAAAGCACATTTTGTGCTTTTTTTTATCTAAGGGCTTATAATAAATATAATATTCGGCAAATTGACTCATTTATTGTTATTTTTTAATGAATATGCTAAAATATAATGCTAAGGAGTGAGATTATGCCTTTGAAAACTAATTATCATACACATACTGTGTTGTGTAAACATGCAAAAGGAGAAATTAAAGATTATATAGATATGGCTATTTCATGTGGGTATAATGAATTGGGGTTTTCAGAACATGCTCCTCTTCCTATTTATTTATTTAATGAGTATGATAGTAAAAGATTATATGCTTATGAAAATATGACAATGGATATTTTTAAAAATGAGTATTTAGATAAATTAAAAGAATATAAAAAAAATACTAGCATAAATATTAAAATAGGATTAGAAAGTGAATATTTAATTGGTGAAGATTTATTTTACAAGAATCTAAGAGAACAAGTAGAATATATGATATTAGGTGTTCATTTCTTTTTATATAAAGGAAAATTTATAGATACTTATAGTGAAATAAATAAAGAGACTATGTATGCTTATGCTGATACAATAAAAAAAGCTTTAGAAACAGGTCTTTTTGATTATTTAGCTCATCCGGATTTGTTTTTATATAATGATATTGTTTTTGATTCTGACGCAAGAATAGTAAGTGAAATGATTATTGATGCTTGTATAAAAAATGATGTTATTATAGAAATAAATTGTAATGGAAAAAATAAATATCCTAGGCGTGAGTTTTATGAACTATTAAAAAATAAAAATGCTAAAGTAATTATTGGTGTTGATTGTCATGATCCTAAAATGTTAGTAGGCAGTCATATAGAAAAAAGTATAAATCTTATGAAGGATTTAAATATAGAAGTATTAGATAAATTAGAGGTATAATATGAAAAATTATAAATTACATACATCAGAAGGAGTCAGAGATTACTTAGGTAATGAACTTCTTGTGAAAGAAGAAATTGAAAATAGAATAAAGAAAATATTTTTAAGTTATGGCTATGAACTTGTAAAAACACCTACTTTTGAATATACTGATATTTATACATCAAATGGTATTCAACATCCTAGTTTATATAATCTTATAAATAGACAAGGGGAAGTACTTGCTTTACGTAATGATATGACATCAAGTATTGCACGTATTGTTGCTTCTAAAGGAAATTTGATTTTCCCTAAGAAATATTGTTATATAGCTAATACATTTAGATATCCAAGACTTTATCAAGGGAAAAGCCATGAATTTACGCAAGCTGGAATTGAAATAGTAGGTGCAAAAGGAATTAAGGCAGATATTGAATGTATAAGAATTGCCAGTCAAGTATTAAATGAAATCAATCTTGATAACTATATGATACATATTGGATCTAGTGCTTTTATTGATACATTATTTTCAGATTTTGGTTTTAATGTAGATAGAAAAACTAAACTATTATCTATTATTGAATCTAAAGATTATGTACTTTTAAAGAATACTTTATTAGAATATAATTTAGAGAAAAACAAAATAAATTTAATTATTAAACTTATAGAACAAGCTGGAAAACTTAATTTCTTACAAAGCATTATTGAAGAATTAAAAGGATGCGAGGCAACTTCAATTTTATTAGAACTTAAAAAGTTATATGAAGAATTATCAAAACGCGGTCTTGAAAATAAAATGGTTTTTGATTTTAGTATATATTCTTATGCAAAATATTATACAGGTGTCACATTCCAAGTTTTTAAAGATGGTATCGGAAGAGCGATTGTGACAGGTGGAAGATGTGATAATTTATTAGATTCTTTTGGTTGTCATAAGGAATTAATTGGATTTGGTTTAGATATTGATGCTTGTTTAGAATATATTATTCGAAATAATTTAATTGTTGTTAAAAGTGTTAGATATGTTTCATATACAGAAAGTAATTCATATCGTTTTGCGATGGAACATAACAATAAATTACGTGAAGAAGGTATAATTATTGATGTTTCAATGTTTGATACATTAGAAGAAACACTAGATTATGCTAAGAAAATAAAATGTGATAAAGTATTATATTATTCTAATAATACTCTAAAAGAAATAGAAGGTAGTGAGTATAATGGCTGATTTAACTTTTGCTCTAGCGAAAGGGCGTTTAGGTAATAAAATTATTAGTATGTTAAAAAAACTTAACTTAACAGATGTAACAATATCAGAAGATACTAGAAAATTAGTTATCTATAGTGAAGATAATAAATATGCATTCTTTTTATCTAAGCCTAGTGATGTTCCTACATTTGTTGATTATGGTATTGCGGATATCGGTGTGGTAGGGAAAGATACGCTACTAGAAGAAAATAGAGATATAACTGAACTTTTAGATTTGGGTTTTGGTAAATGTCGTATGTGTGTCGCAGGACCTAAATCTAAAATTGAAGTATTAAATAGTGGTAAAACAATCAGAGTTGCGACTAAATACCCTAATATTGCGTCAAGATATTTTGAAAAAACAAATAGAAGTGTTGAGATAATCAAATTAAACGGTTCAGTTGAATTAGGCCCAGTTGTTCAGTTAAGTGACGTTATCGTTGATATTGTTGAAAGTGGTAAAACTTTGGCTGAAAATGGACTTGAAGTTTTAGAAGAAATTGAACAATTATCTGCAAGGTTGGTTGTAAATAATGCTTCACTTAAAGTTAAGTATGAAGAAATTAATAAAATCCTAGATGGTTTGAGAATGTTATTAGACGAGGAGAATTAATATGATAAAGATTTTAAATACTAATGCTGAAATTGATGAATTTATGTCAGTCCTTGATAAAAGAGGTGAGGTTGACAATAATGCATATCTTGATACAGTAATTAAAATATTAGACGATGTAAAAAAGAATAAAGATGAGGCTGTGTTAAAATACACTCAAATGTTTGATGATAAAAATGCATCTTTAGATACCCTTGTAATATCAAATGATGCTTTAAAAGAAGCTTATGATAATTTATCACCTCAACTACAAGATGTACTTAAAACAAGTAAAGAAAGAGTAGAGGCATATCATAAATTACAGTTAAGACAAACGTGGATAAATGAAGCTAATCCAGGTGAAAAATTAGGTATTAAATATACTCCAGTTGCGCGTGCAGGTGTATATGTACCTGGGGGTAAAGCTGCGTACCCTTCAAGTGTAATTATGAATGTTATGCCTGCAAAGGTTGCTGGAGTTGAAGAAATCGTTATGGTTACTCCTGCGGTAAGTGGTAATGTAAAACAAACTGTTTTAGCTGCTGCATACATTTGTGGTGTATCAAAAGTTATTAAAATTGGTGGAGCACAGGCTATTGCGGCTTTAGCATATGGTACTGATATTGTACCTAAGGTAGATAAGATTGTAGGACCTGGTAATATATTTGTAGCGTTAGCTAAGAGAATGGTTTTTGGAACTGTTGGAATTGATTCAATTGCAGGACCTAGTGAAATTTTAATTTTAGCTGATGAATCTAGTAATCCTAAGTTTGTTGCTGCAGATTTACTTGCCCAAGCTGAACATGATGAACTTGCATCAGGGGTATTGGTGACTACATCTCTAAGTCTTGCTTATAAGGTCAAAGAAGAAGTTATGAATTATTATAATAATTCTATAAGACAAAATATTTTATCAAAATCAATTGAATCTTATTGTGGAATTATTGTTGTTGATAATATGGATGAAGCTATAAAATATGCTAATCTAATTGCGCCTGAACATTTAGAAATTTGTGTTGATAATCCATTTGATTATCTAGATGATATTAAAAATGCAGGTGCAATCTTCCTAGGTCACTATACTCCAGAGGCGTTAGGTGATTATATGGCAGGTCCTAATCATGTACTTCCGACTGTGAAAACTTCTAGATTTTTCTCGCCTTTATCTGTAGATGATTTTGTAAAAAAATCTAGTATTATTAACTTTACAAAAGAAGCATTAGATAAATACAGTGATAAAGTTATTGCGTTTGCGAATGAAGAAGGACTTCAAATGCATGGTGAAAGTGTTAATGTAAGAAAGTAAGGAAAATGGTTCTATCCTAATGATTAGGAAGAACCATTTTTTTACTTTAAGTATTCATAAATATTATTTAAAACTTTTTCACCAAGGCGATAATATGCCTCGTATGATTTTCCGCCTGATGATCTATTTATTGTGAATGTATTTTTTAAATTCCAAATTGCATTATCTCCTGCTGTTTCTTTAGTATCTCCAAAAAAATAATGATTTTCATCTTTTAACCAATTTTTGAATTCTTTAACATCAAAACCAGGACCAATACTTGTATTAAATAGTATTTTTTTACCGTTCATTAAATCAAATTGTTCTTTTTGTAGTAATAATACATTTTTATTAAGTGCTAGAAAAATCGCATCAGATTCCTTACATAAATCATTTAGTGATTTATATTTGAATCCGAATTCTTTTTCTAAATCTTCTTTTCTAGTTCTTGAGTAATAAGATACATCAGCTTTAAAAAATTTCAATGTCTTTGCGATTAGCGTCCCGCTAGTTCCAAGTCCAATAATTCCACATTTTAAACTTCCTATTTCATGTGCAATAGTATCATATCTTAATTCTTTATATCCTTGAAGGAATTCTACAAGTTCATGAATAATATATTCACAAACTCCTTCATCTCCATAATCTCTTATTCCTTTTACAGTTATATTTAAAGTTTCAGCACATGTTATATCGACATTCGCGGATTCTTTTGAATATAGTGAACAGCACATACCTATATATTTTAGATTTTTTGTATTTTTTAATACATAACTATTAATTGATGTTGTAAATGATACTAATAATGCATCCGCATCATCTATTCTTTTTATAATTTCATCATCATTTTCGGGTCTATCTTTATAATAGATTACTTCTTTTGAAATTTCTGATAATTTCTTTACATGTATATCTAACATGTTAATTGGTTCGATTATAACTAATTTATTAAACATATCTCATATTTCCTTTATTTTTTTGTTATAATAATCTTATAATTAAATTTATATTATGTCAAGGAGTGTATTGTATGAAGAAATTAGCTTTATTTGGTTGTGGTAAGTTAAATAAAATAGTAGTAGATTGTTATAAAAAAGGTTTACTTAATGGTTATGAGATAGTAGGATGTTTTAGTAAAACTAAAGCACATCGAGATGAAATGGCTCTAAATTTAGGGATTTTACCATGTGATTCTTATGATGAATTATTAGATAGAAAACCAGATTATGTAGTAGAAGCTACAAATCCAAGTGCATTAAAGGAAGTATTAGAAAAGACTATTACAAAAGGAATAAATGTGGTTATTCTTTCTATAGGGGCACTTGCTTGTGAGAGTTTTTATAATAAGATGACAGAACTATGTATTAAACATAACGCAAAAATTCATCTTGCAAGTGGTGCGATTTGTGGTTTTCAGGTTCTAAAAACTGCTTCTTTAATGGGACTTACAAAGTCTAAGTTAACTAATACTAAAGGTGCACGTGCTTTAAAAAATACAAAATTATATAATGATAAAATGGAAAATGAAGAGTATGTTGCGTTTGACGGGTCTGCTTATGATGCGATACTAAATCTTCCTACAGGTATTAATGTAGGAGTTGCGACAGCTCTATCAACTTTAGGTGTACATGATACATCTATATTGATTAAAACGAAACCTGGATATGTTGGGGATAGTCAATGTATTGATATAGAATGTGGGGATGAAATAATTGCGCACTTAGATGTTTATAGTAAAACAAGTGATATTGCAGGATATAGCGTAGTGGCCTTATTACAAAATTTATTAAGTCCTATTGTATTTTAATCTATTATTTCATTTGAAAAAATTAATAATATTTCAATAAAATTAATAAAAAAAGTTTATTATTTGTTATAACTCAGTAAGCGTTGTTTAATTTTTTTTCTTGTGCTATAATTTTTTTTAAGTATTGGAGGTACAAGTTATGAAATATATAAGAGATGATTTAAAAGGAATGGTTCCATATAGTGCACCTTATATTACAAGTGGTGTTATTTTAAATGCGAATGAAAGTCCATTTAATGTACCTGAAAAGATATTTGATATATTTTTAGAAGAACTTAAGAAAGTGAAATTTAATAGATATCCAGATATGAATGGATTTATTATAAAAAATGCGTTGGCTAAAACATATAACATAGATATAGAAAATATCGCCATTGGCGATGGTTCTGATGAAATTCTTCAATGTTTATTTAACGCAATATGTGAGAATGATACTAAAGTTGTTGTGATGGATCCTTCATTTTCAATGTATAGTGAATATGCAAAAATATATAGAGCCAAGTCTATTAAAGTAAAATGTAATTCTGATTTTAGTTTTAATTTAGATAATATGCTATGTGCTATAAAAGAACATAAACCTAAACTCACAGTATTATGTTCACCAAATAATCCTACGGGGATTATTTTGAAACAAAATGAAATTGAGGCGATCTTAAAATCTACTGATGGACTTGTGTTGTTAGATGAAGCTTATATTGAGTTTTCACATGAAGGATATATTAATTTAATAAAAGAATATTCTAATTTAATGATTATTAGAACATTTTCAAAATTATATGCAGGAGCTTCGATACGTTTAGGTTATGCAATAAGTAATAAAGATAATATTATGTTAATTGATACAGTAAGAAGTCCATATAATGTTAATACTCTTACTCAAATTATGGCTAAAACTATAATTGAAAATAGAAATCTTTATGAAGAGCGAATTTCTTATTTTAAAACTGAAAGAGAAAGAATATATAATATTCTTAAAGATATGAATATAGAAGTTTATCCGACAAACGCAAATTTCTTATGGATGAGACTTCCTAGTAAGGTTTTAAGTGCTGTTAGAGATAATGATATTTATATTAGAGAAATGTCAGTTGATGGAGTTGGTTACCAAAGAGTGACTATCGGAACAAAAGAAGAAAATGAAAAGTTTATTAAGGTGGTGCGAGAAAATGCGTAGTGCAAATGTAATTAGAAATACGTCAGAAACGAAAATTAATTTAACTATTAATTTAGATGGTAAAGGTAAAAGTAATATCGATACAAAAATAGGATTTTTTGATCATATGCTAACAAGTTTTTCAAAACATGGTTTATTTGACTTGGATTTAGTCGTAGATGGTGATTTGAGAGTAGATACGCATCACACAGTAGAAGATACAGCAATTGTGTTAGGAGAAGCTTTTTCTAAGGCTTTAGGCGATAAAAAAGGTATTGAAAGATATGCATCTTTTAATATGTGTATGGATGAGACATTTTTAATGGCTGGATGTGATTTATGTGGAAGAGGATACTTTGAAATGGATTATAGTTTTCTAACACCTAAATGTGGTGATTTTGAAACTGAAACAGTTGAAGAATTCTTTAGAGCTTTTGCATTGAATGCGAAAATTAATTTACATTTTAAAGTAATTAGAGGTAAGAATGCTCATCATATAATAGAAGCTATGTTTAAATCTTTAGGTAAGATTTTAAGAGATAGTATAAAAATAAATCCAAGAATTGATGGAATACCATCTACAAAGGGGACACTATAATGATTGCGATAATTGATTATGGTGTTGGAAATCTTCATAGTGTTTTAAATGCGTTTAAATCACTTGGATTTGAAGCATGTATAACGTCTGATAAGAAAACAATTTTAGAGGCTTCAAAGGTGGTTTTACCAGGCGTTGGAGCATTTAAGGATGCTATAGATACTCTAAGAGATAGAGGATTTGAAGAAGTTGTTAAGGAAGTTGTGAAAAAAGGAACACATATTTTAGGAATATGTGTTGGTATGCAAATGTTATTTGAAAAAGATTATGAATATGGTGTTCATAAGGGACTTGGATTACTTAAGGGGAATATTGTTAAGTTTGATAATGTAGTTTCTGGTGTTACTTATAAAATTCCTCATGTTGGTTGGAATGATATAGACATAGTGAATAATAAAGGGATTTTAAAAGATATACCTAATAATTCATATGTTTATTTTGTGCATTCTTATCATTTAGAAGATGCACCTAATGAAATTATATCTGCATACTCAGAATATGGTGTTAGATATGGTTCTGTAGTTGAATATAAAAATATTCATGCTACTCAATTTCATCCAGAAAAATCTGGTGATATTGGACTTAAGATACTTAAGAATTTTGGAGAGTTGTAATATGAAATTATATCCTGCAATAGATTTACATAATGGACAAGCTGTTAGATTATACAAAGGTGATTATGATAAAGTTACAGTTTTCGGTACACCATTAGAAATGGCTAAAAAATGGAAGGAAATGGGTGCTACTTATTTACATATTGTTGATCTTGATGGTGCAAAAGATGGAGAAAGTAAGAATTTAGAAGCTGTAAAAGAAATAATTGATAATGTTGATATTGATATCGAACTTGGTGGTGGAATTAGAAGCCTTGAAAGAATCAAAGAAATACTAGATATGGGTGTAAATCGTGTAATATTAGGTAGTATTGCACTTAAAAATCCTTTAATTGTAAAAGAGGCAATTAGATTATATGGTAGTGAGAAGATAGTAGTCGGTGTTGACTGTAAGAATTTTATGGTTGCGACAGAAGGGTGGCTATCTGAGAGTAATGTGGATGCGTTAATGTTTTGTAAGACATTAGAATCTATTGGTGTAAAATATGTTATTTTTACAGATATTGCCAAAGATGGTACGTTAACTGGTGTCAATATTGAACAAACAAAAAAATTAGTTGATAACACGAATTTAAGAATTATCGCATCTGGTGGAGTACACACGATGGATGATTTAGATAAGGTAGAAGAAATAAGTTGTTATGGAGTGATTTTAGGTAAATCAATATACATGGGAACGATTGATTTAAAAGAAGCTATAAAGAAATATTGGTGATAATATGTTATGTAAAAGAATTATTCCTTGTTTAGATGTAAAAGAAGGAAGAGTCGTTAAAGGCGTAAATTTTGTTAATTTAATAGATGCAGGTGATCCGGTAGAAATTGCTAAACATTATAGTGAATGTGGTGCTGATGAGGTGGTTTTTTTAGATATTACGGCTTCGAGTGATAAAAGAAACATTATTTTAGATGTTGTAAAAAAATGTGCTGAAGTAGTGTTTATACCTCTTACCGTTGGTGGAGGAATTAGGACAATTGAAGATATATCTAATATCTTGAATGCTGGTGCTGATAAAGTTTCAATAAATTCGGCTGCAATTCATAATCCTTCTCTTATAAATGAAGCTAGTAAGAAATATGGTAATCAGTGTATAGTTGTCGCAATTGATGTTAAATGGAATGGCAAATTTTATGAAGTCTTTATAAATGGAGGTAGAACTCCCACAGGAAAAGAGGCTGTTTCTTGGGCCTTAGAATGTGAAGAACGTGGTGCAGGTGAGATTCTTCTTACTAGTATGGATGCGGATGGTACTAAGGAAGGATATGCTATAGAGATTACAAAAATGATAAGTGACAAAGTATCAATTCCTGTTATAGCATCTGGTGGTGCTGGTAAAAAAGAAGACTTTAAAGAAGTATTTGAATTAGGACATGCACAAGCGGCACTTGCAGCTTCGTTGTTCCATTTTAATTTATTACCTATTAAGGATTTAAAAGAATATTTAAAAGAAGAAAGTATTCCTGTAAGATTATAAGGAGTGAAAATTTATGACAAAAGAAGAATTATTAAAAGAAGTTAAATATGATGATAAAGGACTTGTTACAGTAGTTGTTCAAGATTATCATGCTAAAAAGGTAAGAATGGTAGCCTACATGAATGAGGAAGCGTTAAAAAAGACATTAGAAACAGGTAGATGTTATTACTATAGTAGATCTAGACAATCATTATGGTTAAAAGGTGAAACTTCTGGATATTATCAATACTTAAAAGGTTTAAGTATTGATTGTGATGGTGATTGCCTTTTAATGCAGGTAGAACAAGTTGGTGGGATTTCATGCCATACAGGAAACGCAACATGTTTTTATCGTGATTTAATTGAAGAAGGATTAATTACTGTTAATAGAACAAAGATAAAAACTGATGGAAATTTCTTGACTAATTTATATAAAACAATAGATGATAGAGCCAAAAATCCTAAGGAAGGATCATATACCAATTATTTGATTGATAAAGGTATGAATAAGATTTTAAAGAAAGTAGGAGAAGAGGCTACTGAAACTATAATTGCTGCGAAAGAATGTTCAAAACAAGATACAATCTTTGAGGTTGCTGATTTGATGTATCATTTATCTGTTATGATGCAACAAGTTGGAATTACTTGGGAAGATGTAGAAGAGGAATTAAATAAAAGAGATTAGTAATATTTAAATCATCTGGCTATATTTATAGTGAGGTGATTTTTTTATGAAAAAAAACATATTATTTATAATAGGACTAATAATTATAACAATATCTTATATTATGATAATTATTAATTTAAAAGATAGTAATGTTAATTATGATTTTGAATCTGTGAGTTATTATACTATCTATTTAAAAGGTGAGGTTAAATATGAAGGAGAGTTAATGTTACCAAAAGGAACTAAAGTAGGAGATGTAATAGAACCTTATTTAACGAAAAATAGTGATATTTCATCGATAGATGTAGAAGAATATATTATTGATAAGAAAGTATATAATATTCTTTATAAAGATAAGATATCAATTAACGATGCTTCATTAAATGAACTTTTAAGACTTAAAGATATTGGAGATGTTAGAGCTAACGATATAATAAATAATAGACCATATAATAATATTAATGAACTTGTATCTAGAGGTATATTAACAGATGGAATTTTTAAAAAAATTCGAAACGACATCTCTATATAACAATACTCATTTTTTTGTTATAAGTCCTATTTTAATTGGACTTAGTTTTAAATATATTATTTTTGTTATACCGTTAATTATATATCTTTTATACATAATTAAGAAAAGAATATTTATAAAACCAATATTAATAATTTCTTTTCTATTTTTAGGTTTATTTTATATTAGTATTAATTATGAAACAAAAATAGATGATTCATTTGAAGGAATTGTAATAGATAAAGAGGATAATAAATATACATTATTATCTAAATTAGAATGTGTGATTGTATATTCAGATTCTTCGTATAAAGTAGGCGATAAATTATATATTAGAGGCACTAAATCACATATTAGTGAAGAATCATATGAAGGAGGATTTTCGTATAGAGAATATCTTTCAACAAAACGAATATATAATATATTTAGATATCCTGAAATTACTTATAATGGACATATAAATATATTATCTTCATTTAAACATAAGATAATAAATTTTTATAGTAAAAAAGTTTCTAGTACAACTCTAAATTATATTTTAACGCTTACGTTAGGATATAATAATCTTAATGATATAGAAAGTGAAAATATAAAGAATATTGGTATATCTCATTTGTTTGCGGTATCTGGATTTCATGTTAATTTAATCTTTATTGCGCTTTATTTTCTTTTATCAAAAATTATAAAGTCAGAATTTTTAAAAGAAAATATTATCATTTTCTTCTTTTGTTTTTATATAATATTTACAGGTTTTAATATAAGTATTTTGAGAAGTGCTATTATGATTATATTAACAATTTATTTTAAAAGATATAATAAACTTTATACATCGTTAGATATTCTTTCTATGGCTTTATTGATATGTCTTTTAGTTAACCCTCTTTATTTTTATCAAATAGGATTTTGTCTAACTTTTTTAATAACATTCTTTTTGATAATATCTATAAACATTACTAAATCTAATAATAAAATTAAATCAACTATGAAGACAACATTAATAGCTTTTTTTTCATCTCTTCCAGTAATTATTAATTTAAATGGGAGCGTTAATTTATTATCTA
>CAZJSR010000022.1:0-26647 GCA_964548855.1 uncultured Anaeroplasmataceae bacterium | reverse complement strand
ATGTATAGATTTAGTATATATGACAGGAATATTACCAATAAAGAGATATAATACAGAATCAGCATTAAATAATTTTGAAGAATATACTATGTTAGATTCTGCTCCTATCTCAGAATATATGGGATTTACTAAAGATGAAGTAATAGGTCTATGTGAAAAGTATAATATGGACTATAAAGAGATGAAAAGATGGTATGATGGATATACTTTAAATGGAGTGGAATTATATAATCCAAAATCAGTAGTAGAAGCTATAACTGAACAAGACTATAATAATTACTGGATAAGTACATCAGCGATAGAATCAGTTAATAATTATATAAAATACCAAGATGGTAATTTATATGATGAACTTCTAAATTTAATAAATGGAGAGGAAGAGATAGTAAGTATAAGTGGATTTAATAATGATATTCATGATATTGATAATAGAGAATCAGCACTTACTGTATTAATCCATTTAGGATATTTAGCATATAATGGATATGGTAAATGTAGAATACCTAATTATGAAATAAAAAATGAAATGTTAAAGAATCTAACAAGAATAAAAGAATCACCATATAACAATATAATAAAATTATCAAGTAGTGGAGTTATGGGATTATTTAAAGGTGAAACAAAAGATTTAGATAAAGCTTTAACATCAAATCATAAATTACTCGCAAGTAATTTTAATAAAACAAAAGAAGATGTATTATCTTGTGTAGTATTATTTACGTTTATTCCTCTATTAGAGGGGTATATCCAACAAAAAGAAGTAAATAGTATAACAGGAAGAGCGGATATAATATATTTATCAAAGACAAATGAACCTCCGATTATAGTAGAGTTAAAGGTAGATAGTAGCCCTTTAACTGCAATAGAACAAATAAAAAATAAAGGATACTCTAATGCACTAGAGGGATATCATGGTAAGGTTTATATAGTTGGTATAAACTATGATAATACTACACTTGAACATAAGACAATTATAGAAGAGATAGAAATATAAAAATCACCCGTAGGTGATTTTTATTTTACTTATTTACATTTTTTAATATTCGTAACTTAAAAAAATAAAGGATTTTAAATAAGACATATCATTATATTAACTATTTATAACATTATTTTCTTTACTGTCCTTAATCTTAGCTTTAATTGTTATTATAGCCTCTTCTTTTGGTTCTAGTGTAATATTAATAACATTTATAATATTATCTGTAATAACATATTCTCCATAATTAGAAATGACTTCATAATTAACATTAATTGGTTCAATTATATCATCTAATACATCCGTCATTTTTATATTTCTTAATATTTTAGTACCATTATTTTTTATTTTAATTGTAAAAATAATAATATCTCCTGGAAAATAATAATCATCAGGTCTATCAACTATCTTACTTACTTCTAAAATATCACTATCAAAAATATCATATTCAACTTTGGCATTTTTTAAGATTATATTTTCCTTTAAAACATTCACTTTATTCACATTCATCCTATCATATCCTTTTATTAAAGAATATGACTTTTATTCTTGTTTTATGTATGTTTTATTAAAATTCACCTTTAAATTATTATGATTCCAATTTTCATCAAAACCCTTTGGAATTGAACTTACTTCTAAATTAATTATTAAATCACTACTACATCCATTAAAAACATAAGGTCCCATTGTTACGACTGATGATGGAATATATATTTCTTTTAAAGAAGTACAATTTTGAAAAACCTTTCCACCTATTTCTTTTAAATTTTTAGCATTATATAATTCAATAATTTCAAGAGAACTACAATCAGTAAATGCATATGCTTCTATTTTATTTAAATTAGAATTTTCCTTAATTGTAACAGTTGTAAGGTTAATAGAAGCTCTAAATGCTTCTCGTCCTATTTCTTTTAAATTTTTAGAAATATAAAGTTCTTTAATTCCTGAAAAATTAAAAGTATTATTTTCTATTCTTACAACTGGACAATCCTTATATGTTTCTAATACTTCAAATACTTTATGACTTCCAGATATTTCCTTTATAATAACTTCATTGTTTTCTTTAAAATAATAAACATAATTTTTATTACTACTACATGACGTTAATGCTAATAAAAAAGATATAACTAATAAAATTATTTTTTTCATTAAATATACTTAATCTATCAAATGATAGATTATTTCCTTTCTCCTAAAATTTTAGGTAATTTATATTACTATTATATTTTCATAATATTAAAAAATCTAGTAAAAATACTAGATTTTTAATATTATTCATTTGTTTCTTCTATTATTTCTTCTATTTCTTCTTCATGAGGAACAACAGCGATAGTTACAACCTTTTGATTTTCTTTAAGATTTATAACCTTAACACCTTGTGTTGCACGACCTGTTTGACTTATTTCTTTAACAGGCATTCTAATTATTTGCCCTTTATTTGTTGTAATAATTAAATCAAAATCATCTGTTACAGTTGTAAGACTTATAAGTTCTCCATTCTTTTCAGTTGAATTTAATGTTTTCACACCCATTCCACCACGAGATTGACATCTATATTCTGTAACTAAACTTCTCTTTCCATATCCATTAGTTGTTACAACTAAGATTTGTTGTTGTTCGCTATCAACCTTTGTAGCACCAATTACAAATTCATTTTCCGAAAGTGTAATTCCTCTTACACCTGCAGCACTACGACCTATTGGTCTTATTGAATCTTCTTTAAACCTTATTGCTTTTGAATTTGATGCACCAATAATGATTTCATCATTTCCACTTGTTACAATTACATCCTCAAGCTCATCGCCATCTTTTAAATCAATTGCAATAATACCATTTGTTCTAATATTTTGGAATTGTGAAAAACTAGTACGTTTTACAATACCTTTTTTAGTTACAAAGAAGAAATATTTTGATGTATCAGAAAGATCCTTAACAGTCGCAAGTGATGCGATTTTTTCATTTTCCTGTAAATGGAATAAATTTACTGCTGGCATTCCTTTAGATACTCTAGATCCTTCTGGTATTTTATATCCCTTTTCAGTATATACTCTACCAAGAGTAGTAAAACATACTAATAAGTCATGACTTACCATAGGTAATATAGTATCAACTATATCTTTATCTCCTGTTTTCATACCTATAACACCAACACCACCACGAGATTGAGCTTTATATTCATTTTGACTCATTCTCTTAATATACCCCTTTTGTGTTAATGTTATAACAACATCTTCTACTGGTATTAAATCTTCATCTTCAATATTAATTGCAGTTGAAAGACTTAATTCACTACGACGTTTATCTCCATATTTTTCTTTTATTTCTAATAATTCAGTTTTAATAATTTCTAATTTTTTATCTTCAGAAGCTAATATTTCATTTAATTTTTCAATTAATAATTTTATTTCATTATACTCTTCTGTTGTCTTTTCTCTATTTAATCCAGATAATCTCTTTAATTGCATATCTAGAATAGCTTGTGCTTGTTCTTCATCTAAACCAAATCTTTCCATTAATCTAGTTTTTTCAGAACCATCTTTAGTATTTCTAATAATATCAATAATTTCATCAATATTATCTAAAGCAATTATTAATCCTTCTAAAATATGTAATCTTTGTTTAGATTTATCTAAATCAAATTTAGTACGACGTGTAATTACTTCAATTTGATGCTTTAAATAAACTTCTAATGCTTTCTTTAAGGTAATACATTCAGGTTTACCATTAACAAGACAAATCATATTAATTCCATATGAAATTTGTAATTGAGACTTCTTATATAATTTATTTAATAATACTTGAGGATTTACATCATGACGAATTTCCATAACAATCTTAGTACCATTACGATCATTTGATTCATCTCTAATATCTGTAATTCCATCTATTTCTTTATTTAAAACAAGTTCACCAATTCTTTCAATTAATCTTGTTTTATTAACAGTATAAGGAATTTCTTTTACTATAATTACATGATGTCCTTTTGCTGTATCACTTTCAATGATTTCAGCTTTTGAACGAATTATAATACTTCCATTACCAGTAGTATAAGCACTTCTTAAACCAGACATACCTAATACTAAACCACCAGTTGGAAAATCTGGTCCTTTAATATATTGCATAAGTCCATCAATATCGATATCCGGATTATCCATTAACGCAACCACACCATCAATAACTTCTCCTAAATTATGAGGTGGAATATTAGTAGCCATACCTACTGCAATTCCCATAGATCCATTAACTAATAAATTAGGAAATTTTGCTGGTAAAATAACAGGTTCTATTTCAGTCGCATCATAGTTATCAATAAAATCAACTGTATTTTTATTAATATCTCTTAATAATTCCATACTGATTTTACTCATACGAGCCTCAGTATAACGCATTGCGGCTGCACCATCACCATCAACTGAACCAAAGTTTCCATGTCCATCAACTAACATATATCTATAATTAAATGGTTGAGCCATACGTACCATTGCTTCATAAATAGAAGAGTCTCCATGTGGATGGTATTTACCCATTACTTCTCCGACAATTCTAGCAGATTTTTTATGTTGTGAAGATGAACTAACACCTAATGCATTCATACCATATAAAATACGTCTTTGTACTGGTTTTAAACCATCTCTCGCATCTGGTAAAGCACGTGCTACTATAACACTCATGGCATAATCTAAAAATGAACTACGAACCTTTTGTGTTATTAATACTTCTTCTACTTTATCATGTTCTTTATCTATATTTTCAAATTCAAGATCTTTATCATCTATATTATTATTTTCCATAAAATAAACCTCCTACCATTATAAATCTATAGTAGCGTATTGTGCATTTTCTTGAATGAATTCACGTCTTGGACCTACATCTTCACCCATTAACATACTAAATGTTTGGTCAGCTAGCAATGCATCATCTAATGTTACTCTTAGTAGTATACGATTAGCAGGATCCATTGTTGTTTCCCATAATTGACTAGCATCCATTTCTCCTAAACCTTTGTATCTTTGTACTTCTGGTTTTCCACCCATACTAACTTTTAAAGACTCTAATTCCTCATCTGAATAAGCATAATTTACTTTCTTACCTACTTGTACTCTATATAAAGGTGGTTTAGCTAAATAAATATATCCTGCTTCTATTAATTGTGGCATATATCTAAAGAAGAATGTTAATAATAATGTTGCGATATGTGCACCATCAACGTCAGCATCGGTCATTATTACTATTTTATGATAACGAGCTTTTTCTAAATCAAAATCTTCTCCATATCCAGTACCAATAGCTTGAAGCATTGATACAATTTCATTATTTTCAAAAGCACGAGCTTGTCTTACTTTTTCTACATTTAATATTTTTCCACGAAGTGGTAATATAGCTTGATATTCACTATCTCTACCATTCTTTGCAGAACCACCCGCAGAATCTCCTTCGACTATATACATTTCACATTTAGATGCATCTTTACTATGACAATCAGCTAATTTAGAAGCTAACTTAAAACCACTTAATGGAGTTTTTCTTATTGCTTCTTTTGCCTTTTGTGCAGCCTCACGTGCATTCGCAGCTGATAAAGCTTTTTCAATAATTAATTTTGCTTCATTTGGATGTTCAAGTAAATAAGTTTCAATTAATTCTTGACATACTTGTGATGTAAATGCTCTAACTTCAAGATTTCCTAATTTAGTTTTAGTTTGTCCTTCAAATTGTGGATTTGAATGTTTTACAGATACAATTGCAGTTAAACCTTCTAATGCATCTTCTGATTTTAAATTATCTTTTTTAAGCATCTTATTATTAGTAGCGTATTTTTTTATTTCTCTACCAATTGCCATCTTAAATCCATCTTCATGATATCCACCTTCATGAGTAGAAATATTATTAGCAAATGAATAAATATTAGGACTATAATCTCCTGTATATTGCATAGCTATTTCAACTGATACTGTATCCTTTACTGTAATAGATTCATTTACTACTCTATCAAATTCACTTGTTTTTTCAATATATAAAATATCTTTATGAATAGGAGTTCTATTTTCATTTAAGAATTTAACATATTCAACAATACCACCCTCATAATAATATGATACAATCTTATGTTCTTCTTCTTTTTCACTTCTTAAATCTCTTAATGTAATTCTTAATCCTTTATTTAAAAATGCAAGTTGTTGAATACGATTTCTTAATGTTTCGTAATTATATACTGTAGTTTCTGTAAAAATTTCAGGATCTGCTTTAAATATAACTTGAGAACCATTTTCTAAATCAGTATCACCTAAACATTTTAAACCATCAGGCGCAATACCTCTTTCAAAACGCATAGAATATAATTTATGATTACGTCTAACATTTACTTCCAACCATGTTGAAAGAGCATTAACTACAGAAGCACCTACTCCATGTAATCCTCCTGATACTTTGTATGATCCTCCACCAAACTTTCCACCTGCGTGTAATACTGTAAAAATTGTTTCAACAGTACTTTTTCCTGTCTTAGGGTGAATGTCAGTTGGCATACCTCTTCCATTATCAGTAACTGATATTATTTCATCCTTAAGCATATCAATTTCAATATGATTACAATATCCAGCTAAAGCTTCATCTATTGAGTTATCTACAATTTCCCATACCAAATGATGAAGTCCTCTTTCTGAGGTTGAACCTATATACATTCCTGGTCTTACTCTTACTGGTTCAAGTCCTTCTAAAACTTGAATTTGATCTGCACCATATTTTTCAGAAGCTGCTTCCTTTTTTTCAAAATCCATTTCTAAATTATTTTCTTGCATATTTTATTACTCCTTTTTTAAGTAAATTATTTGACTCTTTTGTTTTAATACATCAGGTACTAAATCAATATTAGTTGTTGATATAAATGTTTGATTTTCATTTAATAAAAATCTTACTAAATTATTTTGTCTATTATTATCTAATTCTGAAAATACATCATCTAATAACAAAACAATTTTATTTCCAAATTTATTTTTTAGCATATAAAATAAAGCTAATTTAGTACTTAACACAATACTTCTAACTTGTCCTTGACTTGCAAAATTATTTGCTATTTTATTATCTATATAAAATCCAAAATCATCTCTATGAATTCCATAATTTGTTACTTTAGTTAATATATCTTGTTGTAATTTTTTTTCAAAAATTTCATCAATATTATTTAAAGAAACATTTGGTAAATATTTAATACATATATCTTCATTATATAAATTCTTATGAATTTTTACTAAATATTCATTTAATTCATTAATAAATTTAAAACGATAATTAATTATTTTTTTACTAATTTCTATTAATTGATTAGTTAAAACATTTAATAATATTTTTTTAGATTCATCATATATTTTTAATAATTCATTTCTTTCTTTTAATATTTTCTTATAATCTCTTATTAAAAATATATAATTTTTGTCAATTATAGATTCTTCAATATCTATAAATTGTCTTCTTTCACTTTTAGAACCATATATTAAATTTAAATCATTAGGTGAAAACATTATAGCTTTTATATTTCCTATAAATTCACTTATCTTATTTATTTCTATATTATTAATTAAAGCTTTTTTTCCATTTTTAGATAATACTAATTTATAATTCTTATTATCACTTTTAATATTAATTAAACCAAATTCTTCATTATCTTTTATGATAGTTCTTACATCATTTGTTCTATGGCTTTTAGCTTTACTAATTAAATAAATGGATTCTAATATAGTTGTTTTACCACATGCATTATTTCCAACTATAATTACTAAGTTATTATTAATTTCAAATTTAGTATTATCATATTTTCTTATTTTCTTTAAATTTATCTCAGTAATCATAATTAATCTATTTTATACTCATTTTTATTAATTTTAATAATATAACCAGGATATAACTTTCTACCTCTTCTATTTTCTTTTTCTTGATTGACATAAACTATATTTTCATTTAAGAAAAATTTAGCTTCTCCACCTGAGGATATTAAATTAACAATTTTAAGTAATTGTCCTAATGTTATATATTCAGTATTTATTTTTATAGATTCCATAAATATAATCACCTTACTTACTATACAATTATATCATAATTTATTAAAATAATATAGTTATTTTTTATTTTATATGTTTATGTAAAAATACACTATAATATATAAAAAAAGCCCTAAAATTAAAATTTAAGGCTTTAAAAACTATATATATTAAATTTAACTCATTCTAACAGGTAAAATTAATTGTGTTAAATCTTGTTGTAATTCACTCTTAACAACAAATGGTTTAATATCACTTGACATATTTATTATAACTTCAGCTGATTCAAATGATCTTAATGCTTCTATTAAATATTTAGAAGAAAAACCAATTGTTAATGGATTTTCACATTCAATAGTAGATACAATTATTTCTTCTTTTGCATCTCCTACTTGTGCATTACTTGAAACAATTTCTACAGTATTATTTTTTCCAATATTTAATTGAATAATAGAATAAGATAATTCTTTATCTTTTTCTTTATCTCTTGGAGATAACAACGATACTCTTTCAACAGCTTCTATTAATTCGTCTTTATTAAAAACTAACTTAATTGGAAAATTTTGAGGTATTAATCTGGATGTATCTGGATAATTACCTTCTAATAATCTTGTTTGGAATAAAATATTATTATATCTAAATAATAATCTATTATTTGAAAAATATACACTTACATTATCATTATAATTATCTATTACTTTTAATAATTCATCTAATGATTTGTTAGGAATAGTAATGTTAAATTCATTATAATTTTGATTTAAATCAACTATTTTTTGGGACAATCTATATGAATCTGTAGAAATACATTTTAATACATTATTTTCATATTTAAAATTAACACCTGTTAATATAGGTTTTTTTTCTGATTGGCTTGTTGCAAAACAAGTTTCTTTAATTATTGATTTTAATAAATTTGAATTTATGACTAATGGATTTTCTTCTGTTACAAAACTAACATTAGGATAATCATTATAATCCATTACATTTAATTTATATTCTCCTCTTTCAACATTTATCAATAAATACTTATTTTCTATTAATGATAAATTAATTTTCTTACTATTTACTTTTCTTATAATATCAATAAAGAATTTTCCAGGAATAATTGTTTTACCTGTTTCTTCAATTTCTAATGACTTATCATTTATAAGTACTTGTATTGCAATATCCATATTATATGATGTCATAAATATATCATTATCAGTGACTTCTAATTTTATCCCTGTTAAAGCAGGCATAGAACTTTTTGCTGGAATACCTCTTGAAATAATATTTAAGTTTTCTAAAAATATATCTCTATCAATTGTAAAATTCATTTTTTTTCCTCTTTTCTTTTTATTATATTAAATAGTTATTATTATAAGTCAATGTGAATATGTGGATAAACCTAAAATTTGGCTTAATTATCACATAATTATTATATCATATTATGTGAATTAAATGAAGATAAAATGTGTATAAAATAGTTAAATATTTAATTTTTTTATAAGAGTATCAACTGCTAATTTTGTATCTACGTTTGTTTTAATTTCTTGTTCAACTTTAGCACAACCACTTATAACAGTAGAATGGTCTTTTCCACCCATTAATTCTCCTATTTTTTTATATGTAAGATTATATTTTGTTTTAAATAAATACATACATATATGTCTTGGTATAATTAAATTTGATTTTCTTTTTTTACTAATAAGATCTTCTATAGATATATTATAAAAATCAGCAATAACACTCTTAACATTCTCATAATTAAAATCACTATTATTTTCATGTTTAGATTCAATAATAGGAGCTAAAGCTTCTTTAATTAAGTCTAGAGTTATATCTTTATTCCATACTACTGAATAAGATAATACTCTTCTAAGACCACCTTCAAGATCACGTATATTTGAATATAAAGAAGCAATATATTCAAATAATTCGTCAGATATTTCAGTGTTAGATGACTGTTCAAATAATTTACGTTTTAAAATTTTAACTCTAAGTTCAAGATTAGGAGTTGTAATATCTACTTGAAGTCCCCATGCAAATCTAGTTCTTAATCTATCCATAAAATTTTTTAATTGAACTGGTGAACAGTCAGCAGTTATGACAATTTGTTTGTGATTGTCGTACATATTATTAAATAAATTGAAGAATTGTTCTTGTGTTTTATTACCTTGAGATAACATTTGAATGTCATCTATTAATAATACATCTAAATTTTCATATTTTTTTTCAAACTGTTCCATGTTTTTATTTCTAATAGCTTTTGTATATTCATCCATGAAATTTTGACTCTTAATATATAATATTTTTTTATTTATATCCTTATCTAATATATAGTTACCGATAGCTTGCATAAGATGAGTTTTTCCTAGACCTACACCACCAAAAATGTAAAGTGGATTTGCGTAGATACCAGGTTGTTCTGCAACCATTATTGCATTTCTTGCAGAAAATCTATTAGAATCACCGATAACAAATGAATCAAAAGTATAACTAGAATTAAGACCTGAATCATATTCTATTTGCATTTTTATAGGATCTTCATGTGGTTGTAGACGAATAAATTCATCCTCAGTTACAAATTTAAATCTGATTGGTTCATTTGATATTTTTTGTGCGATTTTTTTTATGTTTGCCATGTAAATATTATTTATTTTATTTTGAATATATAAAGATGGAACTAATATATATACAAGTCCATTATTTTCATTTACAACCTTCTTTGTATCTCCAAAAATTTCATCGATTGTTTCTTGATCATAATTTTTATTTAATTCTTCTAAAATAAGATTCCAAATGTCTTGATATTTTTGCATATAATCACCTTTTTTTGTTTTTTAAATATAAGTTGAATTTTTATTAGCAAATATATATTAACATTAAATTTTTTTTAGTAAAGACAAAGTTTTCCACAAAAAATGTGGATAACTTTTAAATTAATTTTAGAATTGTTTATAAAAATGTGGATAAAAATAATGAAAAAATGGCTTATTTAAGACAAAAATAAAAGTTATCCATTTATCCACAAAATGATAGTTTTCGACAAAAAGTTATCCACAATGTTTATAAAAAAAATTGTTATTTTTTATGTTAATAACAACTTATCCACATATTTTTTTATAGAATTTTGTCAAAATTGATAAAATATATTTCTTATATTTATATTAAAATGTGGATAATTTTTTTTATTTTGAGGTTAGTTCAAAAAGTGATTTTAAAATTTGTTATTGACATATAATATTTTAAATGATAAAATAGTCAAGCGTGGTTTCGTAAAGAAAGTGAGGTTAAATTATGAAAAGAACATATCAACCTAATAAACGTAAGAGAAAAGTTACTCATGGATTCCGTGTAAGAATGGCATCAGTTGGTGGACGTAAGGTTATAGCTCGTCGTCGTGCTAAGGGACGTAAGAGATTAGCTTGCTAATTAAATAGATAATAATAAATTACTTGAACTACCTGATTATTAAATTTTTTTGGGTAGTTTTTTTATTATAAATAGGAGTATTTATGAAAAAAAAATATCGCGTTAAAAAAAGTAGTGAAATTGAAAATATTATAAAAAATAGACAAAGTTCTGGTAATAAATATTTCAATGTATATAAAAAAATAAACGAAACCAAATACTTTCGTTATGCGATTAGTGTAGGTAAAAAAATTGGTAATGCAGTAAATCGTAATAGAGTTAAAAGACAAATTAGATCTATTATAGATGAAATAAGTGTTATTGATCAAAGTTTAGATGTATTTGTAGTTTGTAAACAAACTATAAATGATATAGATTTTAAGGAAATGAAAAAACAGTTAATTTACTTATTCAAAAAAAATAATATTGAAATTAAAGGAGAAAAAAATTGAAAAATTATTTCAAAAGAAAAATTAATGTAATCTCTTTTTTTGCAATACTTCTTGTAGCATTAGTTGTATTAACAAGCTGTAGACAAGGTAAATGGGGTACTACTGTATATACTACATGGGGTGCTGAATTTAAATTTGAGTCTTTTGGACAAGGATTTACAGGATGGCCAGTAGCTATTTTATCTTATCCTATTGCATGGTTAATGCATTTAATTGGAAAAGTTTTAGGAAATTCATATGCGTGGGGATTAATTTTTACAACAATTATTGTTAGAACACTTGCATGGCCTATTTATGCAAAACAAAATTCATCTTCAATTAAAATGCAATTAATTCAACCTGAAATGGAAAAAATACAAAGAAAATATGCTGGACGTAAGGATCCTGAAAGTCAACGTCGAATGCAAACAGAAACATTGGCAATATATAAGAAATATAAAATGAATCCATTTGGATGTATATTTACAATGATTATTCAATTTCCACTTTTTATGGGAATGTATGAAGCAGTTAGACGTGTAAACTTATATTCAACAACTGTTATTGATGGTGGAGCTTCAACACTAGTACAACCAGGAAGATTTGCCTTAACTAACACGAAATTATTTGGATACTTTGAATTAAATAGTTCATTTAGTACAAATGTATTACATGATAAAATATTTGTTGTAGTTTTAGCATTATTATTTAGTTTGTGTACTTTAGTATCTCAAAAGTTATCACAAAAACAACCAAGTTATGTTAAAAAAAGACCAAATCAACAAGAAAATCAAATGGCAAAACAAATGAAGTTTATGAATTACTTTATGGTAGTAATGTTCTTCATCATGTCATTATCAAGTACTTCTTTAGCCTTATATTGGCTTATTGGAGGTATTTATCAATTGTTACAATCTCACATTGGTAGAAAAATGAATGAGAAAAATTTTTATAAAATGCAAAAGAATATGGAATAATATGTAGGTGATATTATGCAAAGAAAAATAGAAATTACAGCTACAAATTATGAAGAGGCAATGCAAATTGCTGTTGAAAAATTACATGTTTCAAGTGAAAATATTTTTATTAATACCTTACAAGAAGGAGAAAATGAAAATATTTATGAAGCTTTATTAGATGTTAATTTAGCATTAACTGGAAAAAAATATTTAGAAGGAATACTTAAAAACTTAGGTATTGAATATCAAATTGAAGTAAGAACTATTCGTGGTGAAGAAGAAATTCATTATGTAATTGAATCAAATGAAAATCCTTTATTAATTGGTGTAAAGGGAAAAACATTAGAAGCTTTATCATTATTACTTAAAAATTTAATTGGATGTTATACAAAAGAAAAAATCGTTGTTTCTTTAGATATTGGTTCATATAGGGCAAATAGAATACATATGCTTGAAGTTATGGCTACTAAAACAGCAAAAGAAGTTGCTAAAACAAAGGTTGATGCAAAACTTCAACATATGAATTCATTTGAACGTCGTATAATCCACGAAAAATTATCTGATTGGAGAGATGTTTATACTGAATCTGAAGGTGAAGGCGAAGAAAGAGCCATTGTTATTAAGGCTGTAAGAAAATAATAAATAGTCCCTAATTTGGGACTTTTTTTTATATTATGTAAATGATATAATTTATCTATGAGAAAAAAAATATTTAAAATTAGTATAAAATGCTTACTGTTATTGTTTATTACGATTATTATAGGTATGTTTATTAATTCATCAATTGAAAATATAATGATACAAACAGAATTATCAAAATTTATAAGTAAAGGTGTTTATCAAGAAGATATATCAACTAATTACGAAAAATATTATAAGGTTTCACGTGAAACATGGATGCCTGATATTCCATCATTTACCATAAAAAATAATAAAAGGTATTATGGCTCAAGTGGTGATATTATAGTAGGTCTAGAATCGGCGTTAGAAGATGTTCCTGTTATATCTGAATTTATTACATATAATTTTGGTGGACATGCTTCTTCTGTTTGTTATGATCATTATTCAAATGGAGTATATGCTGATAATACATATCATATAGAAGCTTCTACTGTATATGAAGAAGGTGTTGTGATTGAAAAAGGGGATTTTTGGAAAAATCCTAATTATAGAGATGAAGTATTTGGTTTAAGAGTAAAAACATCAGAGGAAAAGAAACAACAAGCATTTGATTATATGATATCTAAATTGGGTTGTGATTATAATACTTCTTTTATTTTTAACACAAAAAATAAATTTTATTGTACAGACTTAATTTCAAGAGCCTATCATAGTGTTGGAATTGATTTAAACTATGACGGTTTTTATAGTAGTGTTTTAGATTTGATGGCAAGTGATAATACATATTTATTTTTTTATAAAATAGTAAAAAATAATGTTAGTTATTTTTATTATTTGGAATAAAATGGCTTATTTAAGCCAAAAAAAAGTATTTATAAAATAGTAAAATGTATTTAAAATACTATATAAATGTGATATAATAGTTATTAGTAAAGGGTGTGAAAACTATGGCTTATGTAGCTTTATATCGTGCATATAGACCACAAAAATTTAGTGAAGTTGCTGGACAAAAACATATTGTTACAACACTTCAAAATGCAATAAAACTTAATAAAGTTGCACATGCATATTTGTTTTCAGGCCCAAGAGGTACAGGTAAAACAACAATGGCTAAAATAATGGCTAAAGCACTTAATTGTGAAAAGGGTATTAGTGTTGAACCATGTTGTGAATGTGAAACATGTAAGGGCATTACTAAAGGAATTATTAGTGATGTAATGGAAATAGATGCTGCTTCAAATACATCAGTTGATGATATTAGGGAAATAAGAGATAAAGTTAAATATTTACCTAGTGTAGGTAGGTATAAAGTATATATTATAGATGAGGTACATATGTTATCTACTAGTGCTTTTAATGCATTATTAAAAACATTAGAAGAACCTCCAACACATGCAATATTTATTCTCGCAACTACAGAGCCTCAAAAAATTCCTGCAACTATTTTATCGAGATGTCAAAGATTTGATTTTCAAGGAATAAGTGAAGAAGATATTAAATCAAATTTAAATAGAGTTATTCAAAGTGAAAAAATAAATGTTACAGAAGATGCAGTCAATTTAATTAGTGAAGTATGTGAGGGTGGAATGCGTGATGCATTAAGTTTATTAGACCAAAGTATATCTTATTCTACTGATGATGTTGTTGATGTACTAGATGTTACTGCTGTATCTGGTAATATAATGGTATCAGATATTATTAATTTAATCGACTCTTGTTTTAATAACAATCAAGAAAATATTTTGACATCTATAGAAAGTATAATAAGTGCTGGAAAAGAAATACCAAAAATAGTTTCTGATATTATATCTTTTTTAAGAGATATGTTAATGTTTAAAACGGGATTTGGTAATAAAAATATTTATAAAGATAAAAAATTTATTCATTTATGTAATCAAATTCCAAATAATTTAATTTATAGTTGGCTTAATGAACTAAATGAAGTTCAAAATAATATCAAATTTACAAATCAAAAAAGAGCATATTTAGAATTAGGTTTACTTAAAATGAGTGATAAGCAGGTAAATGATTATCAAAGTTTAGTTTTAAGAGTTAGTGAACTTGAAAAACAAATTATTTTATTACAAAGTAATAAAATAAATGATTCTATAAAACCATCAACATATAATTTTAAAGTAGAAAATAAAGTATATGATGAAGCAAATTATAGTTTAGAAAATTTTAATGAAAATATCATAGTTGATGATTCTTTTATAACTGTTAAGGATGTTTCAAACATACTGTATAATGGTAATAAACAATTAAAAGAAGAATTATCAAAAAAATTATTAAATGAAATAGAAAATAATAAATCTGAACCTTTACTAAATCTAATGAATAATGTTATAGTAGGTGCAAGAAGTGATTTAAAAGCGGTTTTCATATTAAGTGATGATGCAGTATGTAATAGAATCATGAGAAGTGAAAACTATGAAAAATTATTAAGTATATTAATTAATATGGGTATTAAGATAGATGGTTTTATATGTATTTCAAAAAATACATGGGATACTATAATGAATGATTTTAAATCAAAATATAATAAAGACAATAATCCTAAACCTATATTAAATGATATAAAAATTTTAGTAAAAAAATATAAACCACAAGAAAAAAAAGAAAGTGAAATTATTAGCATAGCTAAGGAATTATTTCCAAATGTGGATATAAAAGAAAAAGGAGAATAATAGAATGAATCAACAAGCAATGATGAAAATTAGAAAAATGCAAAAACAAATGGAAGAAGCACAAAAAAAACTTGAACAAACTGTTTATACAGGTACAGCTGGTGGAGGAATGGTTAAAGTAGAAGTTAAAGGAGATCATAGTGTTTTAAGCATTAATATTTCACCTGATGCATTTGAATCAAAAGATGATATTGAAATGATTCAAGATACAATAGTAGCTGCACTAAATGATGCATCAAAAAAATTAGAAAAAGATGCGAATGAAACAATGGGTGCATTTACAGGAGGACTTGGTGGATTTGGAGGATTATTCTAATAAATGGAATATCCTAAAGCTATAAATGATTTAATTGAATCATTTAAAAAATTACCTTCTATAGGTCCTAAAACAGCTGAAAGACTCGCAATGTATATTTACAGTAATATGTCAAGTGAAGATACAAATTTATTTGCAAATAATTTAATTAATATTAAAAAAAATATTAAGAAATGTAGTGTTTGTGGTAATTTAACTGAAAATGATATATGTGATATATGCAAAAATGAATCTAGAGATAAAACTACTATTATGGTAGTAGAAAATGTAAAAGATTTATTTGTTTTAGAAAAATTAAATGTATTTAATGGTACATATCATGTTTTAAATGGTGCAATAAGTTTTCAACAAGGAATTGGTGTTGAAGATTTAGAAATTAATTCATTAATTAATAGAGTAAAAAATGAAAATATTAAGGAATTAATAATTGCTACAAATGCCACTTTAGAAGGTGAAACAACTGCGAGATATATTAAAGCACTATTAGATGATTGTGATGTAAATATTACAAGAATTGCTCATGGTTTACCTGTGGGTGGAGATATTACATATGCTGATGAAGTAACAGTTTTAAAAGCACTAGAGGGCAGAAGAAATTATTAATATTTTCTTCGCTCTTTTCATATTCTTTAATGGTGAGAATATGAAATTAGTAAAATATATAATAAAATCATTATTAATTGGAATATCCTCATTATTAATAATGAATTTCTTAGGTCAATTTTTCGGGTACAATATACCTATTAATATTTTATCTATTTTTCTAATAGGATTCTTTCATTTACCAGGATTATTGATGCTGCTTATAATATTAATATTATAAATTGGAGTTAATTGTGAAAATTAAATTTATATCAATAAGTGATGGACAAGCTGTAAAGTTTGAATCACAAGTTTTAAATTATACTGATAATAGTTATGAAATAATAGATAAGTCTTTAGAAGATACTAACTTGTGTATAAATATTTTAGAAAATAAAATTTCATTTAAAAGATATGGTAAAACAAATATGTCTATATCATATATTTTAAATGAAAAATCTAATGGAACATATGAAAATGATATGGGTTTATTTTTTAATTTTGATGTTTTTACAAAAAAATTAATGATATCAAAAGAGAAAATAATAATACATTATGATTTTTATATTGATAATATTTTTCAAGGAGAGTTTAAAATTTATATTTTAATTAATTAAAACACTTGAAAAATTATTATCTATACGTTATAATTTGATGTAAAGTGCTTAATATTAAGCTCTGATTTGGAGGAATATATAATGGTAAATAATAACTCACAAATGTCTATGCTAGAGGTAGCTATTAAATTAATGGAACAAAAGAAAAATCCACAAAGTATCAAAACAATTATAGCTGAAACTCTAACATTAAAAGGAATTGATGATCCAAATGGTGATAAGGCTGCACAATTATATGTTGATATAACAACAAGTTCTGTATTTGTATATATGGGTGATGATAATTGGGATCTTAAGAGTCGTCAATCATTAGATAAGTGGGATCTTGACGGTTCAGCATTTAGTTCTGAAGAAGATGAAATTGATGATGAAGCTGAAAATATAGAAGATGATTATCTTGAATCAGATCTTGAATCATATGAAGAAGACAGTGATGACTATGATGATTCTGACGATGATGATGCAGATAATGATGAATTTGATAGAATCGTAGATAATCCAGACGATGATGATTATGATTATGATGATGAAAATGATTTCGATGAAGATGACTACGAAGGATATATGGATGATTACGAAAATCTATATGATAAATAAAATGATGTGAAAACATCATTTTTTTTACATTTTCACATAATTATTATTAATTATTCACATATTTTTTTTATATACTATAAGTGTCTTAAATGACCTATCATAATAATCCCTAATTATGATAGATGTTTTTCATAAACAAACTAACTCTCCCTATTTAGTACAAAGAAGAAGCAATAAAATGCTTCTTCTTTGTATTTATGATATAATAATGTATAAATATTTCTTATATAAAGAATTGTGAGGTATATAAAAATTATGTATAAAGTTTTTGTTGTAGAAGATGAAATAAATTTAGCAAATATATTATCTAAATATTTAGTAAAAGAAGGATATGAACCTACTATTTTTAATAATGGTGAAGATGCAGTTAATCATATAAATGATGATTGTGACATATGGATATTAGATATTATGCTTCCTGGAGGAATAAATGGATATGATTTAATTAAAGATATTAGAAAAAATAAACCTAATATGCCAGTTATTTTCACATCCGCAAGAGACCAAGATATTGATAAAATTATGGGACTTGAACTAGGTAGTGATGATTATGTAGCTAAACCATATTCAGTAAGAGAATTAATGTTAAGAATAAAAAATTTATTAAATAGAACATATAAAATGGATTCACTTGTAAAATCAAATCTTATTAAATATAAGAACTATACAATAGATTCTGATAAAAGAAGTGTTTATTTAGATAATCAAGTATTGAATTTAACAAGTAAAGAATATGATTTATTAATACTACTTTTAGAAAATCAAGGTAAAGCTTTTTCAAGAGATCAAATATTAGAAAATATTTGGGGAAGTGACTATTATGGAAGTGATAGAGTTGTTGATGATTTAATGAGAAGACTTCGTCAAAAATTAGTTGATTTAGACGTAGAAACTATGTATGGATTTGGATATAGATTAAAATGAAAAGATTTAAATTATCGATTCAATTGTCAATTTTATTTCTAACAATATTTACAATATGTGCAATTCTATTCTCTAGTCTTTCATTTTCAACTCTAGGTGATTTCTCAGTCAACTCTACATATAAAAGACTAACAACTATAATTGAAAGTACTAAAAATGTATGGGATAATCCAGATTTAGATTATTCTATAGATTTAACAGAGGCTGATGCCGCATATATTAGAATAATAAGAGAAGAAGATAAGGAAAGATATACAGGAAGTAGTAATATTAATTCCATCGTTTCAACTTTTGAACAAAATGAAATAATTAATAGTTTTCTTCATATTCCTAATGCTAGTGGTACAGCATCAAAGAATACTAATAAAGGAACTATTTACTATTCATATGCAATATCTGAAACAGGAAATGGTGTTGTTATAATAACAAATTCTAATTATACAGATTCAATTAAGGTAAAGATGACAAGTACCATATCTTATATTTTCTTAATGGTTCTATTAATCGCTTTTATTGCGTTATTTATATGGAGTAAGAGCTATACAACTCGTCTTTTTAGATTAAAAACACATGTTAAAAACTTACCAAATAATAATTATGAAGGTATATATATAGATGATGGTAAAGATGAAATAAGTGAATTATCAAATACCATTGAAGAAATGAGACAGGAACTTTTAAAAACAGAAGTTGCGAAGCGTGAAATGCTTCAAAATTTAAGTCACGACTTTAAAACACCTATTTCGGTAATTAAATCTTATGGAGAAGCTATTAAAGATGGTGTTGAGGATATAAATGGTATTGATGTGATTATAAATCAATGTGAATTATTACAATCAAAAGTAAGTAAACTTATTTTATACAATAAACTTGAGTATTTATCTCATGATAAAGAATTCGAAGAGGTTAATATTTCAGGTATTATTACTGATGTTGTCGCAACATACAAGCATAAAAATATTAATTTTGAATTAAATTTAGATGATTCTAAATTTATTGGATATAGTGAAAACTTTTATACAGTAATTGATAATATTATAGATAACGCCACAAGGTATGCTAAAACAATTATCAAAATAACTTTAAAAAATGATAAATTAACAATATATAATGATGGGGAGCCAATTGACGAAAAGTTTTTAAATGGATTTAAAGCATATGAAAAAGGTTCAAAAGGTCAATTTGGTCTTGGAATGAGTATTGTTAAGAAGACTCTTGATTTCTTTGGTTATGAACTTAATGTCAAAAATGAAGAAATAGGTGTTATTTTTACTATTAATAGAGCTCCAAATAAAAATATCAATGTTTTATAATTATTGACATAAATAAAAAAAAAGAATATAATCGCATTATAACGATGATAGGAAGGATTATAATTGATTCTTATAGAGAACTAACGTTTGGTGGAAGTTAGTAGATAGATTATATATCTAACATCCTTGAGTAATGGAAGAAATTAGTAGAACCATTCGTAAGCCTGCGTTAAAGGTAATTGAGGGCTAGTTTTAAACTAGAACTAAGGTGGCACCGCGATAATTCGTCCTTAGATTTGAGGACGTTTTTTTTATATAAAAAGGAGATAATTATGAGAACAAGAATTAAACAATTATTTAGACAAACAAAAGATTTTGAAGAAAAAGAAGTATTAATTAATGGATGGGTAAGAACAAATAGAGCACAAGCTCAATTTGGTTTTTTAAATATAAATGATGGTTCTTTTTTTGAAAATGTTCAAGTAGTATACGATAACAATTTAAATAACTTTTTAGAAATATCTAAATTTAGAGTTGGAGTTTCTGTTGAAATAAAAGGTAAGGTTGTTTTAACTCCAAATATGAAACAACCATTTGAGATTCAAGCAACTAGTGTTACAATGTTAGGAGATTGTCCTGAGAATTATCCTATTCAACCTAAAAGACATACAAGAGAGTTTTTAAGAAGCGTTGCACATTTAAGACCAAGAACTAATTTATATAGTGCAGTATTTAGAATAAGAAGTGTTGCGGCTATGGCTATTCATCAATATTTCCAAGATAGAGGTTATTTATATGTTCATACACCACTTATTACTTGTGCTGACTGTGAAGGTTCAGATCAAATGTTTAAAATTACAACATTAGATTTAAATAACTTACCTTTAAATGAAGATGGAAAAGTTGATTTTACATCTGATTTATTTGCTAAACAATCATATATAACAGGCTCAGGGCAACTACAAGGTGAAACATTTGCGATGGCATTTTCAGATATTTATACATTTGGTCCTACATTTAGAACAGAAAATTCAAATACACAAACTCATGCAAATGAGTTTTGGATGATTGAACCAGAAATGGCATTTTGTGATTTAAATGGTTTAATGGATATTGAAGAGGAAATGTTAAAATCTGTTGTTCAATATGTTTTAGATAAGTGTCCTGAAGAAATAAATTTCTGTGATCAATTTGTATCAAAGGGATTAAAGAAAAAACTTACAGATTTAGTATCCTCTGATTTTGTTCGTATATCACATCATGATGTTATTGATATATTAAAAAAAGCCAATGTTAAATGGGAATTTGAACCATCATATGATGATGATATAGCTAAAGAACATGAAAGATATATAACAGAATATTTTAATGGACCTGTATTTATTACAAATTGGCCAAAAGATATAAAAGCTTGGTATATGAAGGTTAATCCAGATGGTAAAACTGTAGCTGCGGTTGATTTGGTTGTTCCTATTTCTGGTGAATTAATGGGTGGATCTCAAAGAGAAGAAAATTTAGATGTTCTACTTGAAAAGATGGATCAAATGGGAATTGATAAAGAAGGTATTGATTGGTATTTAGATACACGTAGATATGGTGGTTGTGTGCACTCAGGATTCGGAATGGGATTTGAAAGACTAATTATGTATTTAACAGGTGTTGAGAATATTAGAGATGTTATACCTTATCCACGTACTCCAAAAAATTGTGAATTCTAAGAGGATCTTATGAAAAATATATTAAAAGCAATAAAAAAATATGATACAATTATGATTCATGGACATGAACATCCTGATGGTGATTGTTTAGGTAGTCAAATTGGTCTTAAAGATATAATTGAATCATCATTTCCTAATAAAAAAGTATATGTAGTAGGAGAAAATAGTGATTATGTATCATTTTTAGGTCAAACAGATGAAGTTACAGATGATATGTATAAAGGTGCTCTAGCGATAATTGTCGACTTAGCAAACAGTGAAAGAGCTTCTGATAAGAGATATGAGTTAGCTGATTATAAAATTAGAATCGATCATCATGTATTTATTGAAAAATTTGCGGACTATGAATATATTGAAAGTGATTGTTCAAGTTGTAGTGAGATTATTGTGTCTTTTTTAAAGAAGTTTAAATTAAAAATGACAAAAAAAGGAGCTATAGCACTATATACAGGAATTATTACAGATACTGGTAGATTTAGGTTTGATAGTGTAAAACCTAGAACTCATGAAATGACAGCTATATTACTTAGGTATGGAGTAAATCCTCAAGAAATTGACAATAATTTAGTTTCTGACACATTTGAGGTATTAAAATTAAAAGGATATGTGTTATCTAATTTTAAGTATACTGAAGATGGTCTAGCGTATATCAAAATAACAAGAGATGTTATAGAAAAGTATAATGTTACAGATGAACAAGCAGCAAATCTTGTTAATATGTTAGGAACTATAAAAGGAATTTTAGTTTGGTTTTTAGTTATAGAATATGAGGATGGAACTATTAAAGTAAGGATTAGAAGTAAAGGACCAGCAGTAAATGAGTTTGCAGCTAAATATAATGGTGGAGGTCATATGAAGGCTTCTGGTGCAAAACTTGAAAAATGGGATCAATTAGATTCTTTTGTTGAGGATATTAGTAAATTAGTAATTGATTACAAAAAGGAAATTTAAATAAAATAAGTAAACCCTTTAAGTTTTAATAAACTTTTTGGGTTTTTATTTTATTCTTATAAATATTACATGTAATATAATGTATTTTATTTATAAAAATCTATCAAAATTAAAAAAAGTACTTGCTTTTTGTTTGCTTTATAGGTATAATAATCTAGTCAACGCTAAATAGGACTATAGCCAAGCGGTAAGGCAACGGACTTTGACTCCGTCACTCGCTGGTTCGAATCCAGCTAGTCCTGCCAGTTTTAAAATATGGATGGTATTTGCCATCTTTTTTTGTTTTTAAAACTTTTTATGGCACTTTTCTTGTATTAATAATATTAATTATTTATAATAAAAATAAAGATCAATTAACTAAAATAAAAAGCCCCACAACAGGGCTATAGTAAATTTTCGCATAATATGCTTATTTGCACTCGTTATGTTATTTATATATAGTTGATTACTGTGCCTTATGATGCTATTCATTCTGAGAGTTTGCTAGTTATGTTATTTATATATAGTGTTAATAGTATAATAAGAGTAACCCAAAGGCTCAAATAACATTTACCAATTATGGTAATTATTATAAAAAAATCAATGTAAAGCTATAAGGAAGTGATGGATAAAATCACTTTTTTTTATGATTAGAAATCATTACTACTGTTGATACCACGGATATAATAGTTATAACGGCTGTAATAAGATATACTAAGTCTAAATTATTAGATGTATTTTATGATTATCTTATAAATAATATTTTCTTTTTTTAAAAAATAGTATATATTATTATTGAGGTAATAGTTATGAAAGTTAAACAAAAAAGTATTAATACATGTTGGTGTGGAAGTGGTGAAAAATATAAAAATTGTCATTTTATATTTGATCAAAGATTAAATGCCTATAAAAAAGAAGGATATATTATCCCACCACATAAATTTATTAAAAATAATAAACAAATAGAAGGAATTAAAGAAGCGGCCATAATCAATAATGGAATGCTTGATTATATTGAATCAAATATTAAAGAAGGTATAACAACGGATGATATTGATTTAATGTGTCAAAAATATCTTAAAGAACATAATGCACATTCAGCTGATTTAGGATATCAAGGGTATCCGAAAAGTATATGTACATCAGTTAATGATGTGATATGTCATGGAATTCCTTCAAAGAATGTTGTTTTAAAATCTGGAGATATTATTAACGTAGATGCTACTACAGAATTTAATGGATATTATGCAGATGCATCTAGAATGTATATGATTGGTGATGTAACTGATGCTGCAAAGAAATTGGTTTTAGTAACAAAGGAATGCCTAGAAGCTGCAGTTTCATCAATTGTTCCATGGGAAACTACAACAGGACAAATTGGTGTAGTTATTGAAAAAATAGCCACATCACATGGATATACTGTAGTAGAAGAATATTGTGGTCATGGTGTAGGATTAAAGATGCATGAAGATCCATATATATTACATTATGATAATCATGAAGATGGATATTTAATTGTTCCTGGAATGGTATTTACGATAGAACCTATGATAAACGAAGGTAAGAAAGGTATAAGATTTAAAAGTGGTGATACTTGGAGTTCTTATACTGTAGACGGAAAACTTAGTGCCCAATGGGAACATACTTTAATTGTTACTGAAGATGGTGTTGAAGTTGTAAGTTATTAGAGATGAATTTTTTTCATCTCTTTTTTAGTAAAATAAAGAATCACTGGCTAAATATTATACGAGGTGATTTTTTATGAAGAAGATAGTCTTTTTTTTAGCAGTATTTATATCTATCATATGTATGAATAAAACATATGCTGATACAATTTTAGATGAAACATCAAAAGAATATAGTGTTTCTATTAGAAATGGTGATCCAGACAGGTTACCTATGACAGTAAAGGGATATATGATATATGAATCTATTGAGCTTACTGATTATAAGATGTTATCTTTAGATTATGTTAGTTCTAATAGTAATGTGGGATATTTATTGTCTAATAGTTACTATAATAAAACATCATATTATCAATTAACATCCTTTGAAGGAGAATATAATATTTGTGATAGTGAATCTAGATATATTGATGTAGAAAACTATTCGTATTTATATTTAATGAAATATGAAAATAAAGTTATTTCACCACGTGCTACAGCTACGTTTAAATTATCTTATACATCCATACAAATAGAATGTTTTGACTATTATGATGTTTTATATAAAGGGGATACCTTAGTTACAACATCAGATAAGTTATTAGATGTAAGTGATTTAACTAGATTTATAGACATTAAAGCACCATACGATTTAGATATTTCTATTATTAGTAATAATTACAGTTCAAATTATCAAGTTGGTGGAACTTATACAGTAGAATATTTGATTAAAGGTAAGGAATATACTAATGAATTTATATTAACAATTAATGTTATATCAAATAATGTCCCTGAAATTTCTTCAAATGAAGGAATTACAGTAATAGATATTGATAATCTAGTCTCTCTTGAAACTATCAAATCATATTTTACTGCAACTGATTATGAAGATGGTGATTTAACTGATAAACTTGTTTTTGAAACAGATTACAGCGAGAATATTACAAAAACAGGCGAATATTATTTAAAAATAACGGTAACAGATAAAGATGAAAATCAAGCTATATTAAATGTTAAAATATATGTAATTGATACAATACCACCGGTTATTTCAACTACGTATGTTGAAATAAGTAATAAAGAATTATACACTTATGATGATATTTTTGAACTGATAGATATTAATGATAATTATGCAAGTGAGTTTACATATGAAATTTTAGATAATAATTATGTAGATAATTATAAAAAGCCTGGTATATATTATATAGAATATAAAATAAGCGATGGAGCTAATTATAATACAATAAAATTAGAAGTAAGGGTTATAGATACGGAAAGTCCTATTGTAAATATTAATAATATCGCAACTACTATAAGAGAGAAAGTATCACTAGAAGATATTTATAAAAATATATCAGTAATAGATGATTCTGAATATGAAATAATGTTAGATACTACGGATTATGATACATCATATAATATAAGAGGTGTTTATAATATCGTTGTTACAGTAAAAGATAGTAGTAATAATACTACTCAAAAGAATTTAACTATTACTGTTATATCAAATGAAGTTCCGGTAATATATTATAATGACTGTGTAAAGGTATATTCAAATACTACATTAACACATGAAAATTTAATATCTTTTTTAAGAGAAATTTCAAAAGAATCATATGATAACAGTAGTGTTAGTGTTATTGAAGGTACTTATTTTAAAACACCAAATGTTGCTGGTGAATATGATATAATTATGACTACTACATTAAAAGATGGTACCGAGATAAAAGAAAAATATAATGTTTTAGTTATTGAACAAAAAGTAGATAAAAAGGAAAAAAGTTTTTTTAGTAAAATTGGTGGATTTTTTAAGAAAATTTGGAAATCTATTGTGAAATTCTTTAAAAAAATATTTTAATATCTAAACTGGCTTTGCCAGTTTTTTTCTTATGTCGTTCGAAGAACAATATAAAACCACCTGCTATGCGGGTGGAATCAAAAG
>CAZJSR010000021.1:0-29292 GCA_964548855.1 uncultured Anaeroplasmataceae bacterium | reverse complement strand
ATTTTTTTTATTACATCAAGGATTGATTATCATTATTATAAGAAATATAGTAATGTTTTTTTATTAATAGCATTTATTTTATTAATAATTGTTTTAATTCCAGGAATTGGTGTTAAGAAAAACGGAAGTAGAAGTTGGATTGGCTTTTCATTTTTTTCAGTTCAACCATCTGAAATAATGAAAGTTGCATTAATAATATTTACATCTAAATTCTTATCAAATAATTTGGGTATATTAAGAAATTTTAAATATATGTTATTCTATTTATTGTTAGTAGGAATTATATTTTTTATAATCATGTTAGAACCTGATTTTGGTACAGGAAGTATATTAGTATTAACTATTTTATGTATGATGTTTATTGGACTTATAAAAAAGAAATATATTTTATTTACAAGTATATTTGTTTTATTTGGAATAGTTTTATTAATTTTATTTGCTAGTTATAGATTGAAAAGAATTGAATCTTATTTAGATCCGTGGAGTGATCCTCTTGGTAGTGGTTTTCAAATAATTCAAAGTTTGTATGCAATAGCCCCATCTGGGTTATTTGGATATGGTCTTTTTAATAGTAGACAAAAATATTTTTATTTACCAGAACCACAAACGGATTTTATTTTTGCGATAATTTTAGAAGAATTAGGCGTTATTGGTGGAATTTTTATTTTATCCTTATTTTTAATAATAATTATTATTGGATATAAAACGGCTTTGAAAATAAATGATTCGTTTGGAATGTATTTATCATTTGGTATGATAACTTTATTATTAATTCAAGTATTCATAAATATTGGCGTTGTTATAGGTTTAGTTCCAGTAACTGGTGTTACTTTACCTTTTATTTCTTATGGTGGTTCGTCACTTATAATATCTATGTTTATGATGGGAATTGTTTTTAATATGATAAAAAATATAGAAAAAAATAGTTATATTTAAAATAAGATAATAAAATTAAATGATTGAACAAAGCGCACATCATAACTATATTTTGCCGATTAACGTTTATTTTATATGTAAGTTTTTATAATTATTCAATAAATTTTACTAATTAACTATAGTTATTTTAGATAGAAAAAAATTAATAACTTGATTATGTGAAATTAAATTATTAATTTATATTTATTGAAATATTTTGAAATTATTTGTATAGTATAGTTGACTTTAAAAAACGAGGAGATGATTTTATGGATTATATTACATTAAATAATGGATTGAAAATGCCTATTTTAGGTTATGGCGTGTATCAAGTATCTAAAGAAGAATGTAAAAGATGTGTTTTAGATGCAATAAAAGTTGGATACAGATTAATTGATACAGCACAAAGTTACTTTAATGAAGAAGAAGTAGGTGATGCTATAAAAGAGTGTGGAGTGCCTCGTGAGGAGTTATTTATAACTACAAAAGTATGGATTGAACACTATGGATATGCTGAATGTAGGAAATCAGTTTTTGAATCTATGAGAAAATTAAAAGTTGATTACATAGATTTAGTATTACTTCACCAACCATTTAATGATTATTATGGAGCATATCATGCTTTAGAGGATTTATATAAAGAAGGCAAAATAAAAGCTATTGGTGTTTCTAATTTCTATCCTGATAGATTTGTTGATTTACAAGCTTTTGTTGAAATAAAACCTATGGTAAATCAAATTGAAACACATCCTTTAAATCAACAACAAGAGCCACAAAAATGGTTAGAAAAATATAATTGTCAAATAGAAGCGTGGGCACCATTTGGTGAAGGTAGAGGAGATATGTTTAATAATCCCGTTATTAAATCAATTGGTGATAAATATAATAAAACAGTTGCTCAAACAATATTAAGATGGTTAATTCAAAGAGGTATTGTCGTTATACCTAAGTCTACACATATTTCTAGAATGAAGGAAAATTTTGATATTTTTGATTTTGAATTAACTACTGAAGATATGAATTTAATAAATTCATTGGATACAAAGACAAGTTCATTTTTCTCACATCAAGATCCGAATATGGTAGAATGGTTTATTAAAATGATTGAAGAAAGAAAAAAACAATAATATCCTTCCTATATGTAAAAAAATAAAATTTAATTCATATATTAAATTAATTTGAAATATTTTGTTGTAAAGTAAGTTTTATGGTGCTAAAATTTAGATATAGAAAGGGGGAAGAATAATGGATGATATGTTATTAGAACCTTTAAAAGGATATAATAGCTATTATAAGAATTTACATTTAGAAAATACTAAGAAATGTTTTGATGATTTAGTAAAAAGAAGTAAAATTAATATTGAAGAAAACAAGAAAACATGCAAGGAATATTATAAAAAATGTAATTCTATTAATGAACTTAAAAAGAAAATATCTTTTAGAAAAAAATTAAAAGTTTTAAGTATTATTTTTATGATTTTGTGTCTAATCGCAACAATTTACTGTTCTTATGGATTATACACTAGAGAACTTGATCAAACGATTTCGATAGTTGTGATTGTTGTGGCTGTTATATTATTTATAATTTTTGTTTTTTTTATAAGAAAACTAAGAAAGACTATTAAAAATTTAAATGAACGTAAAAATAAATTAGAAACTGAAGCACATAAATTATATGAACAGGCTTGGCAACAAATGGCTCCGCTTAATCAATTATATGATTGGGGTATTCCACAAAGTATTGTTACTAAAACGGTTCCAAAATTACAACTTGATAAGAATTTCGATCCTGAAAAATATATGTATTTACATGAAAAATATAATTTTATGGAAAATACATTAGAAAATAAATCAACATGTTTTGTTCAATCTGGACAAATTCTTGGTAATCCATTTTTATTAAAAAAAGATTATGTTCAAGAATGGTACAATAAAATTTATACAGGTTCTATTGTTATTCATTGGACTACTACAGAATCTACTAAAGATGGTGTAAGAACAGTACATCATTCACAAACTCTTATTGCGGAAATCGCAAGACCTGCACCTAAATATTATTATGATACATCATTAATATATGGAAATGATGCAGCTCCTGATTTGTCTTTTTCTAGAAGTCCTAGTGGTGTTTCAGGTAAAACTGAAAAAGAAATAGAAAAAATAGTTAGCAAGGGTGCTAAAAAATTAGATAAAAAATCCGAAAAAGCTGTTTCAAATGGTGGAAATTATACTAGACTTGGAAATGATGAGTTTGAAGTTTTATATGGTGGTACAAACAGAAATCATGAAGTTCAATATAGACTTTTATTTACGCCACTTGCACAAAAAAATTTACTTGATATTATAAAAACACCAACACCGTTTGGTGATGACTTTTATCAGTTTAAAGATAAATGTTTAAACACTATAATATCTGAACATTCACAATATTTTTCTTATGATGGAAATCCTTTAAGATTTGTTGGATTTGATTATGATAAATGTCAATCTACATTTATTGAATATAATGAAAAATATTTTAAAGGGCTATATTTTGATTTAGCTCCATTATTATCAATACCGTTATATCAACAAAATAAAACAGTAGAATATATTTATAAAAATAAATATAAATCAAATATTACATCTTATGAACATGAAAGTATTGCGAATTCATTTGATATACATCATTTAAAAAGTGAATATGCATCTACCCCTTCAATTTTAAAGACAGAATTTATTTCTAAAGATGGAATAGTTGATAATGTTTTAATTAAAGCACATGCTTTTAATGGTCAAAGAAGAGTAACATATGTTCCAAAATTTGGGGGAGATGGAAGGATGCATAATGTTCCGGTATTTTGGATAGAGTATATTCCTGTTGTTAAAGAGACATATATGGCTATTGAAAATAAAGATAGTACAAGATATGAATTTGATAATATTAAGAATGATGAAAATTTTAAAAATACAATGTCTAATCATACTAAAGGTGTTTATTTATTTGAACGTGGATTATTCGCAACTCTTGTAAGTAATGAATTGTCACATGAAGCAATAAATACAATTAACAAAATATATGTTGGTAAAAATATTGTACCAACAAGTGAAGAATTATTAGCCAAGGCCTCAAATATCGGTCTTAAGATTTTAGAAGAACAAGAAGAACTTGAGAGAATTTCAAATTCAAATTTAGAATCTCAAGAAGATAAAATTTTATCAGATGATTCTCTAGATACTTTAGAAGTTGAATATGATGAAATAAATGAAGAAAAGAACTTAGAAGAGACTAAGAGAAGAGTGTTAATTGATGATGATTATGATGAGGATTAATGGCAAGATGAAAATTAATTATAAAGGAGATTTTAAAAATGGCAAATTTATTAGATGAAGAAACTGGACCAATCAATGAAGAAGGAAGAGATATTAATGTAATATCTAAAAAAATTCCTGTAACTGTTGGAGTTGGTTCTAAAATTTTTGAAGTATTATTATGGATTTTAGGAATTATTCCAGGTGTTATTTTCTTATATAAGAAGGTAAAAGCAGCTGAATATTTCCGTAAACTTGAACAAAAATTACAACATGATGCCTCACAAATTGATAATTATTTAGAACAAAGAGTTGTAATTTTATCAAATCTTGTTGGTCTTGTAAATAAGGCTGTTGATCTTGATAAAGAAACATATACTAAACTTGCTCTTGCCAGAACAGGACATGTTTCTGATGGTGCAGAAATGTCAGAATTAGATAATGTAACAAGACAAGTTGAAGCTAAAATTAATATAGCTGTAGAAGCATATCCTGATTTAAAAGCACATTCTGAAATTCAAGATGCAATTCAACAAAATAGTTATCTACAAAAAGAAATTACTGCAGCACGTGAACAATATAATGATACAATTAATACATGGAATAGACAAATTCAAGTTTGGCCAACAAAGATGATTGTAGCTGCTAAAAATGGATATACAACACGTATTCCATATAGCGTTTCTAAGGAAGTTAAAGAACAAGCTAGACAAGTGTTTTTCTAGTTTATAATAACATCTTGCTTATTTTGAATAATCAAAAAAGTCCTTTATAGGACTTTTTTATTTTCGTCTTCAATTATTTTTTCTTCAACAACTATAGTATCTTCATTTAATAATTCTTTTTTATTTTCAATTTCTAATTTAATAGTTGTAATTCCTTTTTTTTGTTTTCTTAAATCAAAAAATCCAATTATTGAAATTACTATAGCACCAAGGAAATCAAGACCTAAATCAGTCATTGTATCTCTTAAAGCTTCATGGCCAACAAGTGGTGTTGATGAATCAAGTGTTCCTGTTGATTCTAAGAATTGTTGTGTATTTAATCCAAATAATTCGTCTACGGTAAATTCAATTAGTTCCCAACAAGCACCAGCTGCTAAAGCGAAACATACAACCCAAATTGATACAAATATAGGTGAAAATTTAATATTATTGTTGTGAACACTATTAAATGTATTAATTAGAATATATCCTAAAATTGCTAACAATACTCCAGATAAAGCATGTAATAAAGAATCCCACCATCTAAATCTTGAATAAAAATCCGCAACATCGCCTAAAAATATTGCACTAAAACAAAATGTCACATATAATATTTCCATTAATTTAGGAATTTTCACATGAATTATTTTGTTCAAAATATTTGGTAAAAAAATTAACACTATCATGATAGATGTTTGAAATATCATGAATATTAATCTACTTTTACTTGCACTAGTATCTACAAAGAATAGTGAAATAATATTTCCTATTATTGATAAAATACATAATATCATTATTACGAATGATAACTTTGAAATTTTTAATTTTTTCATAAATTTCCCCCTTTAAATAAATTATAACAAATTTTTCATAAAACAATATCGTTTAATTATGTGATTTTGTAGAATTAATTACATCTGTTTTGACATTAAATATTTAATAGTATATAATTTGAATATGCAAATATTAAATTTGTATAGAAAAGGTGATTTTTATGCTTAGAGTTATTGTAGATTCAGCATGTAGTATAAAACAAGATGAAATAGAGAAATATAATATTGATATTATACCTCTTAAAATATTATTAGAAGATAAGGAGTATTTAGATGGCCTAAATCTTAGTAATGATGTTTTTTATGATGCATTAATTAATAAAAAGATTTTTCCTAAAACATCGCTACCTTGTTTAACAGATATCGAAGAACTTGTTAAAAAATATATATCACAAGGTGATGAGGTATTAATTTTAACATTATCTTCAGGAATTTCAGGTACATTTAATGCGCTTAATATTCTTTTTGAAGATGAAGAACATGTTCATATTGTAGATAGTAAGATTGCAGTTGGTGGAATGCGTTTTATTATAGAACTTATTAATAAAAATAGAAATCTTCCTGTTAATGAAATTATAGATAAAATTAATGATCTTATTCCTCGTATTGTTGTAATGGCTATCCCAGAAACTCTTGAGTATCTTCATAGAGGCGGAAGATTAAGTAAATTAGAATTTTTAATAGGTAGTATTCTTCTTATTAAACCTATTATTGGTTTCCAAGATGGTAAAGTGCATGTAATAGGTAAGAAATATGGATTGAATAATAGTATAAAGTATATTTCAAGTGTTGTATCAGAGACAGAACTTGATCCTGATTATGGTATTATCGCATCATATACATATAATAAAGACAACCTATTAAAATTAATAAAAAATACTAATCCTCTTATTGCATCTAAAATTTCTTGTTACGATGATCTTACTCCAGCAATCGCATGTCACTGGGGGCCTAATGCATTTGGATATATTTTTGTAAAAAAAATAGAATAAATTTATTAAATCTCCTAATAATATTTAGGAGGTTTTTTTTTGTTTTTGCATATATTTTAATAGGTGGTTATTATGAAGATTATATTTACAGGTGGCAAAACAGGTGGACATATAATTCCTTTAATAAGAATTATAGAGAATATTGATGCAGAGGCATTTTATATTGGCAATTATAATTCATTAGAAGAAAAAATATGTGAGGAAAGAAATATAAAATTTATAGCTTATGATTATAATAAGAAATATAAGTCATATAAAGAATTATCAAAGGTAGTAAGAAAGATAAAACCAGATGTTTTTATATCTACAGGTGGTTATGTATCATTTATTCCTTTACTTATTGCATTAAGACTAAAAATAAAATATTATTTGATTGAAGAGAATGCAGTAATGGGAAGAGTTAATAAATTATTTAAATTTAAAGCAAAAAAAATATTTTTATCATTTCCACTAAAAAAAATAAATAATAATATGATAATTGTAGGAAATCCTTCTATGGTTATGAATATAAATAAAAGTGTATATCAATTAGATAAAACTAAAAAGAATATTTTAGTTGTTGGTGGTTCATTAGGAAGTAAAGATTTGTGTGACATAGCTTATGATTTATCTTTAAAACTTAATGATAAATATCAAATTATTCTTATAAGCGGTAAATACTTTAATGAATATTATATGTTAGCTCATAAAAATTTTATAATTTATGAATATATAAGTGATTTACATAATTTGATGTATCATGTAGATATAATTATTTCACGAGCAGGAAGTAGTACAATTTTTGAAGGTCTTGCACTTAAGAAAAAAATGATACTTGTTCCGTCAAGATTAGTAAAGGATGATCATCAATATAAAAATAGCTTGTATATTAAAAAAAACAAACTTGGTTATTTAAAAGAAGGGGATATTATGGATTTAATATTGAATGAAGATGTAATTGATTTTAATGATGTAATCTTAAATAAAAATCCAATAGAATGTATATTAAGGGAAGTTGGATATGGAGTTTAAAGAATATATCATAAAAAATAAGTTAGGTGACATATTTGAAAATGTTGATATATCTTATCTTACGACTATTAAAGTAGGAGGATATGCAAAATATTTATATCTTCCGAATGATATAAATTCGTTATGTATGGCGTATAAATATATCTACCTAAATGATCTTAAATACTTTATTATAGGTAAAGGAAGTAATATATTACATATAAATGATTATTACGAAGGAATAATTATAAGTTTAAAATTAATACCAAAAAAAATTGAAGTTTATGATGATTACATCATCGCAAGTTCAAATGTTAGTCTAAATTACTTAATAAATTATATGGCTAACTTAAATTTAGGAAATCTTTCTTTTCTTTATGGGATACCTGGAAGTTTAGGTGGAGCTATTTATATGAATGCAGGTGCATTTGGAGACGAAATAAAGAATCATATAATTTATGTTAAGTACATAAATAAGGAGGGTAAAATAATCACCTTATTTCCTGAAAATTTAAAAATGGCATATAGAAAATCAATTTTTATGGAAATATCAGGATTGATAGTTGAGACTAAAATTAAGTGTGTTAAAAATATGTATACAAAAGATAATCTATTATCTATAATAAATAAAAGAAAATTAATTCATCCATTTAATATGAAATCAATGGGAAGTATTTTTAAAAATTTAGAGAACAAAAAAGCTTATCAAGTTATTCAAGAATTAGGACTAGATAAACTTGAAAAAAATGATGCGAAAATTTCTGAAATTCATTCTAATTTTATTATTAATAAAGGACATGCAAATTATAAGGATATTTTATTTATCATAAATAAAATTAAAGAAGAAACGAGTAAGGTTGGAATTTATTTAGAAGAAGAAATTATTTATTTAAAATAATATCATTTTTATATAATATTTCCTCTTTTTTTATTGCATACCTACTTGAGAATATTTAAAATATATATTAAAATATAATGTAGATGTTATTTTTTTATTAAAGGAGGGCAATCGCATGTTATTTGATAATCAAGGATATTCAGAAGAAGAAAACTTTAATCAAAAGCCAATAATTAAGGTTGTAGGTGTTGGTGGCGGTGGTGGTAATGCCCTTGACCGTATGATTGAAAATGAAGTACGTGGTGTAGAATTCATTGCAATGAACACTGATGCACAGGATTTAGCAGATTCAAAAGCTGATGTTCGTGTGCAAATTGGTAAAACTTTAACAAGGGGACTTGGTGCAGGTGCAAATCCAACAAAAGGAAGAAATGCTGCACTTGAATCAGAAGATGTAATAAAAGAAGTATTGCAAGGTGCAGATATGGTATTTGTTACTTGTGGTATGGGTGGGGGAACTGGTACTGGAGCTTCTCCTGTAATTGCAAGAATTGCGAAAGAATTAGGATGCCTTACTGTTGCGATTGTTACAAAACCATTTGCATATGAAGGACCAGATCGTATGGCTAAAGCAGTATCCGGACTTGAAGCAATTAAAGAATATGTAGATACTTTGATTGTAATACCTAATCAAAGATTATTATCAATTGTTGATCCAGGTACTCCAATGCTTCAAGCATTTAGAGAGGCAGATAATGTATTAAGACATGGTGTACAAGGTATTGCTGAATTAATTGCCTTTGGTGGTCTTATTAATGTTGACTTTGCTGACGTCCGTACTGTTATGGCAAATAAAGGAACAGCACTTATGGGTATTGGTGTAGCAAGTGGTCCAAATAGAGCAATAGAGGCAGCTCGTAAAGCAATTCATTCTCAATTATTAGAAGTTTCAATTGATGGTGCAACTGATGCGATTGTTAATATTGCCGCAAGTCAAAGTATCACAATGGTTGAAGTAGCTCAAATTAACGAAGAAATTCGTAATAATTGTGATAAAAACTTAAATATTATTTCAGGTACAGCTATTAATAATGAATTAGGTGATGAAGTTGTAGTTACTGTTATCGCAACTGGTTATGAACTTAAGGCTAAAGAAAACGGAATTGAAGATTTAGCTTCGACAATATTCAATAATCAAAGTGATACAAATATTGATTATATGAAAGTTAGTGATGTGGATACTAATGTTTCAATTGATGATACTGGCGAAGCTTTAGATGATTTATTTGTTAATCAAGATGCTAAAGAATTAAAGAAACTTGAAATTAAACGAGCAAAAGAAGAAGCTAGACAAAGAAAACTTGAAGAAAAAGAATCACGTCGTAAGAAGAAAACTGGCTATGTTGATGACGAAATTGATGATTCTATTCCTGATTGGTTAAAATAATTACTTAAAATCTCTATCTATAATAAAATAGAGATTTTTTTTTGTTTTGGACATATTATTTAATAGGTGGAATTTTTATGAATAAATTTTTATTAAATGATAATGAATTAATTCTTTACAATTATAAGGAAATAGTCAAAATAAGTGAAAATATGATACAAACAATGGATTATATTATAGATGTTGATGATTTAGTTTTAAAGAAAATGGATTCGTATGAACTTATAATTAAGGGAAAGGTAAAAAAGATAATTATTTTATGAAAGTGTTTAAAGTTAAGATTAAAACGAGTGATTTTTATTTTATTAGCAAAAACATTTCAGTCTATAATTTAACTATTATGGATTCTTATGTTATATTTGAATGTGAAAAGGAAGTATATGAATACTTAAAAGATAATGATATAAAATATGAGATAATAAAAGATAGGAGAATATCTAATTTAATTCGAATATATAAAGGTATTATTTGTGGTGTTATTATCTTTTTTGGAATAGTTTTTATTAATTCTAAAAGAATAACTAAAATAGAATTTAACAGCAATTATGTTATTAATAGTAAAATTGAGGAAATAATATATGATAATTCTAAAAAAATCCTAGGTATGAATATGATAGATAATCTTGATAATTTAGAAAAAATAATAAGAAATGAATTTTTTTCATATCCATGGATATCAATAAAAAAGGAAGGGACAACTATATTAGTTGATATTGCATCTTATGATAGTGATGTCATTATAGAAGAAAATAATATATTAGGAAATTTAGTTGCGGTTAATGATGGCATAATTTCTTCAATTCACACATACCAAGGAATATCGCTTTATCATATGAATGAATATGTAAAGAAAGGTGATATTTTAATTGATTCAAATAATAAATATCAAGCTAAAGGATTAGTACTAGCTAATACTTTTGAAACTTATGAGACAATGATTAAAATTAATGATGTATTATATGAAGAAATTTATAATGTTGAGGATTTTTATAGTATAAATTTATTTAAATATAATTTTAAATTGAAAAGAAAATTTAAAATTTCTAATTATAATGAAAATATTAAAACAGTTTTTAATTTTTTTAATTTATTTAAAATTAGAAAGAATTCTAGAACTGAAATAATAAAAAAAGAAGTTACATATACACTTGAAGATGCTAGAAATCAAGCTTTAAAAGAATATAAAGAAAATTTTATGAATAATATTATTTCAGATCTTGAGGAAATAAAATCATTAGAAGTTTTATCAGTTGATAAAATAAATAATAATTATAAGGTAAAAATACTTGCGTTTGTTAATAAAAATATTGCAAAGTTCATTCCTTTAGAGTGAAAAAAAATCATGAATATGATATACTAAATTGTAGTGAGTGTGATTTTATGAAACTTAAAACAAAAATTTATGATATTAATGATTGTAAAAATATATGTGGAATAGAAAATGTAAATATTAAAACGATAGAAGATTTGTTTTCATGTAATATCAATATTACAGGAGAAAGTATTATCTGTGATTTAACCTTAGAAGATGATATTAGATTATTAGATGAATATTTTGAAATGCTTTTAAATATTTCACATAACAATATAACACTTACAACTAGAGATATATTATATATAAGGAATATGCAAAAAAATGATAAATTAGAAGAGTGTTATACCCTTTATGAAAATAGAAAAGCAGTTGGATATACTGTTTCATCTAAACCTATTTATCCTAAGACATTAAGGCAAATTGACTATATTAAGGCGCTAAATGTAAAAGATTTAGTTTTTGGAGTTGGACCTGCTGGAACAGGAAAAACTTATTTAGCTGTAGTTCATGCAGTAACTCTACTTAAAAGTGGAAAGGTAAAAAAATTGATTTTAACGAGACCTGCAGTAGAGGCGGGAGAAAATTTAGGATTTCTACCAGGAGATCTTAAAGAAAAAATAGATCCGTATTTAAGACCGTTATATGATGCACTTTATGACACACTTGGTTATGAACAAACAAATCAATTAATTGAAAAACAAGTGATTGAAATCGCTCCATTAGCTTATATGAGAGGACGTACATTAGATAATGCATATGTAATCTTAGATGAAGCTCAAAATACAACTGATAAACAAATGAAAATGTTTTTAACTAGAATGGGATTTAATTCAAAAATGGTTATAACTGGTGATATTAGCCAAATTGATTTGCCAAGAGGTGTTAAGTCAGGATTGGATGTTGCACTTAAGATTTTAAGAGGAATTTCAAGAATTGGTATTATAGAATTTGAAAGATTTGATGTTGTAAGGCATCCACTTGTATCATTAATTATTGAAAGATATGAAAAATATGAGGAAAAGTAAATGGATAAGATAAATTTTGTTAATCATACCGAATATGATGTTTTAAAATATGAAGAACTAATACTAGATATATTTAAGCATGTAGAAGATGAAAGAGAATTCAATATCATTTTTACAACTAATGAAGAAATACAAAAAATAAATAGAGAATATAGAAATATAGATAGAATTACAGATGTCATATCTTTTGCGCTATTAGATAATAATATGTCAAACTATAATGCTGATGATGAACTTGGCGATATTTTTATATGTGTTGATAGAGCTAAAGAACAAGCTTCGTTGTATGGCCATTCAATTGAACGAGAAGTTGGTTTTTTATCAGTTCACGGATATTTACATTTATGTGGTTATGATCATATGACAAAAGAAATGGAAGAAGTAATGTTTAAAAAACAAGATGAAATATTAGCTCGTGCTAATTTAAATAGGTGAAAAAATGACAGTTTTAGAAGCTATAGAAGCGATGAAATATTCATATAGTCCGTATTCTAAATTTAAAGTAGGTGCGGCTATTAGACTTAAAAATGGCATATATTTAAGAGGATGTAATGTCGAAAATGTTAGTTATGGTCTTTCTATGTGTGCTGAAAGAAATGTTTTATATAAATTAATAAGTGAAGGATATAGTAAAGATGATGTTTTAGAAATGGCAGTGGTTGCTGATTATAAAACATTTATAACACCTTGTGGAGCTTGTAGACAAGTAATGCTAGAATTATTAAATAAAGATACAAAGATAATATTAGCAAATACAAAAAATGATATTAAGGAGGTAACCGTTTTGGATTTGATTCCTTACGGATTTGAGGATTTTGAGTAATTTTAAATCAGGTTTTATAACAATTATAGGAAGACCTAATGTGGGTAAATCTACATTATTAAATACAATTATAGGACATAAAATTGCGATTATGTCTAATAAGCCACAAACGACAAGAAATACAATTCTTGGTATATATACATCAGATGAATGTCAAATTATTTTTACAGATACACCTGGTATTCATAAACCACATCATGAACTTGGAAAAAGAATGGTTGATGCATCATATGAATCAATAAAGGGTGTTGACGCGGTTTTTTTTATGGTTAGTGCAGATCAAACAATTGGTACTGGAGATAAAATGATTATTGAAAATTTAAGAAAAATAAAGAAACCTATTTATTTAATAATTAACAAGATTGATTTATTAAAGAAAAAATCAGATGTTGATAAAGTAATAGTATCATATATGAATGAATTAGATTTTAAAGGTATTTATCCTATTAGTGCAAAAGAGAATACTAATATAGATATTTTATTAAATGAATTAAAGTCACTTCTACCACAAGGACCTAAATATTATCCAGATGACATGATTTGTGATCATCCTGAAAGATTTATAGTTGGTGAACTTATAAGAGAAAAAATACTAGAATTAACTCATGAAGAGGTTCCACATAGTGTAGCAGTTACTGTTGATTCGATGAAAAAGGATGAAGTTAATCCGAATTTAGTTGAAATATACGCAACTATTTATGTTGAAAGAGAATCACAAAAGAAAATTATTATTGGAAATAAAGGTTCTTTAATAAAAGAAGTTGGGATAAGATCTAGAAAAGATATCAATCAGCTTCTTGGAAGTAAAAGTCATTTAGAATTATGGGTAAAAGTGAAAAAAGACTGGACTGATAGACCAGATACTTTAAAAACATTAGGATATTCGACTGATAATTTCTAATTATGCATATTTTTGCTAATGTTCTTCATAATATATACTGGGTGTTATTATGGACAATGATTTTGAACAATTTAAAAAAACTGGTGAAATTAAGTATTATTTAAATTACAAAAAGAAACTTAAAGAAAAGGAAATAAATAAAAAAAATGAAAACACAAACAATAAAGGGGATAATAATAGGTTCAATAGATTATAAAGAATCTTCAAAAATTGTATATTTGTTAACTCGTTATGGTAAAATTAGTGTTAAAGCTTTAGGAAGTAAAAATATAAAAAAAGGTTTACTTCCTTTTATTACTACTATGAATTATGTAGAAGCAATTATTACAGAAAGTGATTTTCCAACCTTAATTGATTATGCAGTAATTGATACTTTTGATCAAATTAAAAATGACTTAAAAAAACAATTATGGTTTTCATACATATTTGAAATTATTTCAAAATTATCACAAGATGCAAATTATGAAAGAATATTTGATTTTGTTTTAAATATTATTAATTTTGGTATAAATAACGATGGATTTTTAACGGCTATGATTTTTCAAGTTAAAATACTTTATGCATTTGGTGTACAACCTGTATTAAAGAAATGTGTTGTTTGTGGTAATAATCCACATTATTTCAGTATTAAAAATGGTGGTGCAATTTGTAATAATCATTATAATAATTCTTGTGAAAGTAATCATATTTATAATATGATATATGATTTTTATTATTTTGATATTAAAAATGGTAATTTAGAAATATTAAAAAAATATGATTTGAATTTATTTTTCAAAATTATAACAATATATTATAATGATCACGTAAATATTAATTTAAAAGGTATAAATTCGTTGATTTTTTAAAATATATAAAAAAATATAAACAGAAATTTTTCTGATAGTTTATCTTTTATAGTAGATAGTCAGTTTAATTTCTTTTTTTTTATTATTTTATATGTTAATATAATATTAGGTGAATTTCTATGAAATTATATAATGAGGATGAAGAACTATTCTATAAAAAAATAAGATCATTAAAAGAAAAAGCGATTATAAACAATCAAGTATCATTAATAAAATTCTTAGATATTAGACATCAAGATATAATTAAATATGTAATTGGTAATGATTTGTTTTTATATTTTGATGGTGGATATAACGATAGTGAATATAAAAAATGTATTATATCGCCATTTGAGTTATCTAATCCAAATTTTAAAATTGATATTTTAGAACTAAAATATAATAGTAAATATTTAACATTAAATCACCGTAAAGTAATGGCTACTTTATTAGATTTAGGTATTAAAAGAGAAGTATTTGGTGATATAGCCTTTGAAAACGGAAGATGTTATATTTGTGTATCAAACGAAATGACAGATTATATAGTTTCAAATCTTAGAGTAATTTCACATACTCCAGTTAGTCTAGAAATAGTACATGATACGATCTCTAATATCATTGATTTAGAAATAAAAAAAGTGTATGTTTCTTCTTTAAGAATAGATGCGGTTATTTCGCATATGTATAATATTTCAAGGAATATAAGTCAAGATTATGTAAGAAATGAATTAGTTAAAGTAAATCAAACTATTATATCTAATACGTGTCATATAATAAAAGAAAATGATATTTTAAGTGTTAGAGGAAAAGGTAGATTTAAAGTATTATCTATTTTAGGTAAAACTAAAAATGATAAAATCATTTTACAACTTGGCAAATACTTGTAGAAAAAACAATTGTAAGCGTTTTTAATGAAATGAACAAGTGTTTGTATATGATAAACACTTGTTTTTAAAAAAATAACAAGTATAATTTATAATAATTAAGAGAGGAGTATTTATTATGTTATTAAGTACAAGAGATGAAGAAAGAGTAAATAGTTCAACTGCGATTATTAAAGGTATGAGTAGTGTTGGTGGACTATATGTTTTTGAGAAAATTAATGATATCGGATTTAATGAAAAATTCCTAAATTTGACATATGAACAAATGGCTAAAAAAGTTTTAGGATTTGTTTTTGATGATTTCAAACAAGAGGATATAGATGCTTGTGTAGATAAGGCTTATAATAAAACAAATTTTCCAAATGGATGTGTTAGTTTAAATCATTATGATGGTTATTCATTTTTGAATTTATTTAATGGTCCTACATTTGCGTTTAAAGATATGGCTTTAACATTATTACCACATTTACTTGAAACAAGTAAAAAAATGGAAGGTAATAATAAAAAGACAGTTGTTTTAACAGCTACAAGTGGTGATACAGGTAGTGCAGCATTAAATGGTTTTACAAAATCTGATAATACTAACATATATGTATTATATCCATATGGTAAGGTTTCACAATTCCAAGAAAAACAAATGTTATCTTTTAACGGTAATAATGCAAGAAGTTTTGCAGTTAAAGGTAATTTTGATGATTGTCAAAGAACGGTTAAGGAATTCTTTAATAATGAATCATTTAATTTAGTTGATTTATCAAGTGCAAATAGTATTAATATTGGTAGACTTGCTCCTCAAATTGTATATTATTTTTACTCATATTGTGATTTAGTAAATAAAGGAAAAATAAAGTTTGGGGACAAAATTAATTTTTGTGTACCTACAGGTAACTTTGGAGATATTTTAGCTGGATATATTGCATATCTTTTAGGTCTTCCTGTAAATAAATTAATTTGTGCATCTAACAAAAACAGAGTTTTAACAGATTTCTTTAAAACTGGTGTATATGATGCGAATAGAGAATTTTATACAACAAATACTCCATCAATGGATATTTTAATTTCTAGTAATCTTGAAAGGTTATTATATATGATTACTAAGGATGCAAATTATGTTTCTAAGTTAATGAATGATTTAAAAGTATCAGGAAAATATTCTTTGGATAAAAAATATTTAGACAAACTTGATTTATTTGATGCAGGAACTTGTTGTGAAGAAGAAACAATTAAATTAATAGGGGATTTATACAATAAAACTCATCATTTAATGGATCCACATACAGCAGTAGCTTATGGTGTATATGAAAAGTATAAGAATGAAACTAATGATAATACATTCTGTGTTGTATTATCAACTGCTAGTCCATATAAATTTAATGATACTATTTGTAAAGCGTTAAACATTGAATCTAACAAAGATGAATTTGTTAATATTGAAAATATTAAGAATTATACTGGATATGAAATTGATTCAAGAATTAAAGCTTTAAAGAGTACGGTTGTAGATAGAACTATATGGGATTTAGATGAAACATATTCTAATTTAAAGAAAGTAGTTGGTTCTTTAGATGATTAAGATTAAAGTTCCAGCGACTAGTGCTAATTTAGGACCTGGGTTTGATGTACTCGGAATTGCGTTTACTTTATATAATTCTTTTAGATTTGAAAAATCAGATGATTTTGAAATGATAGGTTTTGAAAAAAGATATTTATCATGTGAAAGAAATCTTGTTTGTCAATCATATATTAAAGCTTTTCAAAGTAAAGGTTTAAATCCAATTCCTGTTAAAATTTATATGGATTTACAAGAAGTTCCAACTTCAAGAGGTCTTGGAAGTAGTGCTACTTGTATAGTTGCAGGTGTGCTTGCAGCAAAATATTATCTTGATGATTTACTAAGTTATGAAGAAGCCTTTCAAGTTGCTGCAAATATTGAAGGTCATCCTGATAATATTGCTCCAGCTATGTTTGGTGGACTTATAGCTTCATATAATATTGGTGGTATTTATAAACATATTAAATATAATGTTTCAGATAAACTAAAATTTAATGTTTTGGTTCCTAATTTTGAATTACCTACTCATGAATCAAGAGGTGCTTTACCAAGTAATTTGAATTATCGTGATATTGTTTATAATACATCAAGAATTGCGAATATTCCTTATGCTTTTAATAATGGTGATTTAGAATTAATCACTGAATTATTAAGTGATAAAATGCATGAACCTTATCGTATGAAATTGATTAAGGATTCAGATAAAATACGTGAAATTGCTAAGAATAATGGATGGGCTTTTGCGTTAAGTGGAGCAGGTCCTAGTTTACTTGTTATAAGTAAAGAAGATATTAATGATAAATTTTTAAAATTTAATAATTGGAAAATATTTAATTTAACTGTTGGTCAAGAAGGCGCAATAGTTTCTGAAATTTAGTGGAGGATATATGAGTATAGTATGTAAATTTGGTGGTTCATCAATGGCAGATGCCAAACAATTTGAAAAAGTAAAAAATATTGTTTTGGCAAATAATGAGCGTAAAATTGTTGTAGTTTCAGCAATTGGAAAAAAGAAAAGTGAAGATAGTAAAATAACAGATTTGCTATATTTACTTCATGCACATATTAAGTATAAGGTTAATTATAATCAAATTTTTGATCAAATAAAAGAAAGATATTACAATGTAAAGGAAGAGTTAGGACTTTCTTTGGATTTGGATAAAGAGTTTGAAATAATTGAATCAACATTTAAATCTGATCTACAAGTAGATTATATTGTATCTAGAGGTGAATATTTAGCTGCAAAATTAATGGCTTGTTATATAGGTTGTGAATTTGTTGATGCAAAAGATATTATTAGATTTAATTATGATGGTTCTGTGAATTATGAAGAAACTGGTGAACTTGTAAGAAAATATACAAGTGGAAACGATAGATATGTTATTCCAGGATTTTACGGGGCATATGATAATGGAGAGATTCATTTATTTAGTAGAGGTGGAAGTGATATAACAGGTTCTATTTTAGCAAAATCAGTTTCTGCGTCTATTTATGAAAACTGGACTGATGTATGCGGTATATTAATGGCAGACCCTAGAATTATTGATAACCCACATAAAATATCAAAGATAACATATGAGGAATTACGTGAATTATCATATATGGGAGCTTCAGTATTACATCAAGATGCGATATTCCCAATTGAAGATAGAAATATACCAATTAATATTTTAAATACTAACGAACCCTTAGATAGTGGAACAATTATTTCAAATAATGATTTCCAAAGTGAGAGAGCTATTACTGGTATAGCTGGTAAGAAAGATTTCACATCAATAATGGTTCTAAAGAAACGTTTTGCTAAGAAAATTGATGTTCTTTCATCAGTATTTAATACATTTAAAAAATATTCTTTAAATGTTGAATTGGTTCCTACTGGTGTTGATGCATTTAGTTTTGTTGTTGAATCTCAAGAATTTGAAAAAGTTCAATATAAACTTCTGCAAACGTTAAGAGAAATAGATGATATTGTTGAGGTTTCTGTTGAAAATGGTATTTCATTAGTTGCGATTGTTGGAAAAAATATGGCTTCAAAACCTGGATTTAGTGGACAAATATTCGCTGTTTTAGGTCAAAACGGAATTAATGTTAAAATTATTGCACAAGGTAGTCATGAATATAATATTATAGTTGGAGTAGCTACTGAAGACTTTAATAAAGCTATAAAAGTTATTTATGATAATATGGTTGAATAATGGAAGATTGTTTATTAGTTCATAAAGAAGTTCTTCCTGAGAGTTTCTTACTTGTTTATAGAACAAAAGAAATGATTGAAGAAAAAAAGATGAGCGTAAGTGAGGCTTGTAAGATTACTGGAATAAGTAGAAGTACATATTATAAATATTGTGATCATATATTTACTCCACCAAAGAAAAGTGGTAAAAGGGCAATTTTTATGATACAAGTAGATAATGTTTATGGTGCATTATCTGATGTTTTAAATAAAATTGCTGAATACAATTGTAATATAATTACAATTAACCAAGATACACCAGTTACAGGTTATGCTTATATTACAGTAATGATTGATACATTACATTTATCTATTTCAGTTGATACTTTAAAAGATGAAATGTTAGCATTAGAAAAAACTAAAAACGTTACAATATTAGCTGCAGAATAAAAGGACTTTTTGTCCTTTTATTTTATATAATTTCTATTTTTTTATAACTATTATCTTTTTTTGTTGATTTATGTTTATTAAGTAGTATAATTTCTTTTGGGGTTATAATTATGGAAATAAATGTAAGAAAAACAAAAGATATTACTAGTGTAAAATATTTAATAATTTTGGCGTTGCCAATATTTATAGAATTACTTTTAAATTTAATTGTTGGTTATTCTGACCAATTTATGATGAGTAAATATCCAACTGCGGTTAGTGCTATAACAAACTGTAATACAATAATAAATATGTTGATTTCAGGCTTTACAGTTTTCTGTTCAGCCATTGTCATATTAATAACGCATTATATTGGAAGTAATAATAAAGCAAATGAGAAGAAAGTATATAGTGCTTCATTTTATTTTAATTTGATTTTTTCTATTTTTATTAGTTTATTATTATTTACTTGTGGTAAATATTTTTTGAAGTTTATAAAGTGTCCACAAGAATCATATAATGAAGCTAAAAAGTATATGTCAATAGTAGGTGGTTTTCTTGGGATACATTTAATGAGTATCACTTTTGCTGCATATTTAAAAGCAAATTCTTTATTAAAAGAATCAATGATTATAAATGTGATTGTCAATATATTAAATATTGTTGGAAATCTTATATTAATTCCTCATTATAAAATAGTGGGTGTTGCGGTTGCTTCAGCTTTTTCAAGATTAATTGGTTTTGTTTTAATGATAATTATTTATATTTGGAAAATTAAAATAAAATTTAGACTTAAGGATTTTAATGATTCTAAACATATTTTAAAGAAATATTTAAAAGTAGGAATTCCTGCTTCAAGTGAATCTTTTTCGTATCAAACAAGTCAAATAGTCATTCAATTGTGTATAAATGGATTTGGAATTGCTGTTGTAAATATTAAAACATACGCATCAATGTTTGCGATGATTACATATATGGCATGTGAAGCAATTAGTTTAAGTATGCAGATTTCATTAGGTGAACTTTTAGGAAGTGGAGATAATGAAAATGCGAAACAATTAGTAAAAAAGACAATGATTATTGGATTAATATCATCTTTGTGTTTTGCTGTTTTTTTCTTTTTGACATCTAATATAGATTTTAAATTATTTAATGTTTATGATAAGGAAATGTTGGCTCTTGGAAAAAAGATTATGTTTATTGAGATATTCTTGGAAATAGGTAGGGCTATAAATATTGTATGTGTTAGATCACTTCAAACTTCTGGTGATATAATGTTTCCTACTATATTAAGTATAATTTTTTGCTGGATTGTTGCAACATTGGGATCATTTATAATGGGGTCAGATAAATTTTTAGGTCTTGGACTTGTTGGTGTTTGGATATCTATGGCACTAGATGAATGTTTAAGAGCAGTGATATTTTTATATCGATTTATTAAAGGAAAATGGATAAAAAAAAGTGTTTCTTCTGAATAATTAATTTCTTATTTCAAATAATATCTATGGTGATATTTTTTGAAAAAAAAGAAAAACAAAAAAGAAATAGTATATGAAAAAAATAGTCTTCAGTCTATGATATCATCAGAAACAGCAAGAGAACTTGTTTGGCAATGGGATGAGACAGTGCATAAGTATGTTGTAAGTGATGATTTAATATTAGAAGATAAAAAAAATGAAAAAAAGCCATGATTATATAACTTTTAAGTTATATAATTGATGGCTTTTAATTATTTATTAAAGCTATTACTTCGATTTCTATTCTAGCACCTTTAGGTAGTTTTGAAACTTCAAGACAACTTCTAGCAGGTTTTGTCTTAAAATATTTTGAATAAATGTCATTGACACAATTAAAGTCATTAATATTTGTTAGATAAATTGTGGTTTTAATTACATTATCAAGAGAACTATTTGCATCGTCTAGTATGTTTTTAATATTTAAACATACTTGCCTAACTTCATCTTCAAAAGTATTATTATTTAATTCGTTTGTATCTTTATTAAGACCTATTTGACCTGATAAGAAAATAAGATTATTATATATCACAGCGTGAGAATAAGGTCCTACAGCGTTAGGTGCGTTATTAGAATTAAATGTTTTCACTATATCACTCTCCTACAAGTTTATTATACATTAAAATATAAAAAAAAGAGTAACAAAGTTACTCATTGTGTTTAAATGGTGACCCGTACGGGGTTCGAACCCATAAATGCATGCGTGAAAGGCATGTGTGTTAACCGTTTCACCAACGGGCCATGTCAAACAACAATAAAATTATACCAAATATTTTACGTATGTCAACAATTATTTTTAAGAAAATTATTTTTTTTCTTCCCTTCAATTGTAAAATTAAAGTGGAATTAGTTTTATATTACGAATACGTATGATTTTTTTTAATAACTGTTTACTTTTATATTGAATTATTTTTATTGTTTCTACTTTATATTTTTATAAAAAAATAGTATAATAAAATTGTAGAAAGCGAGTGATTTTTATGAATTATGTTATAACTATTGGACGTCAATATGGAAGTGGGGGACGTTTTATTGCTAAGAAATTAGCAGAATCATTAAATATTCAATATTATGATAATGAACTTCTTGCTGCAGCAGCATTAGAAAGTGGAATGTCTAAAGCTGTTATAGAATCATATGATGAAAAAAAAGATGGATTCTTTTCAGGTGTTATTCCTTCAACTTTTAGTGTGGATTTATCAATGGGACAAAAGGTATTTTTATCTCAATTTGAAACAATTAAGAAAATAGGAAGTACTGAATCATGTGTTATTGTTGGTAGATGTGCTGATTACGTTCTTGAAGGTAATGATAATGTGGTAAATATTTTTATAAATGCACCTTTAGAAGATAGGATTGAAAGAGTTGTTAAATATTATAATGTCAATGAATCAAAGGCTAAAGATACTGTTATAAAAATGGATAAGAAGCGTGCAAACTATTATAATTTCTATACTGATAAAAAATGGGGTAAAGCTGATACATATGATTTATGTGTAAACTCTTCAATCGGAATTGATGAAACTGTAGAAGTTATTAAAAATTTTGTAGAAACAAAATTAAAAATAAAATTATAATAATTTTTCTGTCATATTTATATATGGCAGTTTTTTTAAAATAAAAAAATGTTGATTTATCAACAAAATAAAGATATAATACATTTGGTGATAACATATGGAAAATAGATTTGAATTTTTTACGAGTTATATTACAAGTATTTATAAAAATATACAAAAGATAAAAAATAAAGTAATGGAGACTTTTGGATTAAAATCTATTCATGTAATGTGCTTATTTTATTTACATCATTATGATAATGTTACAAATGGAATGTTGGTTAAATTAACAAAAGAAGATAAAGCTGCAGTATCTCGAGCTTTAAGCAAATTAAAGGAGATAGAATTTGTTTATTATGATGATGATAAATATAAGAATAATATTGTTCTTTTAGATAAAGGAAAAGAAGTTGCTAAATATATTGATAGTGTCAGTTCAAAAATAGTCTCACTTGCAGCTAGTGATAGAACTGAAGAAGAGAGAACAATCTTTTATAGTATGTTAAAAACTATTAGTGAATATTTAGAAGATTATGTAGAATTGGAGAAATGAAAATGAATATTTTTTATAAAATTTATTGTCGTGCTTTTCAAACTTGTTTAAAGTTTGCATTACCTTTTTTACCTTATAAGAATCCTAAGATAATTAATAAGGTTTTTGATATTGTTTCGGTCTTAGATGAAAATAAAAAAACAAAACCGCTTATTGTTACAGATAATAATTTAAATAAACTTCATTTATTAGATGAAATGTTAACTTCACTTAAAGACAATAGAATTGACTATATATTGTTTGATGATGTAGTTATTAATCCTACAACGAATAATGTATTTGATGCACTAAAATTATATAAAGAAAATGATTGTGACTCTTTAATTGCGTTTGGTGGTGGTTCAGCTATAGATTGTGCTAAAGGTGTTGGTGCGCTTATCGCAAGACCTAACAAAAATTTAGGAGATTTAAAAGGTATTTTGCACGTAAGAAAGAAAATACCACTTTTAATAGCTGTTCCAACTACTGCAGGTACTGGAAGTGAAACAACTCTTGCGGCTGTTATAGTTGATAGTGAAACAAGACATAAGTATGCGATTAATGATTTTCCGTTGATTCCAAGTTATGCGTGTCTAGATGAAAGTGTTTGTATGTCAATGCCACCTAGCGTTGTATCAACTACAGGTATGGATGCACTTACACACGCGATTGAATCATATATAGGAAAAAGTGGTAATAAAGAGACAAGAAAAGATGCGTTAGAAGCTATTAAAATTATTTTCAACAACCTTTTGAAATCTTATAAGGATAAAACACCTGAGGCAAGGAAAAATATGCTTATTGCTTCTCATTTTGCTGGAAGATCGTTTTCTAAAGCATATGTAGGATATGTACACGCGATTGCTCATTCTCTTGGAGGTAAGTATAATATTCCTCATGGGTTTGCTAATGCTGTAATTTTACCAATCGTATTAAAAGAGTATGGTAGTTCAATATATAAAAAGATGAAAGATATTGCTCTATATATTAATCTAGTTGATAAGAAGACAGATAAAAAAGAAGCTACTAGACTTCTTATTTTAGAAATTGAAAAAATGAATGTAAATATGAATATTCCAAAATTTATTAATGGAATAAAAAAAGAAGATATAAAAGAATTAGCAAATTATGCTTTTAAAGAAGCATGCCCATTATATCCAGTTCCAAAACTTTGGAGTAAAAAGAAATTAGAAACAATGTATGAAAAAATAGGTGATTATAGTGAATCAAGAACAAATTAGGATACTTGTTGAAAAACAAAGAAGTTTTTTTCAAACTAAAAAAACTATAGATGTGAATTTTAGAATTTTTTATTTAAAAAAATTATATAAAGAAATTAAAGATAATATAAAAGATATATCAGATGCGCTTTATAGGGATTTAGGGAAAAGTATGAGTGAATCATATATGTGTGAAATTGGGTTGGTTTTAAGTGAAATTACATATATGTTAAAAAATATAAAGAAATTTTCAAAGCCTAGAAAAGTAAAAACTCCGATTTCTCAATACATATCTAAAAGTTTTGAACTTGCATGTCCTTATGGTAGTGTTTTAGTCATGAGTCCATGGAATTATCCTTTTTTGTTAAGTTTGGATCCTTTAGTTGAAGCGATTGCGGCAGGAAATGTTGTAATACTTAAGACAAGTGAATTTTCTGTTCATACTAATCATGTGGTAAAAAAAATTCTTGAAAAGGTATTTCCTTTAGAATATGTTTGTACAATTTTTGGAGGATATGAAGAAAATTCAATTTTGATTCATACTAAATTTGATTATATTTTCTTTACTGGAAGTAAAAGAGTCGGAAATATAGTTTATCAAAATGCAGCTATTAATAATACTCCTGTTACATTAGAACTTGGTGGAAAAAGTCCGTGTTTTGTAGATAAAAAATGTAATTTGAAAATTGCTGCAAGAAGGATTGTTTTTTCTAAATTATTAAATTTAGGACAAACGTGTGTTGCTCCAGATTATTTTTTAGTACATAAAGATATTAAAAGTGAATTTATAAAATATTTAATCTTGGAAATTGAAAGACAATTTGGTGAAAATCCAATAGAAAATGATAATTATGGAAAAATTATTACTCAACATCATTTTACAAGGGTATGTAATTTGATTGATACTAATAAAGTGATATATGGCGGATTATATGATGGTATAAAACTTAAAATATCACCTACTATATTAAATGATGTATCTTTTAATGATAGAATTATGAAAGAGGAAATATTTGGACCTATTTTTCCTATAATTGAATTTGATAATCTTGAAAATATAGTACAGGAAGTGAAAAAACTAGAAGTACCTCTAGCTTGTTATATATATTCTAAAGATAAAAAAAATATAAATAACATCGTATATAATTTAGAATTTGGTGGTGGATGTATTAACGATGGTGTAATACATCTTGCATCAAGTTATTTAAGATTTGGAGGTTTTAAGGATAGTGGACTTGGTTCATATCATGGAAAAGCCGGTTTTGATACTTTTAGTCATTATAAAAGTATTGTGGATAAAAAAACTATAATTGATCTACCAATGAGATATCAGCCATATACTAATTTTAAAGATAAATTAGTTAGAAAATTTTTAAAATGAAAGAAGGAAGTAGTGATATGATACTGCTTCCTTCTTTCTTTTATTTATTAAATAGTTTTATTTCATTATTTCTTGCATCTAAAACATAAGAAATATTTGGCTTGATATCGCCTTTAATTATGTTAGTTGCAATAAATGTTTCGATGTATTTTTGAATGTATCTTTTAACGGGTCTTGCACCGTATTCCTCATTGAAACTTTCGTTTAAAATGTATTTTTTAAGATCATCTGTATATGTAATATCAATATCTTGAGATTGTAATCTTAAATTCAAATTAAATAAAAGTTTTGAAACAATTTTCATTTGAATATCTTTATTAAGTGGGTTAAATGTAATAATTTCATCAATTCTGTTTAGGAATTCAGGCTTAAAGTTTTGTTTTAGAACTTGATTAATTAAATCAAGTTTATTATCTTTATTTGATAGAAGAAGTTCGCTACCTAAATTAGATGTCATTATAATAATCGTATTTTTGAAATCAACTGTTCGTCCTTGAGAGTCTGATAGTCTTCCATCATCTAATATTTGAAGTAATATATTGAACACATCGTGGTGAGCTTTTTCGATTTCGTCAAATAAAATTATAGAATAAGGATTACGTCTAACTTTTTCTGTTAATTGACCTCCTTCATCATATCCAATGTATCCTGGAGGTGCACCAATTAATTTTGCAACACTATGTGATTCCATATATTCACTCATATCAAGTCTAACAATGTGAGATTCATCATCGAATAGTGCGTCAGCTAAAGCTTTTGCAAGTTCAGTTTTTCCGACTCCTGTAGGACCTAAAAATAAGAAAGAACCGATAGGTTTATTTTCATCTTTAATACCTGCTCTTTGTCTAATGATGGCGTTTGAAATTAATTCAACAGCCTCATCTTGACCGATTACTCTATTTTTTAGAGTTTCTGAAAGGTTAAGTATTTTTTCTTTCTCACCTTGCATTAACTTTGAAATTGGAATATTTGTCCATTTTGCAACGACTTCTGCAATATCTTCTTCACTTACAGATTCTGTAATTAAATGGTCATCTTTATTTAAATCTTGATAATTTTTAATTTTTTCTTCAAGTGAAGGTATTGTTGAATATTGTAATTCTGAAGCTTTTTGATAATTACCTTCGTTGAAATTCTTTTCAAGATTAAATCGAGCATCATCTAATTTTTTCTTTAATTCCTTAAATTCTTGAATTTGTTTTTTCTCAGTATTCCACTTTTCAGTTAATTCTTTGGCTTTTTTTTCTAATTCTTCTAATTCGGATTTGATTACTTCAAGTCTCTTAAGAGAAGTAGGATCTGTTTCTTTCTTTAGTGCCATCATTTCAATTTTATATAGTGCTATTTTTCTATCGACATCATCAAGAATTGCAGGTTTAGAATCAATAGCCATTCTACATGAAGCACATGCTTCATCGATTAAATCGATAGCTTTATCTGGCAAGAATCTATCAGTAATATATCTATTGGATAAAGTTGCAGCAGCGACAATAGCGTTATCTTGAATATTTACTCCGTGGTGAAGTTCGAATTTTTCTTTAATTCCTCTTAAAATTGAAATAGTATCGACAACGCTTGGCTCTTGTACTAAAACTTTTTGAAAACGTCTTTCAAGTGCAGAATCTTTTTCGATATATTCTCGGTACTCTTTTAAAGTTGTTGCACCAATACAATGTAAATCTCCTCTTGCTAGCATTGGTTTTAACATATTTGAAGCATCGAGTGCACCATCACTTTTTCCTGCTCCTACAATTAAATGAATTTCATCAATAAACATGATGATTTTACCATCTGAGTCTTTTACTTTGTTTAGTACGCCTTTTAATCTTTCCTCAAATTCACCACGATATTTAGCACCTGCGACAAGTGAACCCATATCAAGTTCGAATATCGTTTTGTCTTTTAAAGAAGAAGGAACGTCATTTGCAACTATTCTTCTAGCAAGTCCTTCTATAATTGCTGTTTTACCTGTACCAGGTTCTCCGATTAATACTGGATTATTTTTTGTTTTACGTGATAATATTTTTATAATTCGTCTTATTTCTTCATCACGTCCGATTACTGGATCGATTTTCCCTTCTTTTGCAAGCTTGACAATATCACGTCCATATTTTTCTAATACATTTTCATTATTTTGATAATCATTTTGCATCATATTATCCCATCCTTTCATAGCCTAACCCCTGGCTACAATTATATTATATCACTAAAATTGGCACTTTCAAGTATAGAGTGCCAAAAAAATAAAAAAATAAAAGAATCATTTTTCGGATTCTTTTTGTAAATAATTTATCAATTTTATTAGTCCGTCAAATAAAATCGAACCAAGTCCATTGCCTATTGCCATTAATATGAACCATAAAATGACTTTTCCGTTTAGAAGGGAAGCATAAGTGTAATAACATGCATTAGCTACGACGTGTTCGAATCCGCATAAAATGAAAAGTGAGATAGGCATAAATGCGAATAATACTTTTCCTAGAGGGTATTCGACTTTTTTATGTCCTTCAACTGCAAGGTATATCATTATTCCACATAGCATTGCAAGGATTATAACTTGCCACCATTTTTCATTTTGTTTATTTGTAACAAGAGTTTTACATAAATTTATAATAGAATCATTTATTATAGGTGTTTGTTTTAAGATTAGTGATAACGTGATTACACCAAGTAAATTTCCAATTAAGCAAATAATCAAATGAACGAAATAAAATGCTTTATTGTCTAAAATATATCCAACCTTACCTGTGTATAGCCATAATTTAAAGTGTATTATTGTGAATAATCCAATGCCGAACATAAATGAACCAATAATTTTAAGTGTATAGCCTCCATTGCTTGCACATGTAAGATAGCAAGTTGCTCCAAATACGATACAACACCCGGCTAGAAATGAACTAATAAATATCATTAATAATTTTTTCATAACTAAAATCTCCATTTTTCAACATAATGATTATATCATAAAATACATTAAAGTAAATAAAATAATTAATTTTGAAAAGTTTTTTTACAAATTGATTGACAGAAATAAAAACATTTGGTATAATGACCTAGTGATTTGATGTGGCCCTTTAGCCAAGCTGGTAAGGCATGGCACTGCAACTGCCCGATCATCGGTTCGAATCCGGTAGGGGCCTCCAAACTAGA
>CAZJSR010000020.1:0-29930 GCA_964548855.1 uncultured Anaeroplasmataceae bacterium | reverse complement strand
TTATTACTAAAATCAACATTTATTTCTATTCGTTTTTATGTAAAACGTTTTCAAATTTTATATAAAAAAGTAGTCGATTTCTCAACTACTTAATTGAATATAATACCTTAACTTCCTTAATAGATAAAGGTCTATAAGAACCCTCAACAAGTCCTTCTAATGTAATTCCCGCAAACATTTCTCTTTTTAAATGTTTAACCTTATATCCAACTGCCTCAAACATTTTTCTAACTTGTCTATTTCTTCCTTCACTTATCACTAATCTCACTAATGAAGAATTATGGTTTTTATCAGTTGATACAATCTCAACACTCGCTCTTTTAGTTTTAACACCATCTACAATAACACCCTTCATTAATTTTTCAAGAGCTCTTATATTCATTATCCCATCTATTCTTGCAAGATAAGATTTCTTTACATTATTATCACTTTTAAGTAATCTATTCGATAATTCACCATCATTTGTAAGAAGTAAAACTCCTGAAGTATCATAATCTAATCTTCCAACCGGAAAAAGTCTAGTATTTTGATCAGAAGGTAAAATTAAGTCCATTACTGTTTGACGATTTTTATCATCACTTACCGTAGTTACATATCCAACAGGTTTATATAATACAAAATATACTTTTTGTTCTTTTTCTAATAATTTTCCATCTACTTCAATAGAATCCTTAGAAGACACTTTAAATCCTTGTTCTTTTATAATAACACCATTAACTTTAACTCTTCCTTGTTCTATTAATTCTTCACATTTTCTTCTTGATGCAACACCACATTGTGCCATAACTTTTTGGAGACGTTCTTCCATATTATTCACCACCAAAATCATTATATCATAATTAATTTTAAATTAATATATAAAAAAATCGTATTGAAAGTTGATTCAATACGATTTATATCATTTATATTTTTCTAAATGTCGGAATAGATGTTTTTAAATCATCACTTGATTTAACTTCTACTAAAACAAATGCTCCATTTTTTTCTGCTAAATCTTTAAAATATTTTAAATCAATAGTACCTTTTCCTAAATCAAGATGATCTTTTTTCGAATCAGAATCATGAAAATGGAATTCCTTAAATGGAAGATTTAATTCTTCATTTAATTTTCTTAATTGAAATGAATTAGTCGAATCATGACCGATGTCATAATTAAAATAGAATCCAGCATCTTTTAAAAATTTATAAGCATTATCAAGATACTTAATAACTGCATTATGATTTACATTTTCAATTACTAAAACTACATTATATTTATTACATATATCACGTGCTTTACTAAGAGCATATAACAATCTTTCTTTATATTCATCAAATTCTTTTTCGTAAATATAATTCTTTACTCCTGAAATTGTACAAACCGGTCCTTTATTTAAATGGATATTTAACATCTTTAAATTACATTTACTTCCTAAAGATACATATTTTTCTAATAAAGTTAAATATGCTTCCGTAACCTCTTTATATGATGCAAAATCTGTTTCATCATAGAAATGTAGAGTTTGAAATAAATTTGCATCATCTAACATTTTCTTTAATTTAGTTGGATTTTCAAGTGCATCTCTTCCATATTTAAAATTAAGATTATTTTCTATAAAATCAAGATTTAATTCTTTAGCTAATTTTATATTTTCTTCTATCGTTTCATATTCATATAATATTGGCATTCCAAGTTTCATAAAATACCTTCTACTTAATTAATCTTACTTTATATACATTTTCAATAGTATTTAATTTAGAAACAGTAGTCTCATCAGCATGATCAACATCAAGTACAGTATAAGCATAATCTCCTCTACTTTTATTAACCATGTTTGCAATATTTATATTTAATTCTCCAAATACTTTAGAAAATTGCGCAATCATATTAGCTACATTCTTATGGCAAATTGTTACACGAGTACCAGTTTGACATTTTCCTGCATCGCATGCTGGATAATTTACAGAATTAGTAATATTACCATTTTCCATATAATCCATAATTTCATATGCAGCCATCTTTGCACAGTTATCTTCAGCTTCTTCAGTTGAAGCACCTAAGTGTGGAGTAAGAATTACACCTTTCTTACCTGCAGTTACAGGGTTTGCGAAATCTGTAACATAATTTTTAACTTTTCCATCTTCTATTGCCTTTATTACTGCAGCTTCATCTACTAATAAATCACGCGCAAAATTTAATATTGTAACATTTTTCTTCATCTTAGAAATTGCACTATCATTAATAAGACCTTTAGTTGAATCAAGTAATGGAACGTGTACTGTAATAAAATCACAAGTTTCAAAAATTTCATCATTAGTTTTAACAATATGAACATTACTAGATAGATTTAATGCATGTTGTACAGATAAATAAGGATCACATCCATAAACTTCCATACCTAATTGAGCTGCTGCATTCGCAACTAAAACTCCAATAGCACCAAGCCCAATAACGCCAAGTTTCTTTCCTAAAATTTCATTTCCAGCAAAAGCTTTTTTTGCTTTTTCTTGAGTTTTAGCAATATTTTCATCATTAGCGTTTTCTTTACACCAATTAATACCACCAACAATATCACGAGAAGCAAGAAGCATTCCAGCAATAACTAATTCTTTAACAGCATTCGCATTTGCACCTGGTGTATTAAAAACAACAATACCCTCCTCAGCACATCTATCAAGTGGAATATTATTAACTCCTGCACCAGCTCTTGCGATAACTTGTAATTTCTTATCAAAAGTCATTTCTTTCATATCTTGACTTCTTACTAATATTGCATCAGCATCATTAACATTTTCAACTATTTCATAATTATCTGTTAAAACACCAAGTCCAACCTTTGAAATAGCATTTAAACAATTTACTTTTATCATTTTAAAACTTCCTTTTATTATAAATTTTCTTTTTCAAATTTTTCCATAAATTTAACTAAAGCTTCAACACCTGCTTTAGGCATAGCATTATAAATTGATGCACGCATTCCACCAACTGTTCTATGTCCCTTTAGGTTTTCTAAACCACAAGCCTTTGCTTCACTTACAAACTTAGCTTCAAGTTCAGCCTTCTTAGCCTCATCTGTAACAATATCAGGGTTAACAATGAATGGAACATTCATTAATGAACGGCTATTCTTTTCTACTGTTCCTTTAAATAATTTAGAATTATCTAAATAATCATATAAAATTTTAGCCTTTTCTTCGTTTAAAGCCTTTCTTGCTTCTAGTCCACCAGTTTTTAATAAATACTTAAATACTAATCCGCAAATATAAATACACCAGCAGTTTGGAGTATTATATAAAGAATCATTATCAGCATGAGTCTTATATTTTAACATTGTAGGAGTATATGGTAATACATCCTCAGTTATTAAGTCCTCTCTAACAATCGCAACGACCATACCTGCAGGACCTACATTTTTTTGCACACCTGCAAATATTAAACCATATTTAGTTACATCTACTGGTTCGCTTAAGAAACATGAAGATTGATCTGCGACTAATATTTTCCCCTTTGTGTTAGGAAGTTCTTTAAATTTTGTACCATAAATTGTATTATTTTCACAAATATATACATAATCTGCATCTTCTCTTATAGGTAAGTCAGAACAATCAGGGATATATGAGAAAGTCTTATCTTGGCTAGACGCAACTGCCTTACAATCTCCATAAATTTGACCTTCTTGGTAAGCTTTTTTAGCCCATTGTCCTGTAACAATATAATCGGCTTTCTTATTTTTCATAAGGTTCATTGGAATCATCGCAAATTGTTGACTTGCACCACCTTGTAAAAATAGAACTTTATAATTATCAGGAATATTCATAAGTTTTCTTAAATCAGCTTCTGCTTCTTTAATAATATTATCAAATGCTTTAGATCTATGTGACATCTCCATCACAGACATTCCTGTATTATTGTAATCTAACATATCTTGTGCTGCAGTTTTTAATACTTCTTCAGGTAACACAGCTGGACCTGCACTAAAATTATATACTCTTGTCATTTTTTATTTCTCCATTTCAATATAAATATGGCTTTATTTTAGCCCTTTTTACCTTTTAGTCAACCCATTTTTCACATTTATTTCTTTTTGTATTTTTAGTGAAATCGAATGACACTTCTTGTATGCACTACGCGTACACGTGTTCGTTTATCGCGTTTTTTTCGAATTTTGTTCGTTTGTACAAAACATCAGTTTTCGTATTAAAAACAATTAAAATATAACAAAATACATTAATATGCATATAAAAATACATAATAAATCACTAAGTAAACCAACTATTACACTATATCTATACTTCCCAATTCCAATACTTCCAAAATACAAAGTAGTAACGTAAAGTGTAGTATCAGTTGCGCCTTGAAGAATACTTGAAACCATTCCTTCTTTACTATCAGGACCGTAGTGTTCAAATATTTCTATCATGTAACTTAGACTTGCATTTGACGAAAATGACCTAAAGAAACCTTGTGCTAAAAGCTTATTTGGAATAGATTTGAATCTTAACAAATCATCAATTATACCCGATGCATCAAATACTTTTACAGCAATATACATACACATTAAATATGGTAAAATATCTAATGATGTTTTAATACCTTCTTTAGAACCTATAATAAATGAATCATATGCATTAGTTTTATTTAAAAATGCAATTATAAATATTAATATAATAAACACAGGTATTACATAATAACTAAAAGACACGTTTAAATACCTCATTTAAAATAATACTAAACAAAGTTGTAATAATTGTAGTTACTATAATATATACTACAACACTACTACTGTTATAACTTCCGTAATTTTGCCTTAAAGCAATAATACTTGTAGGAATAATACATAAACCCGAAGTATTTAAAATAACTAAAGAAATCATCGGCTTTGAAGCAATTTCTTTATTATCATTTAAATAATCTAATTCTTTCATTGCCTTAAGACCAAAAGGTGTTGCGGCACTCCCAACACCCATAAAATTTGCGACAAAATTACATGCAATATATTCCATCGCACTGCTATTTATATCTAATTCTTTAAACATCGGATGAATTAATCTCTTTACATATTTTGTCATTTTATTTAGCATTCCACTTTTAATACATATTTCAAGGATGCCACTCCAAAATATCAACATAGATGAAACAGTAAAAAAAACAATCATAGCTTCCTTAGGTGAATTTAATAATGCATCTAATACAACATCAATTCTTTTTGTAAAAATCGAATAAACTAAACCTATAATAAACATAAAAATAAATATATAATTTACCATAAATTCATCCCCCTATTATTAAATAGTATGATACATAGATAAAAAAAAGACGAATTAATTTCGTCTATTTCTTACATATTTTAATTTCATTTAATATTTTATTCTGGCTTTTAGATTTAAATGAAATTGTATAATATCCATTTGTTTTAAATAATAAGTTTAATTTATAACCTGTTTCCTTAGAAATAATTTCATACTCAATTTCCACATCTTTTACATCAAAAAGAATTTCTAAGTCATCAAGTAAATATTTATCATTTATTATAGAATAATCTAAATCAAAATTCACATTTACACTACTAGTGTCTAAATTATAATATCTATCAGTAGGAAAATCATTTATAATAACATCTTTTATAATAGGTCTTTTAAATGCAACTAAACATAAAAATAAAACACATACATAACAAATAATTGTATATATAAAAGATAAAATCTTTTCACCCTTACTAGAAAACTCTCCAGTATGTATTAATGCATATATACCAAGTGATAATAATACCACGCCTACTACTCCCTCAATAACGTAGAAATACCATTCTTCTTTAGGAAAAAAATAGATCATATCAAGCGCCTTTTTAGGACCTACTAAAAATGCTGTAACTCCTAAAGCCGCAAATGGCAAAATAAATAATAAAATCTTTAATAAGATAAAGGAAAATGATACAAAATTAAATCTTTTAGTTTTAGGTTTATATTTCTTAGGTTTAACCTTAGTTTTAGTTTGAACATTATCTTCTTTAACATAAAGTCCATTAGCTTTAGCATACTCACAACAAGGACATTTACCCAATTCTTTATAATAAACATGCTTATCATCTCTATTACATTTTTTTTGCTTATAACGAACCTTAGCTAAAGATGCCATATAAGCAGCCGCATTAGGTCTTTTCTTTGAAGAAAAGGCTTTTGATAATAATTGTGCTAAATCTTTTGGTATAGTTTTTAAAGGAAAGAAATGATTTGGTTGCATACACGTAGGGTTAATCAAAGGGAATCTTTGATTTAAAACTGCATACGCAATACTAGAATCATCACTTGGGTCTTCCATTCTATTTTTATGAATATAAGGATAACATCCTGTAAATAACTTATATAAATGAACTGCAAGTGCATAATCATCAGTATCTTCATTATATGAAATATTAAGTTGTTCTTTAGTTTCTTTCATTTTCTTTTGAATCTCTACTATTTCTTTTGGTAACATCTCAGGTCTTCCAATTTCTATAGTATAATTATTAAAAATAAATGAATCTGCATCAACTAAACATACATTATTAGTTTTAGGGTCAACTATAATATTCAAATCATTGAAATCACCTATTACATATCCCATACGATGTACGTTATATACAATTTTACATAATGAATTCGCAACAGCTACGCAGTTAGAAAAATTATAATAAGTATGATTCGCATTTCTTGTGAATTCTTTAAAATTCGAACTACCAGTCATTTTTCTCATTAAAAAACCTGCGAAATCACGTCTATTTTCACCACGATATACAGCCTCAAGAGGAAAAGCAACACTATCACTTATATTATTATAATATCTAACATAAGCAGACGCTTCATTATGTCTAATCATATCAGTAATTTTTTCATATTTATCATATGGGTCTATACCTCTATCAAAACATTTAAAGTATAGATTATTAGCATTGTATTTAATATTTTTATAAGAAGTAACTTCGTATATACTTCCTTCTTTTCCGCCTTTAATTAAAGAGGGGTTATTTGGCTTAGATATTCTAATTTCTCTATTAAGTTTATCATAATAGATTTCTTCTATAAAATCATATTCCAAATCAACACACCTCCTTATAATTATCTAAATCTCTTCATCTTTACAGTCTTACCATTAAACTTAAATTTCATAGGAGCCGTTTTGTTAATATTATTGATTTCTAGCACATTAATATGATTATTAATATTAATATTAGAATCATTACTATCTTGCTTACTAACTCTTTTTCCAAAGATAGCTTCTCTTTTTTCCCTATTTATTTCCTTCCAATCAGGAACGATATAATAATCGTCATTAGCCTTAGAAGGCATTAATTCATCATTATATATTACAGAAACAGTAATATCATCGGTTATAATACTGTCATTAAATAAAAATGCCAGCATTTTATATCCATGATTTTCAAGTTCTTTAGTATTAAATTCCATCTTAGATAAATTTGCCAAAGCCTCCGCAAGACTTACAAATACGTATCTATTAGGATCATTATATTTTGTATATGTAATTGAGTTATAAACTCCATCAGTCGCAAGAATTACAGATGCATAAACATCTTTTTTTATTCCAAATTCCCAAAACTGATTAAATCTAAGTGGTATAACTGATATACCATCTTTACCATTTTGTGGTTTAGTTATAAGTTCATAGTATCCATCCATTTTTAAACCTATAATTCCACCATCGCCAGAATGTCCATAAATAACTTTAGATTTATAATACGCTACCATATCTAAAGTTGTATCATAGTCATATAAAGGATTATTTTCCTTATTCGCAACATCAATAATCTTATTATATGCTGTAGCATAGGCATTTTTTAATACCGCAAGAATAACATCTTCACTAAGTTTATAACTTTTTGCTTTCTTTAAGATTTTTTCACAGTAGTCTATAGCTGTATTAACTGCTACCTTAGATCCAATTTCAGCAAGCCTAGCTTGTCCTACACCATCCGCAACAGCCGCAATTGTTAGATAATCATTAATCACAACTGTTTTAGAATAATCTTGACCTACGATGTTATTTTTTATATGCGATTTACCTCGCATTGAGCCATAATAATGTCTAATCATCTAGGAAATTATTACTTTCTATTACTTGGATTTCTTCTGGCTTTCTTCTATTAACAAATGAAATACCTTCAATCGCCATCTTTTCTGGTGTTGGATTTTCATCTACTCCACTGTAAGAAATAATTCTTAAAGATTGGAATAACCAATCAAAAAATCCATTAAAGTTTTCATTTTCTAAGTTTAAAATGATAGGTTTAGTAGATAAAGCTGATAAGTATGTTGCTGGATTTATAGCATAATTTGTATCATCAATATCTTCTAATTTTTCACCAATATGCATTGTTAAAATCGAAAGTTTACCTTTTTCTTTTTCAAGTGCAATTTTATCCATCGCAGATTGTAAAGTCTTCATTGTTTTTTCATATCCATGTTCTTTTGGACCATTACCATTTTCATCAGTTGGAAGACCATCAGTCATTACAACAATCCAAGGTTTATAAGCTGGAACAGAGTTATCATGATATAATTTTCTTCTTTCTCTAATCATATCAATAACTGTTTCCATAGCTGTACCAAGTGATGTAACACCATCCGCTTTTAAATTAATTGAATTTGGAAGATCATCAGCTGGTTTAAATGATTCAACAATTCTTGCGTCATTATCAAATTGCACAATCGCTAAATCTACAACTCTCGAAGCTTGTGAATCACTTTTTAAATTAGCAATGAATCTTGTTATACCATCATTTAAAACATCAATTCTTCTTTTTGCTGTACCACTTATTAAACTATTCATTGATTTAGAAGTATCTACTAATAAAACACAAATTAAATGTGCTTCTTCTAAATCAACAGGCATCGCACCTCTTAAATCTGTTAAGTCAAACTCTTTCATATGAAATCCTTCTTTCTTTTTTCTTTCTTCGTTAATAAAAGTATTATATCATTTTTATTTATTTGATTAAATCTCTTTTTTATATTTCATTCAAATTTTTTAAAAATTTAAATAAATAAGAAATGAAATACAAAAATTATTAAAATATTGTTATAAATAACATTTTATTTTACTTTAAATTTTGATAATGTATGCGTAAAATGTTCTTTTGTTTGATAACTAAAATCTTCACATAAATTAAACTGATCATAAGGAATTATTTTAGCTTCATCGATTATATATAAAACATCCGAAAAATCACGAGGTTTAAAACCTTTTAAACAATATATTTCATTTTCATTGTCAATATAATTCCCATATTTACAGTTAAAACAACACATCATTTTATTATTAACTAAACTAGTCAAATTATTTAGTTCCTCTGAAATAGAACGTCCTGTCGCTTCATAAATTTTTTCTTTATATACAACTCTACTTGTTTTTATATTATGCACATAATTACAAGGTTCTTCATCTATTTGCAATATTTTAAAAAACGTTTTATAAACATCACACACTAATCCATGAATATATATATTATCATCTGTATAATAAATTATAGAATTTAAATCTGCACTCATAACTAAATACTTATTTCCAGCAATTGATTTAAAATTATCAAAATCAATATCAATCACTTGATATACTGTAGTATTATCTTCTCTAGCATCAATTAAAAAAGCGTAACCAAGAGATAAGAAATATTTTTTTATTTCTTTTAAATTTACTTTATTTTTAATTATTTTTTTTAGTAATATACTATTATTTATTAAATAATTCTCCTTATCTCTATATCTAAATTTTTTTAATGAGGCATTTATGACATTATATCTTGTGGTATCAAAAACTTCCCAAAATGTGTCAATAAATACACCTGAGACATTTGCTTCAAAACTATAATTATTCGCAAAAGTCACAGCAAGAATTTTTTCAACATTAATATCTTTTTTATTTCTCCAAATAAAATCCTCAACCTCTTCAAATAAAGTTTTATCAGAATCATTTTGATAAATAATAGTTCTTATAATATCTCCTCTTAAATCTAGGAGATAAATATATATAAGATTATCTAAAATAAAGCGTATATCTTTATACATATTTTTATAATTACTTTCAATTGTAATATCACTATATTTAATATATACTTTATCTTCTAATGTTGTAACTAAAATAAATTCATCTATATTAGAAGAATAGATTTTTAAATCAATATCACATTCAATATTAAGTTTATATTCTTTTTTAATATATTCTCCTAGTTTGCTAAGCATTAAATCACCTGTATTTCATTACTTATTATATTTTTCTTTAAATTCTTCTATATAAAGAGGCTTTGAATAATAATATCCTTGAAAACATGAAGGATTATATTTTTTCAAAATTTCAATAAGATTTCTATCTTCAACACCCTCAACACATACTAAAATATCTAGGTTATTTGCACAATTTATTACTGCTTCAACTACTTCCTTATTAATAGGATTTGTATTTAAGTTTAAAATAAAACTTCTATCAATTTTTATCATATCTACAGGAAGATTAATTAAGATATCTAAAGATGAGAATCCTGTACCAAAGTCATCTATGGCAATTCTTATACCATTATTCCTTAAAATATCAATTGTATTTTTTAAGAAAGTCATATCGAGATACCTACATCTTTCTGTGATTTCTAGGCATAAATTTTTAGCAGGATATTCAACTAATTTTAATATAGATAGTAGTGATTGAACAAAGTCCGCTTTTTGTATTTGAGTATAAGAAATATTAACATTTAACATAAAGTCAGGGTTCTTTTTTACCATCGGCAACATAGATTCAAGTGATGTTTTTAAAATCCATTTACCAAAATCATAAAAATAAGAATCTTCCTCAAGCCAAGGTATAAATGTTTGTGGAGAAACATTTCCTATAGTAGGACTTACCCATCTTACTAAAGCCTCAGCTCCTATTATTTTTTCGCATTTAGCATCAAAGACAGGCTGATAAGACATATCAAATCCTTTATAATTATTAACAAGACTATCTCTTAGTTCAGCCATCAGTTTTATATTTTTTTCATTTACACCTAGTGAATCATAATTAAATAAAACCAAATCACCGTTTAATTCATATTTAGACTTAAATAGTGCACTATTTAAAGATGCTAAAACATCTCTTTTGTCATATTTTTCGCATTTTAATACCATTCCAGCTGCTAGATTTAAATTTATCTTAAATCCATTAACTTCTATATTTAATAGTTTTTCTTTTATTTCATTGTATAATTTTTCAATCTCATCTTTATTTTTTTCTTTAATTACTAAAGAAAATCTAACACCATCCATCTTAAAAACATTAACGTTTTCAGATTTATATGTTAATAAGATACCTGCGATTTCCTTTAAAACGCTATCTCCTACAGTATATCCGTATAATGCATTTATATCTGAAAATTTCACAAGTCCAAGTAAAATAATATTTAAATTACCATATTCTTTTTTATCATATAATTCATTAAATTTATAAATATTATAAAGGTTTGTTATAGGATCGATATAGTCAGCTATTCCATGATTATCAAGTGTTCCTATAAATATAATTTGTGTTTTATCTACTTCTCTTACTATTCTACCATGACACGTAATAACAACATATTCACCATATTTATTCATTGCTCTATATTCTATATTATGTTCATCTTTTTTACCTGTAAATACTTCGTTAATATCATCTAAAAATCTTTGTCTATCTTGTGGATGAATTTTCATTGCCCACTTTTCTATAGCATCAGGAAATATTTCAGATTCAAGATTAAAATAATCAACAGAATTTTTACACCATCTTGTATTACCAGTTTCAAGATTACTAATATACATAAATCTTTTATTAGATGTATTAGCAAGGCCATCAAATAAACTATTATATAATACTTTATCTGATTCTTTTATAAATTCATCAAGCGGCAAAAATTTAATTGCATCATGTCTTGAACTTATTAATTGTTTTAAATTAATGATTAATGCAAAATCATCATCTTGCCATAATCTTTCTATACTATTTTCTGTAAAAATTATATATCCAATCATTATATTATTAAATTTTACTGGAGTTAGTAAAATTGATAAGATATGATTATCTTGCATAAACATCCATAAATCTTCTGATTTATCAAAAACATATTTTAGATTATTTGAGTAAAATAAATCTCCTTCTCCTAAAATATGATTAATATTTTTCTTTTCAATTTTTGAACAATCAATTTTAGAATTAGAATAGATATAGCCATTTAAACTAATAAATATTGCGTTTGTCATATTCAAATCTTTACATATAGAATAAAATGAATTAACTATCTTATTTTCAAATGTATTATATCCAAAGAATATATTATTTATAGTTGATAAAATTTCATGGAGTGGTCTTCTTACTATATTATTAATATTTATATCTTTATGTTTACTTTCTTGATATACTACAAAACAGTTTCTTCCTTTAATTTTGCCTCGATATAAAGCTTTATCAGCATTTAAAAATAATTCTTTATATGTAGATGCATCATTTGGAAAAGAGGCTGCGCCCATTGTTCCTGTAACATATATTCTATGATTATCAATAGATAAATTTTGTCTAAGAACACTATTTGAACCATACATATCGTATAAGAAATTATATAGTCCTTCATATGTTGTGGCTTTTGTATGAACCATTAAAAATTCATCTCCACCATATCTACCAACTAATGCATCTCTTTGACAATATGATAGTAGTGAATTACCTAGTAATGATAAAATTTTATCTCCAACTAAATGTCCATAATTATCATTAATTTCTTTAAAATTATCTAAATCTAATATTACTAGTCCAAAAGGGATATTATTATCAATTAGATAATTAATATATTCTAAAATATACTTACGAGAAATTATTTTAGTTAATGGGTCTATCACATATTCTACACTGACATTTTTTAATACGTTTTTAAAAAAATCTATTTCATTTAAATCATTTGAATTTACCATAATTAACGTCAATCCTCCTGTCAATAAAATCATATACTTTTATATTATAGTATACCATAATATTCATTTTTAGAAAAGAATTGTTTATTAATAAATTAGTTTATTAAACAAAAAAAGACACTATTAATATTCTAATACTGTCTTTTCAATAACTTTTAATATATTAAGTTAATAAACTATATAAGTTTACCAACTCCATTAGTAAAAATCCATTTTCTCCTAGATAATCCTTTAATAGTTTTATTTGATACTATATTTTCAATTTCATGCACCTTATTTAACGGCAACCTCACATTGATTGCTTTAACAGAACTTTGTAAATGTTCAGGTTTAGTAGTTCCAATTATAGTAATAATATTATCATATTTGGCTTGAGACCAAGAAATAGCAAGTTCACTCATTTCTAAATTTAACTCTTTGGCTATACTATTAAATTGATTTAAAACAAATAAATTTTTATCCTTATATTCAGAAGAAAATATTCCTCTAGACATCATAACATTATTTGATAACTCATTAAATACACTTTTTGTTAATATACCATGACCTACAGCACCATATGCTACTATATTTACTCCTAATTCTTTTGCAGTTGTAATTAAATCATCTTCTATTTCTCTATTCAATAAAGAATATTCAACCTCAACACTATGAATAGGATAGATTTTATGAGCTCTTCTTAGAGTATCACTATCTACTTCAGATAAACCTATATGTTTAACATATCCTTCATTAATTAATTTTTTAATTTCAAGAATAACATCTTCAACTGGGATTTCAGTATCCAACCTAGCTGGTTGATATAAATCAACATAATCTAGTCCCATTTTATCTAATGAATCTAAAAGTTTACTTTTTATATTTTTTGGATTTACATCTAAAAAAGCACCTTGTGGTTTAAATGAAACACCAAATTTTAAAGAAATAAAATATTTATCCCTTGGAATATTTCTTAAAGCTTCACCAAGTACAACTTGCGATTGTCCTTTTTGATAAAAATCTCCAGTATTAAATATTGTAATACCTTCTTCTAATGCTTTATGAATGGTATTAATCGAAGATTCTTTGTTTAAAAAATTCATTCCCATTGTTCCTAAGCTTAATTTATTAATCATTTTTTATCTCCTCTATTTTAATAATTAACTATCAAATATCTATGTTATTTGTTATAAAATAATTTATTAGCATTTTTATATAAAATCAATTCTTTTTGTTCGTTCGTTATTTGAGCATTATCCATAAATTCTTTCGCATTTGCGTTTCCTATAAACGGAAAATCGACTGAATAAATAATTCTATCTGCTCCTAAGACATCTATACAAAATTTTAATTGTGGATAATCAAAAATCCCACTTGGAGTTACATAAAAATTACTTTTAAAAACTTCTGTTATAGATTTAGATAGATGAGTAATTTCTTTGGGTAATGCTTGATCTAATCTTGACAAGAAAAATGGTACCATTTCTCCCCAGTGTCCTACTATTACTTGCAGTTTTGGAAATTTTTCAAATGTTTTTGATAAAATCATTCTAATTATTTGAACTCCAACCTCATTATGCCATCCCCATCCATACAAAGATAATCTTGCACTTAGTTGTTTACCAAGACCATTGTAATACTTTTCTTGAACATCTTTTAAAGGAGGTGCAGGATGTAAATATAACGGTAATCCACTTTTTTCTATTGCTTCTAAAATAGGATAGTACCTTTCATCGTCTAGAAATACTGCTTCCATAGATGGTCGTCCAGATAAAATAATTCCTTCTAATTTAAGAACTTCTTTTATTCTTTTTACTTCTTTAACTGAGTCTTTAATATTTGACCATGGTAACAATCCAAATCCACCAAAACGATTTGGATGTCTTTTTATAATTTCAGCAAGTTCATCATTTGCTTTTTTAACAATTTTTAATGCATCATTTGAATTTAATATTTGAGTTTGTACAGGGCATGATAAAATTTGTTTATCAATGCCATTTTTATCCATATCATTTATCCTCTTTAAATCAGATGATTCATATAATTCAAAATCTGGATAATAAGGTAGACCTTTTCCTCCAGCAGCCTTAGTATTTTCACTATCTTCATTATAATATTTTGATATTTCATCACATACTGATTTTAAATAAATATGTTCCTCTACAGTAATAATTTTCATTTTATATCCTTCCCATTAATCCATACTTTTTCAAGATTATCATAGTTGATTTCTATATTGTTATTACTGAATCTAAACACAAGTAGATTAGCCCTATCACCTGAATTTATTTTACCTAAATTCATATTAAATGCTTCACCAATTCTTGATGTAGCACCTTTAAGTATATCTATAAGTGGAATACCAGCTTTTAAAAGTAAATTAATTTCAGTATACATAGAATCACCATAGCTTACTTCTGGTGCATAATTTCCAATATTTGCATCTGTTCCAACTAAAATTTTAACTTCATTGTCATAAAGAGTTTTAACTTGTTTTAAAGCATTTTGAAAATGTTCTTCACAATATCCTCCTCTTCTCGTTTTGGCAAATGTCTCCATCATCGTTAATGTCGGAACTACATAAATCCCTTTTTTAGCAATTAATTTAGCAAATTCATCAGTTAATTCATCCTTCATAGGTAAATGTAAAATTATATCAACATTTGCCTCTAAAGCTTGTTTATACAATGAAATTTTAGTTGCATGAACTACAACTTTTAAATTATGTTTATGTGCTATTTTTACAATATCTTTTAAAGCATTCAGTCCTATTGATAAATTATTAAAAAGTAATACTTTTATATATTTAGCGCCTTTATTAATTGATTTTATGACATACTTTTCTGGATTTAAAACAAATCCCATAGCCATGTCAATTGAGGAAATTATTTTAAAATCTTCAGATTGTGAAATTAATGATGGAGATGCACAAACATCAAATGTAGAATTCACACCATAAGACATCATTCTATTTACTTGATTAATATTTGTCATATGAGTATGGGCATCTATCAAACAAGGCATCATAAAATAATTTAAATTCTCTATATTTTCTTTTCCAATCACAACATTATTATCATCATCAATAGTTACACATACATTTTCAATTATCTTTTCACCATCGAATAAAGTACCCTTAAACATTTCTTTCATATTATTTAATTACCTTTACTAATTCACTATTTTTCATTACAACACCAAATAAGTTACATAAAACCAGGTAATTTGCTTTAACAATTACTTTATCTCCCAATGAAACTTGTTTATAAAAATCCTTCTTAGGAAAAATTGTTAAGGCACAACATTTTCCATTTTCACTATTTGAAAGTTTTAGAGATGGTTTATGATGAATGTCTAGACCAATATATGTAACTATGCCTTCAACTTCAAATCTTTTGTCTTCATATATTTTAAGACTTTCACTTAAATTATTATTTAATTCATTTAATAGTTCTAAAACATTAAACGGTGATGATTGTGATAAATCTGGCATAATAGACTTTTCAATCAAATGTGTTTTTCTTCTTGATGGATGAATTGGATAAAACTCTAATTTTTCTTTGCTCATAAGTTAATACCTCTACTTTTATTTTTTTCAATTATAATTTTCTAATACATTTTTTTATAAAATTATCATTCGTGTTTTTTTGTGTTCGTATTCTTTAGATATATTTTATAATATTTAGCACTAAATGTATATTTTATTTTTATTAACAATTTAAAAATACTTGCTAAATTATTTTACCAAGCGTTAATAACCTTTTCTTTCCATCTTGTTTTAATACCTATTCTAATCTATTATCAAAGCTATATTTTAGTCTATACGGATTTCCTTCACATATCTCATTATATAGACTACGTGAATCATATACTGTAGACCATATAGTATCAAAGTGTAATTCCTTTTCAAATTGACATACAAAACCATACTTACTTGAAATATTTTTTTAAAGATGCATCTAATGTTGTTTTACATACTTCTAATAATTTCCTTACAATAAAACCACCGTTTATTCCAGGATTGATTTTTTTGATAATAAAAATGTTAGTGCAACACTTAATCCATGTTCATTTATACCATCTTCAAGAAGAATCATTACGGTTTTATGCGATAATTTTTTTCATAAATCAACAAGCATTTTTCTTCAAACAATCTTTGTTCATTAGTCATTCTTATTACTGAAGATAGAACTTATCCTGTTTTATACAACAAATCCCCATAATGTTTTCCCTTTAAACATGAATGATAAATATCTTCTATGTTATTTTACATAAAATATTTATAAATGAATTATAAAGTTTTTTCATGATTTAATGAATAATAAATCTTCTTTACATCATTACTTAGTGATAAAAATACATCAACTAATAATGGTTCAAAATCAGTACCTTTTCCGTTTTCAATTATATGAAAACAATCATCTAATGATAACGCATCTCTATAACATCGTTTTTCTGATACTGCATCAAATACATCTGCGATAGACATTATTCTTGCACATAATGGAATTTGTTCTCCTTTTAAGTTTTCCGGATATCCTTTTCCATTCCATTTTTCATGATGATATTTAGCAATATTATAAGAAACAAATAAATAATCATCATTATCCAAATTACCAAATGTCTCTAATATTATTTCACCACCTTTTGAAGTATGTTTTTTAATTACTTCAAACTCATCTTCTGTTAATTGATCAGGCTTTTGTAAAATACTATCAGGAATTGCAATTTTACCTATATCATGTAAAGGTGCTGCAAGACATAAATTATTTATATAATCTTTTGTTAAAATATTTTTGTAATAACCTTGTTTTCTTAATCCTTCTGCCAAAAGTTTAACATATAAAGACGTACGCTTAATATGACCACCTGTGTTAAAATCCTTATTTTCTATTAAATTTGCAAATCCAAATATCATTTCTTTATGATAGATCGATAGTTTATTAATTGCAGGATTCTCTTGATTTAAATACACCCCTAATACTATAATCGCAACTCCACAACTTGTAAGTAAAGAATCTGGAAATATTATTTGATATGTTGTTACTGCTAATAAAACTATTAGATAAGTAGCTATACAAATCCTTTTTCTTGATTCAATATATTTCCATCTTTTAATAAATATCAAGATTGTAAATGCTACATATGCTGCAACCATAAAAAAACAAGTATAAGCTGATATTCCCATAGAATAATTACTTATTATTCCTTCTTTAAATTGTAATTGATATATAAATATTATTACTATTAAAATATTTAATATAAACGGAGTGAATACAAGTAATTTTGTTTTATTTCTTTTTGGAAATAAATCGGTCGTATAAAGCATATAAATAAACATTAAAAATATAACAGAATCTAAAGAAATCAAAAAAAGAAGATGCAAAAACTTATTTATCAGTATATCTACCTCATTTAAATGATTAACAGTTATTGCAGTTATACCATCACATATAATAGAAAATAAACTGACAACTATAATCAAATCGAATTGTTTAAATTTTCTTTGATTCTTTACTTTAATTTTATTTTTAAAATACATAATAGCGATATATATAACTAATATTAATGAAGCAATTTGTAATTTTATATATTCCATATTTTACCTCCAGTATTTAATAATATACTAACCTCTAATAATTTTTGAACCACCAGACACTTTAACATTAATATCATCAGATTCACTATAATATAAAACATAACTCCCGCCTGAAATGTCACCTTTTATGGAATTTTTAAAAGAAACATTTAATTTTGAAGCTCCAGATAAACTAATATCTACATCATTATTTAAACATTTTTCAAGTTCAAATTTCGATGCACCAGATCCTTCATAATGTCCTTTATTTATATTTCCTTTTAAATATAGTTTTGATGAGCCTGATAAAGATGCGTTTACTCTATTTAAAATCACATCACTTACTTCTATACTTGAAGAGCCTGATGAGTTTATATCTAACTCTTCTATATTAATACTTCTAATATTTACAATCGATGAACCTGATACATCTAAATATGCATTATTATTAATTTCATCCATACTTAAATTTGAGGCACCACTTAAATTTATTTTTATATTTTTATCCATAAATGTTGATTTTTTAATCTTTGCGTCTACATTTGATAAAGTAAATTCATCAAATTTAAAGCCATAAATATAAATATCAACAGACTTGGTTTGATAGTTTTTATATCTATCTGCAGTTATACTTATTTTAGAATTATAATTGCTTACATCAATCTCTTCTATTACATCTTCACTAGCAGTAATCGATATTTTATTTACACTAGATTCACAAAAATAAACATTTGCGCCAAAATATGTAGTGCCTTGTTTAAGATATATATTTTTAATTTCTATTTTTGATGCATTAGATAATGTATAATCTTTTGTAATAAAATTTTCACAAGCTATGAAATCTTTCCTTATAGAACATGAGGTTATAACAAATATTAATATAATCACTAATAATAAAAAACATTTTTTCATATAATTAATCCTCTTTTCTTAACATACATTTTTTTCACTTAGAATTTTAGTGAAATTTTTTATAAATATCTATAAAAATAAAGCAAGTTGCAGTAATCAATTGGTAAGTTGCATAAAAAAGTCCCCTTAAGTCTTTCTAGATTTCTCTAGTCAAACTTAAGGGGTACTCTACAATTTTAATATTATAGAAATTCTTTAACAATATAATCTAATCTTATTTTTAATGTTTTTAAATAATAATCTTTTCGATTATCACTTATTACCGGTATTCCATTATATTCGTTTGGTATATCATTAATCAATTTCTCTATTTTTTCTAAATTACCTATTATATTATTGTATACTTTTACGAATGTACTTGGCATATTCTCTTTAATCTCTTTTAAAATATTCATTGCGGCGATTCTTTTTTCTTCATCATTTTCATAAGCAGTTACACCATTAATTGCACTACTATACAGTTTACTTTCATCACCTAATATACTTTCAATTCTTTCTTCACTCGTTTTACCATAAAAGCAATTTCCACAATCATAAACAGGAGATAAAACATATTTATTTTCTTTTTTAAATTTTATCACACCCCAATTATCTTCATTTCTATCGTTATTATTAATTAACATATCTATTAAAACAACATCCCAAAATCTTTCTGTAGCATTTTTAATATTGCTTAAAACCGTATTATGTTTAAGTTGGAATACTATCTCATTTATATTTGATGGTGAGTGAAAAGAACTATCTCTTCTTTCCATAATTATAGGATTAGTATCATTTCTTAACGATGTATATGGTATTAACAATTCATTATTATCATCTTTAATAAAATCCTTACAAGCACATACCACTTTATTTCTTTTCCCATCAAAACAAACACCTAATATAGTTTCATGGACATCATATCCTAGTATTTTATAGATATTACTTCCTATATACTCATTTAATGGTGATGTAACATATGACAATCCATCTACCCTTTTCATTCCTATTGTATTCTTTGGAAACTTTAAAAACCAAAATTCACCATCATGCAAAACTCCACGTTTTCTCCAGCACGACCACCTTATTGTAAATTTCTAGAACTTAATTCACAATTAGAAAAATCTATTAATTCAATCATAAACAATACCTCCTAGTTAATCTTTTCCATTCAGTTTCTGTAATAATATGATTACTTACTTCCTTTTTACCTTGTGAATCTATCGCATCTGCAAGATTCATATAAAGTCCATAATCTTCTAACAAGTCTGCCTCTTCAGCTTTGTTAACCAAATCTTCCATAGTTATAGATAACTCAAAATCTATCTCTATTTCGTTATCAATGTAATTGTAAATTCTATTTTCTTGTATATCTTTTTTTATTAATTCTAAAATATATTTATTTATATTATCTACATTATTTATTTTATTAATTAATACTTTATCATCATTTCTTATTCTTAATTTTATCGTACGATAATTATCTTTTATATAAGAATTAATATATTTTTGTTGATCAAACATATTTGTCACCTGACTATATTACATATGGGCACAAATGTAAACAATGATTAAAATAAGTGCTTTCAAACTGATTTAAATTATGGATTTTGAATATTTATAGTTCTATATCCCTCCTTGTGAACTATTCAAAGTACTGTTTCTACATTATCAATTATTTCAACCATTATTGATTAAAATATTACATTTGATTATAGATAAAATAAAAATGGCACTATTATACATTAATAATGCCATTTTTCATTAAAGTTAAAATTGCTTGAGTACGTGATGATACTCCAAGTTTTCCAATTACATTAGATATATGTGTTTCGTAAAAAAAATGGACACTTTTGGTTTTTAACCTTCAAAATACATATTTTCTAACCTATTATTATAAATATAGTATTATGTTGAAGTTTTCTACCATCTACTATACAAATAGGGATTTATCTTATAATCTTAATCACTTAGGTATTTCAATGATTTTTATTCTTCCTTGCGCTGTCAAAGAATCTATCAATCTATTTTCTTTATTTCTTCCTAGATAATTTTCATATTGATATATTAGCTTAGTTACTTTTCTAATTTTAGACAAAATTATATCTTCCTTTTCAGATTCATTATAAAAATTATAAGCAAAAATAATTGAACTTGATTTCATAATATTTGACATTTCAAAATAATCGAAAATAGGAAAAAAATAGCTATAATTATGTTCACTTAACGAATGACCAAAAATCACCAGGTTATTAAAAGTAGTTCCTAACATCCCATCAATAAAAGTCGAATATATTAATCGACTTGATACTTTAGTGAAAACAACTTCTGGTTTATCAATATGTATTCTCGAAGAATCTACACCGAAAATAGGATTTTTATAAACACCATTTATATGCTGAATATCATTCAAATAGTCAATTGATTTGGTGGTTCTCATAACTCCATTATTAGTATAATTAAATGTTTCAATTGATTTTATATCTTCGTCAAAAGATTCTACCAAAGAATTTTTTTTGCATTTTCTAAATATTCATGATATTTTTCATTATATTCTTCACTTACATATTTTCCAAAATTCTTTTCAAATATTCTTAATTCATCTAATAAAAACATATAATACCTTTCTTCCGTTGAAAAGTCAGTATTTTAAAAATAATATGCCTACCATTATATAGTCCAAATCAATAGCACCTAAAAAATTTTCCGAACGATTTATAGATATATGATATACTCTAAGCCAATTAAAATTTTTATCATCAGTAAATGTTTTTAACATTTCAGTTTCTATATCCCACCAATTATAATCTTTTTCTCCTATTGCCAATGCAAAATATATATCCCAAGCATTAAAATCTATATTACTATAATCTTTGGGCCATAATTTTTTTCAATTAAGGCTTTTACCACTAATATATTCTTTTAGAAATCTAAAAGATTTACTCCATTTTTTATATTATCATATTTTGTTTTTCATTATTAAAAAAAGACCTACGGTTGTAAGTCTTACTAAATTTGAAATTTGTATTTAACATCTATATTAATAGGTTTAGTTTCAAAGTCTACATATACTCTAGAAATAAAATACTTAATTATTTCTGGTTTAGATAGATTTGTTAAAGCCTCTGCATCAATTTCTTTTACAAATTCATTGTATTTCATTTCTATTATTTTTATATCTAGTTTTTCATATTCAAATAATTCTAATTTATTATTAAGCTCATTAATATGTGATGTTAATTTATTTCTTAATTCTATATATGATTCTTTTGATAATTTATTTGCTTTATATTTTTCATATATGGTTTTGAATTTTTTATTAGATTCTTCTATTTGTTTTTTTAATGTATAATAGGATTCTTTAGAATATAGCATTGCTTTAAATTTTTCAAAGTATGCTTCCTTATCATTAAGTATTTCATTCATTATTGAGCATACATCTTGATATAAAACCTCTATTATATCTTCTGCATCAATTCTATTTGTTATAGAGTTACAGCAATTACATTTATATAGTGGCTTATTGTTTGAGCCTCTATAATGATAAAATGTTAATGCTCTTTTAGGATGACATTTACAATATAATATATTAGGAATATATTTTAATCTTTCAGGATTTTTATTTACTGTCTTTGTTAGGTTTGCTGCAAGTGCAAATGTTTCTTCATCTATAATTGCAGGATGAGTGTTTTCTACTATTATATTAGTTCTATCTGTAGATTTAGACTTTTTAGACCATGTTTCATTTACTGCATGTCCACAATATTCATAATTGTGTAATACTCTTTTTATAAATGTAGCATCCCATTTATAAGGATTGTTTATTACTCCACTCATAAATTTAGTAGATATTTTTTGTTTTAAATTATAATATTTATGAGCTGATGGAATATATATTTTATTTTGTTCTAAGCCTTTAGCTATTTTAGCATAGGTTTTGTGCTCTTCTATAAATTCTTTATAGATTCTTTTTATTATTTTAGCGGCTTCATCATCTATTATGATGTTTTTATTTTTATCCTTTTTATAGCCATATATTGGAATTGACACTAAATATTTTTTATCTATTCTATCCTTAAATGATCTATGGATTTTTCTTTTTGCATCTTTAGAATACATACCATTAAAGAAGTTTCTAAATACTATAGAATCATCTTCTCCATTAGCTGAATCATAATGGTCCATTATTGAAATAAATCTTATTTTGTTTTGAGGAAATACTTCATCTATATATTTAGATGCATCTACAAAGTTTCTAGAAAAGCGTGAAAGGTCTTTAACAATTATTGTATTGAAAAGACCTTTTTCCATATCTCTAAGCATACTTTTAAGGCCAGGACGATTTAGGGTTGTTCCTGTTATTTGCATATCATAGTATGTATCATAGATTTTAAAATTATTTTTCTTGGCATATTCAGAAGCGTATTTTAATTGATTAGCAACACTTCTAGATATGTCGTTATCATCCTCTTTATCATCAGATGAGAATCTTGCATATATTGCACATATTGTTTCTTTATTCTTCATTACTAATGTAATCCTCCATTATGTTTTGAATGTAGTTATATTCAAATTCAATTATATTTGGATTGTTATTAAAATCGATACCCTCTCTAGATAAATATATTTTAGAGAATATCATATTTATTGTTTGTTTAGATAGATAATCCTCTTCGTTTAGATTTTCTAAATAGTTTATTAGAATATAAGTACATTCTTTGTAATCAATTGGTTCTGATTTAGTATGTGATAATTCATATTCTAGTCTAAGAATTTTTTCTTCATTTGAATTATATTCTTTTGAATAATCTAGTCTCATACTTTCATATGTGGTTCTTGGAAGTAAACACTTTTCTTCAAATAGCTCTCTTATTAATGTTTCTAGCTTTTGATTACGTTCCTTCAATGATTCTATTTTAGATAATATTAATGGATCCTTAGGTGAATTTAATTCTTGTTTGTTAAGAATAAATTCTTTTACCTTTGATTTTAATATCTCTTTATTATTTAATACATAATCTCTAAATCTTTTTATTTCATTTAGGACTAATATATCTAGCTCTTTATTAGTCATTGTAGGAGTTCTCATATCCTTATGACCGTGTCCTTTATCACAATAAAATTTATAATAATATTGTCCTGTTTTTTTACTTGTTCTTTTTCTACCATTTAGCATACTATGGCAAATGCCACAGCAGCAAATTCCGGTATAATAGAAATCCTCCTCTTTAGTTTTTTTACGTGAAACTACTTTTAGGATTTCGTTTGCTTTAAACCATGTTGTAGGTGTTACTATTTGAGGATATACATTTGGGAATCTATGGTAATCTATTTTCTTAACTGAGACGTTTTTAGTTTGTTTAAATTTTTTGCGTGTTTTACCTTTTATATAGGTCCCTTTATATTCTTCAGATTTTATTATTAATGCTACCTTATCTTTATTCCAAAGAGTTTTATTTTCTTCAGGATAATTTAGATATCTTCTTTCATCTTTACCATATTTTAAATATGTATAGTAGCCTGGAATATAAATATTTAATGCTTTAAGCTCGTTTACTACTTTATCAAGACTATGATATTTTAAGAATACTTCATAGATGAATTCAACTACCTCACCAGCTTCTGGGTCTATTGTTCTTGTATTATCTTCATTTATGATAAAGCCATATTTAGGATAGGCTGTTCTTTGTAGCTCACCATTTTTAATTTTATTTTGTAATGTAAAGTTGATTTTTTTAGATATGTCCTTTGCATACCATTCATTTATTACATTTTTAATAGGTATGAAATCATTATCAAATTCATTTATTGTATCTACATTATCATTAATAGCTATATATCTGACATTATGATTAGGAAAGAAATCTTCAGTGTAGTAGCCTGTTTTAATGTAATCTCTTCCTAATCGAGATAAGTCTTTAGTACATACTATGTCTATTAGACCAGCTTCAATGTCTGATATCATTTGTTGGAAGGCTGGTCTATCATAGTTTGTTCCTGAGTATCCATCATCGATGTAGATATCATAGATGGACCAGTTTCGCTCTAAGACATAGTTTCTTAGAGCTTCTTTTTGGTTTGAGATTGATAATGATTCTCTTTCTGTTCCATCGTCACGTGATAATCTACAATATATAGCGACGTTATTTCTCGATTTTATTATTTGATTCAGTTGTTGCATTAACATCACCTACAATCTTTTGATATAAATACTCTAGGAGTATTTTAGTAAAATCTGGCCCTTTTGAATCATATGACCTTTTTACTATATAATCCTTTCCATTAATCGTGTATGTTTTAGACATTAAGTACCTCCTAATGAATTATATTTAGAAGGTGCCTGTCTATATTACTTGTGTAATATTTTTTCATTTATCCATTTTTCTACCTTACGATGTTAGTATAACGAAGGAGGGTTAACACACACGTGACAAAACCCCGGTTTTTTTGGGCAAAATAACTATTTAAAGAATTTTTTAGTATAAAAATTTAAAATTTTTTCATATTCTTCATTAGGATGAACTATATTTTTACCATAATATTTATTGATAATATACTTTTGATATGTAAAAGCATCAATCTCTATTGTTGATGATATATAGTTGGTTAATTCTTCATTTGTAGAGTTAGAATTATCTTCTTCAACATAAATTAATTCTGTTTCTTTAAACTTGCTAAATATTGATTATGAGTCAACCTCTTTCATTTCTAGTTCAATATTTCTAACTGACGCTGACATTTTATTTGTTTCAAATTCTCCAAATAAACCAGTTGATAAACAAATTAACATCATAAAACTAAATGTTACAATTCCCTTAAATATTCTTTTCATTTTTTTCTCCTATTTCTCTTTTATAAATTCTTTTACTACTTTTAGAGGTATTGAATAAGTAAATCCATAATTTACATTACCTAGTAAATCTTTTGTTCTAAATGTTGTAATACCTATCAATTCGCCTTTCTCATTTAATAAAGCTCCACCACTATTTCCACTAGCTATATTTATATCAGCTTGTATTACCAATCTTGAGATGTCATCATATTTTACATTTACTTCTGGCACACTAATAACACCCTGACTTATACCTATGCCATAATTTGATGTATTACCTATTGCATAAACTATATCACCAAAATCATAATCAGAACCACTAAATTCTATTGGATTATACTTTATAGATTCATCATTTATTTTTAAAATAGCTAAATCTAATTCATAATCAACTTTTACAAATGTTGCTGATTGATAATTTTCTAATAATGGAAATCTTATTTCATAAGTTTCAAACAATATATTTTCGCCTAAACTTTTATAAGATATTACATGGGCATTTGTTATTAAATATCCCTGTGAATTATAGATAACACCAGTACCGAAGCTTTCTCCAATATCTTCAGTAGTTGATTTAACTTCTACAATGCTATTAATGTTATCTGAATATATATCGTTTGCACTTTTGTTTTTAAAATTAGTTATTGAAAGCCAAACAACTATACCAATTAATAGAATATTAATAACTATTAAAACAATAAATTTACTCTTTTTCATACTTTACCTCTTATTTAAATTACTTCTACAATTTCTTTGGAACTATAGGTTGGTTAAACCAATTTCCACACTTTCCAACTGATTGATTTCCAACAGTTTCAGCAAGTTTAATTAATAAATTTTTCTTTTGAGTTTTTTGCTCATTAAGATTTATTTTATTATTCATACGTATATCCCTCCTTGAAGAAATTATAAAAAATTACTTTTAAAAAACAATATTTTTGTCATAAGATGCAGTTTTTTTGTCATAAGAGGTAAAAAAGTGACTGCAAAATCAAATTTTAACAGTCACTTTTTCTAGTTGCTTTATATTAAATTGTCATTTAGCTTCTAATGTTATTTCATCAAAGCTAACAGTAATAGAACTATCAATAATTTTTAAAACAATAGATGATTCTTCGTATAAAATCCTTCCTGAGATGATTATGTTGTTACCAGACAATTCAGAATCCACATAATCAAAGTATTCATTTTTGGAATCAACATCTGAATTTATTGATTCTTTATTATACATTCTAAATTCATTTATCGGATAATTCCAAAAAACTAATACTGATATTTTAATATCATTATCATTGATATATACATCACTAAAATCCGGAGGATATAATGAATTTAATTCTATTCCATATTCATCATTATAAAAGCAATCACTATTTTCTAAAATCTTTTCTATTTTTCTAGAATCAAGGCCTGTACATGATGTCAAAAAACATATAAAAATTGTTATTAAAAATAAAATTTTTCTCATAATAAGTATCACCAAACAATATATAAATCATCGATGGTTATTAATTTAACGAAGACATACTTAATGTAATAGTATCATATGAATTATTATAAATGTTATCCACATTAATAGTTAATATAACATTATTATTTTTCATTTTATAACTACCATTTAATGCTAAATCATCTTCAGACAACTGCAGATTCTCATTATCAATCCTATCTTTATAATAAATATCTAATCCATTAGATAATGTCCACAAGCAAATAATTTCTATTTTTTCGTCATTAACTATTAAAAAACCTTCATTGAAACCATTATCGTTTAAAACTTCCTCTTTTGATTTAACGTTAAATTCTAAAATAGGATCTGAACTTGACCATTTTACATTATAATATTTGTCTGCATAATCTATACTTCTACACGAAGATATACAAAATATAAATAATATTATAAAGATTATTTTTTTCATAATAAATATCCTTTCTAAATTTACTATCCAACTATAAATGCAGCTATAATGTCTCCTCCAATAACAGATTTATCAAAAGAAGAATATGACCAAGTAGAAGTTGAACTACTATATCTATTATATACTGTTATTTGTTTAGTATAAGAATTATAACTTGCAGAAACATAGTGAGCAGCATCTAAAATAGAATCACCACACCAAGCACATACTAATATCATTTGATTGTTAGACATATTATTAATTCCATTTTGCAAACTAGAATATGAAGAAAAACTTTTATATTCAATATCATTTTTTCTAAAATACGTCGAATAGTGTGATGGATCTGCTCCAAATAAGCCGGATGCTATTGTACCACTATTATAATCAAACTCATAAATTACATCTGATAATTTCTTAGTTTTATTCAGTCCACGTAAAACATTGTATGCAGCAATAACACCACAACCATTATAATCAAGAGTTGAAACACCAAATTTCCAATCATAATAATAATCTTGTCCATTTATATATGATGTAGGTTCTGGCAATGTTATATTATGAATATAATTTGATTCAGCTTTTGCTTTTTCAGCCAAACTAATCGTACCATATGTTGCTGCCGCAGTTGCAGCAACAGCTACTACTGCTGGTATTGAAACAGGTAATACTGCCACAATAACAACTGCAACTACAGTAGAAACAACGCCTTTAATTAATTTAGAAAGCCATCCACAAGCATCAATATATTAATCAGATAAATCACTTAATAAAACAGTACTTCCATCATCTAATGTAATAATTGCATCAGTTTTGCCTTCTTCATTTTCGAAAACATATCCCATTAAATTTTCTATTAATACTTCTTCACCATTATTAATCGTAGCAGTAACAATTATTTTAGACAATTCATTATTGTATGTAAATTCAAAATCGACATATTCCTTTAAATCTTCTTCAATAATTTCTTGAGATACTAAATCCAAAAATGATAGATCAAAATCCTCTAATTGTTTTTCACCTGAAAACTTTGTAATATTACCATTAAATTCTAATTTATGGTTTCTAAAAGAATTAAAGTAATTATCATAATTAACGGTTTCATTAGACAATTCAACATTTCTTACTGGTGTTACAACTTTTTCTTGCTTAATGCTAATTATACAAAAAGTAAATACGATTACACAAGACATTAAACTAAATAATTTTATTATCCTCTTCATACTTTCTCCTTTTTTTTACAAAACATTCATGAACTACTTCTTCATTTTCTTTGGAACTACAGGTTGGTTAAACCAAATTTCACACTTACCAACTGATTGATTACCAACAGTTTCAGCAAGCTTAATTAATAAATTCTTCTTTTGAGACTTTTGCACATTAAGATTAATTTTATTATCCATAAACATATCCCTCCTTTGATGGAATTATAAACACTTACTATTAAATGAACAATAATTTTGTCATAAGATGCAGTTTTTTAGTCACAAGAGGTATTTTTATAGATAAAATGACCTATTACCATGCTAATAGTAGAAAATGTTAATGGTATTGTTACTAATATGAAAGTATTTAAAGTTGGTATAAGAATCATTTTAACACTACATATGCTGAATTTCAAGTAGAAAGTGAAATTAAGTGAAGTAAGTTTAATTTTTAAATGTAAATACTTGTTATTTCTTGATTTGTAATAAGATTTATTTCTTTTTCGTATACTAAAACTAAGAGTTAATTTCTTAGTTTTTTATTTCTAATATTATAGAGATAGTTAGCTAAGAGATACTTTGACTCTTAGCTTTTCTTTTTATGT
>CAZJSR010000019.1:0-31207 GCA_964548855.1 uncultured Anaeroplasmataceae bacterium | reverse complement strand
CCACCCGCATAGCAGGTGGTTTTATATTGTTCTTCGAACGACATAATAAAAAAGGAGCTAATCACTCCTTAATTATCATACTTATTTAAATTAACAATAAAATCACGTATCATATCTAATAACACATAATCATTGTTTCCTATAACACTATCTTTAAATAACATCAAGCATCCCATGTATTCATAATTACACATAATACGTTTAATAACTAAATTTTTATTGTTAATATAATTAGATGTTATTGGTATATCTATAGAATCACCATATTCTAATTTTTCATTTGACCTAATTTTTTCTAATAAGTCATCTAAGATATAATCATTTTCATTTATATTATCTATAGTACTTATAACGCACTTCATATTATCAAACATAACAATATCAAACCCACATCTTTGTGATATTGTATTAGTTATTAATTTAATATTTGATATATTTTCTTCTAATGGCTCATACTTATTAAGTAAAATAAACCTATCATTTATCGATATATCAATTTGATCTCCTGTGGTAATCTTTAATCTTCTTCTAATTTCTTTAGGTATAACAATTCTGCCAAGCTCATCAATTCTTCTTATTACACCAGTTTCTTTCATAATATAACCTCCGCATTCATATTTTGTGTAATGAATGACAAATTATACTAAAATACTATCTAAATATATGGAAATATCTTTTATATATTTTTGATCTTTATAAGAAGATTTATCAAAAGTAATTACTAAATCATTAGAAACGCATTTTAAAGATATTAATTTTGTTATATCATCTCTAATACTAAATAGATTTAATGAATTAAGATTTTTATTAGTATAATCTTTCATGTAAAGAATTAAACACTTTTCTTTAGTCTCAATCTTATAAATGTTTACAGCCCTACATAAACTATTAAACAACTTTTCATACATATAATATTCTAAATCTTTATTAAATAATCCAAATCTATCCTTAAGTTCTTCCTCTAATACTTTCAAATCACTAAGCCTTCTAATATTGTCAATGCGCTTATGGATATTAATTCTAACATCCTCATTTTCTATATATTTTTCATCAATATGCCTAGATGTATATACTTTAGATAAGGAAATATCAGTTTCTTTGACAGGTTCTAACTCTCCTTTTCTATCTTTTAGTTCTTCTTCTAAAATCTTCATATACATTTCAAGACCTACTGACTCTACAAATCCCGATTGTTCACTACCTAGTAAATCTCCTGCACCTCTTATTGCCAAATCTCGCATGGCAATTTTATATCCACTACCTAAATCACTAAATTCCTTTAAAGCTTCTAATCGTTTTAAAGCCTTATCTGTCAATTCTTTATGCGGACTATACATTAAATATGCATAGGCAATTTTATCACTTCTACCTACTCTTCCTCTTATTTGATAAAGTTGAGATAATCCTAACAAATCAGAATCATGAATAATAATCGTATTCGAATCTGGAATATCAAGCCCTGTTTCAATAATAGTAGTACATACAAGTACATCATATTCATGATCTATAAATCTAATAAGCATATCTTCTAAATCATCTTTATTCATACGACCATGTCCAATACAAATACGTGCTTCAGGAACCAATTGACTTATATGACTTGCGATATTTTCAATATCTTCTACACGGTTATACATATAAAAAACTTGCCCACCTCGTGACATTTCTCTTATAATCGCATCTCTTATTACACTATCATTTCGAGGCAAAACATAAGTTTGAATAGGGTATCTGTTTTTAGGAGGTGTTTCTATCATCGATAAATCCTTTATACCTACTATAGACATTTGAAGCGTTCTCGGAATAGGTGTTGCGCTTAATGTGATCGCGTCAACATTTACTTTTAGTTTCTTTATCTTTTCTTTATGAGTTACACCAAATCTTTGTTCTTCATCGACAATAAGAAGACCTAAATCTTTATAAACAATATTATTTGATAAACCTTTATGAGTTGCGACTAAAATGTCTACTAACCCAGTTTTCAGGCCTTCTAGTATTTCTTTTTGTTGTTTAGACGTAACAAAACGATTCAAAAGCGCAATCTTAACCCCGTACTTTTCCATACGCTCTTTAAATGTTAAATAATGTTGTCTTGATAGTATTGTAGTAGGAGCTAAAATCAATGCCTGTTTTCCACTTAATACCGCCTTAAAAGCCGCACGAGCCGCGACTTCAGTTTTACCATACCCAACATCACCACAAATCAAACGATCCATAGGTCTTTTACTTTGCATATCTCTTTTAACATCTAATATAGCTCTTTCTTGGTCTGGCGTTGTTTCATACATAAAATCATTTTCAAATTCTAATTGAAGGGTACTATCATGTTCAAATTCAAAACCTGTCGCAACACTTCTTTGTGAATATAGTTTTATTAATTCTTCAGATATATCATGTATTTTCTTTCTTACCTTCATCTTAGCTTTCGCCCAAGATGAGCCACCTAATTCATTTAATTTAATAACTCTATCATCAGGATTTGCGAATTTTTGAATTAAATTAACTTGTTCAAGTGGAATATATAATGAACTATTATTAGCATACTGAATATATATATAATCTCTTTTAAGTCCACTCGTTTCTAGTGTTTTTAATCCTAAATATTTACCAATACCGTAATCATAATGAACTACATAGTCCCCTATTTCTAATTCATCATATTTAGTAATTTTAATTGTGTTTTTATATATGGACTTAAATTTAATTTTACGAGCTTGATATTTAATATCAAAAATAGTTTTTTCACTATATATAATAATACCATCATCTACTAAATTTAAAGATGGAACATATTCACCTTTTATAATATTGATTTGCCCTTTTGCTAAATTCTTACTATCAGTTATAATCGCGCTATATATATTATTTTCAACTAAAGATTCTCTTAAAGTTTTTAGCCTTATATCATTATTAATGATACATATGCAAAGTTTTTTCTTATAATTCGCGCTAAACTCGCTTAAAATAGTTTTTGGCACAGCTTTTAAATCAGGAATATCCAGGGCATTAACTAAAATACCTAGTCTATTATTATCTATACTAAGTGTTTTAATATTCGCTATATCTTTTAATAAATTATAATCTAGTAAATAAGATAATTTAAAAAGTGAATATCCGCCTATATTACTACAGTATTCATCTAAATCTTTAATCATTCTTTTATTTGCTGAATCAATTTTATCAGAATCTATAAAATATACTTTTTTATTTTCTTTAAAATCGAAAATAGTATCTTTCTTTATATCAAAAAACGAAATATACCTCATTAATAAATCGATATTATTACGATTCATTAATTTTTCACGATCTTCTTCAAATAATTTTAGTTCACCTTCACTTAATTTATTTTCTAAAATAAATTTATCAAAATTTAATAAAGCTTTTTCTAATAAAGAATCGCTATAAATCATTTCTACTACTGGAAGAATAACTGCACCATCAATATACTCTATTGATTTTTGTGTTGTAACATCAAAATATTTAATTTGATCTAGATCATCACCAAAAAAATCAAGTCTAATTGGATTATCTGAATTTAATGGAAAAATATCAAATATACTACCTCTTCTTGAAAATTCTCCTGTTTTTGTTGTTGTATATACATGTTTATAACCAAGTTCTAGTAAACGGTAAGATAGTTCATCCATATTTATACTATCATTTTTATTAATTGTTATTTTTGCGCTTTGCCACACTTCTTTATTAAACTGATATCTAATAGCACCGTTATAATTTGTAACAACTATTTTTTTTTGATCATCTAAAAGATTAATAATAGTATTAATTCTTTCAAATTTAAAGTCACCACTAGACATCAACATCTCTGCTGTAATAAGTTCATCTGCAGGATAAAATAGCACATTAGACTCATCTATGATATTACTTAATTCATCATAATATTTTTGAGCCATAAAAAGATTAGGTAAAACAACAAAAAGACTTTTATCATTTTCTAAAAAGTCTATAGCTATACTTATTATATTAAAATTATCAGTTGTATTAATTAATGTTTCATTATTACTACTAATAATCTTTTTTATTTTTAGATTCTCTTTTAAATAATCTAATATCAATTTAAACACCTCGATATTTATATATAATTTATAACATAATTTTTTTTATAAATCTATTATTTATATCTAATTTAAATAGATAAATGATATAATAAACGCTAGAGGCGATATTATGAGTTTAATTATATTAATTACTACATGTATACTATTAATGTTAAGTATTATTTTTATACCTAAAATAAAGAAAGTAGATACATTTTACTTAGTTGCGATATTTGGCGCAATACTTATGATTTTATTTAGACAAATAGGATTTAAAGATATTTACAATTCTTTATTTCATAATGAATTGATTTCGCCAATTAAAATACTTATATTATTTATAACAACTAGTTTTTTAAGTATTACTCTTGATAATTTAGGATTTTTTGATTTTATCGCAACATTTACAATTAAAAAGTTTTCATCATCACAATATAAATTATTTACAATGTTATATATCGCAATATCATTATTAACTATATTCACTTCTAATGATGTGGTAATACTTACATTTACACCTTTCATTTGTTATTTCTGCAAGAAAGCTAGTATTAATCCTATACCTTATTTAATAAGTGAATTTGTGGCTGCGAATAGTGCAAGTATGATGCTTCAAATAGGAAACCCTACTAATATACTTTTAAGCGTATCTAATGGTATAACATTCTTAGAATACTTAAAAGTAATGATTATTCCTACTACAATAACTTGTTTAGCTATTTATATTATTTTAATATTACTTTTTAGAAAAAATTTAAAAGAACCATTAGATATAAAAGACACAACTATTCCAAAACTAAATAAAATACCAGTTATAATAAGCCTAACCCATTTAATACTCGCAACCATTTTACTTACAATATCAAACTATATTAATCTTGAGATGTATTTAATAACAACTATACTATCATGTACATTAATTATATGTTTATTGATATATAATATCATAACGAAAAAAGAAAGAAAAATTATAAAATTATCACTTTTAAGACTACCTTATGGACTTATTCCTTTCTTAATTAGCATGTTTATTATTGTTGAAGCTGTAAATATTAACGGTTATACATTAAAGATAGCTAATATATTAAATAAATATAATAACGTATATTCATATGGTATAACAAGTTTTCTATCATGTAATTTAATGAATAATATTCCTATGAGTGTACTATATTCTAATATCTTACAGTATAATTCATTATACAAAGCTGTATACGCAACTATAATAGGTTCAAACCTAGGAGCTTACCTAACACCACTTGGCGCACTTGCCGGAATTATGTGGCTAAATATTTTAAAATCTTTTGAAATAGACTTTAATTTTAAAGACTTTATAAAATACGGTATTTTATTATCAAGTATTGCGATAATAGTCGCACTTACTACACTATATATAATATAAAGGGCATTTCTGCCCTTTATTTAATATTATTAAGTTCTCTAATATTACTATAATAATTTATATACTTATTTGTCTTACCAAAATAATCTTGTTTAAATATTATATCAACATATCTAATTCTTTCAATTAAAGTATCTCCTCTTTCCTTTAAAGATTCTATATACTTTTCTTCACTGCCATATTTTTCAATTACAATTGGATTAATATAACTAAAAGAATTCATATTATAAAAGTATGAATAATCATCTAAGAAATATCCATAACCTCTCGAATATACTAAACTAACTTTATCACTGAATAAAGAATTTCCATAATAGATATTACTATAATACTTAATACCAAGTATTTCTAATAGAGTAGGTACAATATCACACGAACTTGAGAATTTAGAGTTAAATCTAAGATTCGGATTTTCATTATTATTAGTTACCTTATTTACTAATTTAGTATCATAAATCATTAAAGGAACTCTATATAAATTCATATAGTCATATCCATCTTTTATAGCTTGTTCCTCACTTGTAATATCCTTAACATAATTACTTAAACCCTCATAATATCCTTGGTGGTCACCAAATAACACAATTGTTGTGCTATCAAGCAAATCACGTTCTCTTAATTCATCTATAACACATCCAATTGCTTCGTCTGTTTCAAGTGCACAAGCAAGATATGAAATAAAGACAAATTCTTCTTCGGTTAAATTAGGATCATCTATGTTTAAACCATATGATTTAAGTTTTTCATAATATCCCTTTTCTTCTAAGTTCTTTCTTTTTTTACTATACATTCCATGCATTGTAATTGTTGTGATAGCTGTATAGAATTTTTTATCAGTCGGGAACATTTCATCAGCTGCACATTTAATCATTTCAGAATCTAGATTACGTTCACCCTCATCCATATAATTTGTCATATTGAATTCTTGATTCATCGCTTCTGATGCATAAAATTTATTAAAACCTAACCCATATATTGAGTTATTACGATTATAGAATGTTTCATTACCATTATGAAAATATTGACTTGTAAAATTTTCTTGACCGTATATACTCCTTAAAGTATTAGGCATTGTTTGAGGCAGGCTATTTTCATAATAATCATAATTAATATATGTTTCCATTGGATATGACCCTACAATTGAATAGTTTTCAGATATATCTGTTTTTTCTCTTGCGTGATAATTAGTCATTACATACGAATTATCATAAAAATACCATAAATTTTTAAATAATTCTCGGCACTTATCTTCTGTAAGCTTTAGACCATTAGGAAAACTTAAAGCTAAACGATTGTCTTTATCATAGTTAAAACTATATCCGTTTGGCATAAATGACAACCATTCAAATGTCTCGCCTAATATAGAAACAACATTATTTCCCTTTGATACACCAAAAGTATCAGATGTAGGACTATATACTTCACTATAAATAAAGTCTTCTATTTGTTTATCTGTTTTAATTTCAACTTTATTAAATACTGTACCTTTATACATTTCATTTAAAAAATTATAACTCATCCCATATTGATTATATTTACTAGAAGAACTAGAATATAATATTTCTTTATATTTATCCTTATATCCACCATTAATTGAATACGCAGTTACACCATTTAAAACAATCAATAAAACAATAATTCCTGATAAAATACTATTTTTTATAATTTTTTGTTTCTTTGTATATTCCATATCATATTGTTTTAACTTCTTACTAAACTTAAGACCAAACACAACAAACGCAGATATAGCTACTAACATAAAATAGAAAAACCAAAAGTTAATAGGAACACTTTCTAATATTCCCATCGCATCATTTCTTAAAGATAACATAGAATAATCAAACCATTGTCCAGACATATCAAATAATAATTTAAAAACTATATTAATGATTATTTCAATCCCCAAAAAAGATGAAGCTACTATTAATCTAGCTGTTGAATTTGAAATAAGAAGCAATATAATCGTCAATATACCTATAATAGTTAACATATATCTAGGATCTCTTATATAGAATCCACCATCAGTTATCGCAACACCTATTAACTCTACTAGTATGCTTAATATGAAATATATTATAACTATTAAATTACTTAAAATAATGTTTTTTATTTTCATATCAACACCACCTAAAATACCATAATTAACAATATAGACGCAAATGATTTAAGAAAACTTCTTTCAGCTAATAAATAAATTTCTCCATATAATAAAATCAAAAAGAAAAACAATACTGGCAAGGTAAATATTCCCATTATCAATGCATATACACCAAAAGTAAGCATTGCACAAATTCCACCATAAGGAAAATATTTATTAATATTAGGATTTTTAAATGGAATTATATCATCTAATGCATATTGAAATGATTCTATTATTTTTACAACATAAGCCGCAAGCATTATTAAATATAAAATCTCAACCGCTTTAATTATAATACTAAAACCTGTAGTATTATTACCTAAATCATAAAACGGTTTGACATGAAATCTTATAATTGCGCTTATTATAAAAATAGTAATAAATGTAATCAAAAAAACAATTATAGTATTTCTATAAGAGATTTCTTTTTTCTTCTCATATAATACATTTAATTTTTTCTTTAAACATAATTCTATTAGTATCATAAACAAAGCTAAAACTATCATTGATAAAACATAATAAAAAATATCATTTGATTGTCCATAATATACTTTGTTATATAATGGTTTGAATACTAATACAATATTAGAAATAGGAATGCTAATAAAATAAGCTAAAGCCACTATTAAGCTATTCAGTCTTGCTTTTTTTATATTTTGCATACTAACACCACCAAAAAGATTATATATATTTTTTTTATATTAGTCAAATAATTATAATACAGTACGCAATATTAAATACATTACATAAATAAAATATAATGATATCATTAATATACCATGTTTTTTCTCAAGTTTTCCTCTTAGTGCCAATATAAATAATAAAACACTTGCGGATACCATAACTATTAAATCTACTATTATTTGACTTCCTGTTGTAAGAGGATTAACTGTTGCGCTAATACCTAAAACAAATACAACATTAAAAATATTAGAACCTATAACATTACCTAATGCGAGTTCATTTTCTCCTTTTTTAGCCGCCACAATACTTGTGACTAGTTCTGGTAGACTTGTTCCTACTGCAACAATTGTAAGACCTACCAATGACTCAGCAAGATCTCTATGACTTGAAGGTGCAGCACTAAGAACGGCTGATTTTGCTCCGTATACCACAAATTCTCCACCTAATATAATACCTACAGCACCAACTATAGTTAAAATAATTGATAATAATAGCGATTTATTTTTTGTTTGTTCTACTGTTTTATCCTCTACTACATCCTCAGGATGTTTTTTAGCGTTATATACCAAAAATAAGATATAAACAACACTTAATATAATTAAAATAATACCTTCAATTCTATTGATAGCATATTTACTACCAGTTACACCAAAGAATAATCCAAAAATCAATAATATAATAGAAATTACTAACATAAATGGAAATTCTCTTTTACAAATAGATTTTTTTACAACTATTGGAGTAAAAATAACACTAAACCCTAAAACTATTAAAATATTACATATATTACTTCCTACTACGTTACCTATCGCAACATTAGCGTTTCCTCCGTTTACTAAACAGCTAATACTATCAGATACTGATACTGCAAGTTCAGGACATGAAGTTCCCATCGCTACTACAGTAAGCCCTATAATGAGTGGTGAAATCTTCATCTTTCGCGCAATATTTGACGCTCCATCTACAAAAATATCACAAAATTTAACTAATAAAAATACACCTATTGCTAAAAATAAAATGAATATTATATATTTAAATCCTATATTCCAATTTATCATTTGCTTATCTAACATATCAAATAATTTATCTAACATAAAAACACCTCAAAAAAATTAAGGACCGTTAAGTCCTTAATTAAGAATTAATTAAATTTGATAATTTATTAGAATCTAAACCTCTAATAAATCCTTCTAATCCTGAAATAACTTTACTAAATGACGTATCCAATAATGATTTGTCTTCTAAAGAAAAATGGCCTAAAACCCAATCAACCACAGGTATAACTTTAGAACGATCTATACCTATTTTAATTCTTTTAAATGATTCTGTCTTTAAAGATCCAATAATGCTTTTTAATCCATTATGCCCTCCAGCGCTTCCGTTTGCACGGAATCTAACTTTTCCAACAGGCATATCAAGGTCATCATTAATAACTATAAAATCTGAAATGTCAATTTTATAATAGTTCAATACTGGTTTAACAGATTCACCACTTAAATTCATAAATGTAGTTGGTTTTAATAATATTACCTTTTCTCCGAAAATATTGATTGAGGCTATCATTCCTTTTAAAGATTTATCTAACTTAAAAGATGCGCCATACTTTAAAGCAAGTCTATCAAGCGCCATAAATCCAACATTATGGCGAGTATCCTCATATTCACTACCAGGATTTCCTAGACCTACGATTAACTTCATTATAGTAATTCTCTCTTGCTCTTATCATAAGAATATGTGAACAATCCACTAAGTGGTTCATCACTTAAAATTCTTAAAATACCATGTCCTAATAAAGAACCTACTGATAAAACCTTAATCTTATCAATTCTCTTTTCTTCTGGAATATTAATAGTATTTGTTAAAATTAATTCTTTTATGCAAGAATTTTGAATTCTTTCAATTGCTGGTCCTGATAAAACACCATGTGTTGCGGCTGCATATACTTCTGTTGCACCTGCTTCCATTAATGCTTGAGCACCAATTGTTAAAGTACCAGCAGTATCAACCATATCATCTACTAATACGCAAGTCTTTCCTTTAACATCACCAATAATATTCATAACTTCTGCTTTATTAGGTTCTGGTCTTCTCTTGTCAATGATTGCGATTGGAGCTTCTAATACTTGCGCAAATGCTCTTGCACGAGTAACTCCACCATGGTCTGGTGATACAATACATATATTATCTAGCTTTTTATCTGAAATATAATTTACAAGAATAGGTAATCCCATAAAGTTATCTACTGGAATATTGAAGAATCCTTGTATTTGTGCTGCATGTAAATCCATTACAATAATTCTATCAGCTCCTGCTGCTTGAATTAAATCAGCAACTAATCTTGCTGAGATAGGTTGACGACTTCTTGCTTTTCTATCTTGTCTACCATATCCGTAGTAAGGTACTACAATATTAATACTTGCTGCTGAAGCTCTCTTTAATGCATCACACATTACTAAAAGTTCCATTACATGATCGTTTGCTGGTGCACTTGTTGGTTGTACAACAAATACATGATGTCCACGCACTGTTTCATTAATGTTAATGTTGATTTCTCCATCAGCGAATCTTAAAACATCACATTGAGAAAGTGGTAAACCGATTGAATCTGCTACCTCTTGTGCTAATGGTCTGTTTGAAGATAATGAAAATAATTTTACTTTTTTACCAAATAATTCTGCCATATTACAAATCTCCTGCTACTTAATTCTATTTTGGTTACATACCCATTATATCACTAATAGGCTTTTTTTCAAATATGAAAACAATATCATTATAATAATTTTGTCGATAATATAGATATACCTTCGTATTTCTTTTTTAAGTCATCTAAGTTTGGTGTTTCACCTATTATAAATAAAGTAGGACCACTTCCACTTAAAAATACATCATAACCTAAATTTTTAATATCATCATAAATATTTTTAAGTGGTGTCATATCTATTGATACTCTTGATAAATCATTAAAAATATTTTTCTTTAAACTAATTAAATCGCTATTTTTTAAGGCTTCTATAATATTTTTAGTTTTGGTTTCCTTATCAACATTATCCCATTTATATGCAGCATAAATCGTTCCTGTCGACATTCCAAAGTCTGGTTTTATTAAAGTAATAGGCCATTTTTCATATTCATTGTAAATTAGATTTACTACTTCTCCTCTACCTGTGCAAAGTGAGGCTTTTTGATATAAACAATAAGAAACATCACTTCCTAGCATATTTGCAAGTTCTTCTAAATCTTCTAATGTGGCACCTACATCAAAAAGTTTATTTAAACCCCTCAGTACAGCTGCTGCATCACTAGATCCACCAGCCAAACCTGCACATATTGGTATTCCTTTTTCTAAAGTTATACATACACCTTTTTTGATATTATATTTTTGATAAAAAACTCTAAGAGCTTTTAATACAATATCATCTTCTAAATCGATACTAGGCCTATATATAATTTCATTTGAATGACTAAATGTAAGTTCATCATATAACATAATAGGCACCATTATTGTATTTACTTGATGATATCCATCTTCTCTTTTATCTTTTACCTCAAGTGATAAATTCACTTTAGCATATGCTTTTTCAACTATCATATAATTTCTCCTCATCAAAATCTCATAGATTATATCCTAATGTAATTTCCTAGCACAACCTTTGGTGTCTATGCCTCCAATACCTTTATTTTTATTCATAGTACTATTTATTATTCTATCAATATCTAAATATGTTGATGCAAGTCCTGTAGATACCATCTTCGCTATTTTTGCAGGATCTAACACATCAATCACAACACCTTTAGGACTTGATGCAAAATTTGCACCACCCTTAATTAATGTCATATAATCGCTAAAACATCCACCACTTATTATTACAAGATTATCTTTATTACTCTCTTTTCTTCTGGCCTTTAAGATTGACTCATAATAATACCTAGAATTAATATATCTACCATTTCTAATACCATCATGGCCTGTTAAAACTAAAATATCGGGCATATGTTTATTTAATAGTTTTTCTATTACATATGGCATTTTTTCTTCATCTATAAAATATCCAATCGCTGGTATCTTATTATTTGTATAATATTTCATACATTCTTCTAAGTAATCCTTATCACCATCAATATGTAACACTACTCCATTAATAGTATCATTAAAAACAATATCGCTATCTATATTTTCTGATTCAATATTTTTATAGACCATTAAATCTGAAATTTCACTATCCGCAATAAGTCTTACTCTAAGTCCACTTAATGATGCAATATTATCACTAAGCCTCACTATTTTAAATACAATATCATTATTATGACTATTTCTTGTAACATAGTCACCTATTTTCATAATATCACCACTATATTGTATTTTAATAACAAATTATAATATAGGCTACTTATCTAAAATATTACTTAAATTTACAAAATCTGAAACTGTTAATGCCTCACTTCTAATATCTTTATATAATTTAAGATTATCTAAAGCATTATATATACTTTCTTTATCATAGCCTAATTGAATTAAGTTATTAACAAGGGTCTTTCTTCTTTGCGCAAAAGCCCCTCTTACTAATTTAAAATATTTCTTTTCATCTAATACATTATATATAGGATTTTCATATAAATCTAATCTTATTACAGCGCTATCTACATTAGGCGCAGGAATAAATACAGTTCTAGGAACTCTTAAAACTTTAGTAGCTTTAGCACGATATTGAATCGCAATTGATAACGCATTATAATCCTTTACATCTGGCTTAGAAACAATTCTATCCGCAACTTCTTCTTGCATCATCATTACATATTCTTTAATTTCAGTAGTTTGTTCTAATAATCCTAAAATAATAGGAGTTGTAATATAATACGGTAAATTAGCTATTAAAACTACTTTTTTATGTCCTGGAAAATAAGTATCTATATCTTTATTAACATCACATTTTAAAACATCTTTGTTTATAATAGTTATATTTTCAAATTCCTCTAAATTCTTATTTAAAATAGGAATTAAATCCTTATCTATTTCATAACATAATACTCTACGGGCTTTAGAAGCTATTATTTCAGTTAGACTTCCTAGTCCTGGACCTATTTCAATAACGTCACAAGAATCATCTATTTCAGCCTGATTAACAATATTTTGTAATATATTTTGATCTATTAAGAAATTTTGCCCAAATTTCTTTTTTATATGAAAATCATTCTCATTAATGACTTTTTTTGTATATTCTATACTTCCAACCTTTTTAGGCATTATATTCACCAACTATTCTTTTTAAATCTTCTTTAGTTATATTTAACATATTAAGCCTCTTTACTAATGTTTTATTATTAGGAACTCCTATGTTTAATTTTGATGTGACATATTTTCTTAAATTACTATCACCAACAATATTTAAATCATATAGATCATTTATAGTAAATTTATATTTATTAATAAAATGATTATTAGATAATATCGGATCTAAACAAGCCTTAATATCTTCTTTTGTTGCATGTTCAACACCAACTTTTTTCTTGTTAGTGCTGATACATAACTCCTTCTTTATATAAGCATGTTTCGCATTAGGTACTATTTCTACTATTTTATTTCTAATTCTTTCACCAGGATAATCTGGATCTAAAAAACAAATTATCTCATGATTTAGAGATAATTCTTTTATCATATTAAGAGTCTCTTTACTAATTTCACTACCATTAGTTATTATACACATAATATTATTATAAACACTTTGAATTTTAATCATATCATGAGTACCTTCACATACTATTATTTGATTATACATTTAAATACCCTTTCCATAAAAAATTCGTTTAAATTTATTATTTGCGCTATCAATTAACCCTTTTACGATAGGAGAATATTCTTCTAATGATATAATTTTACCTGATGGCAATAATATCTTAATATCATTTACTTTATCAATATCATCGGTATGCTTATAAGCATATTGACTTAATGTTGATTCTTCAAAATAATATCTCTTTAAAATAGGATCAGTATTATATTTTTCTCTAACTTCATTAATTCTATTACTATCTGCCTCTAATACAACATCAATAACTTCATATAATTTACGATTAAGTAGTCTATTACATAAATCATTTAATATCTTATCATCACTGTGTGATAATTGTTTAATAAAACCATTAACATAAGCATCATCAATTTCTAAATATGATTTTACATCAGATGTTTTAATCGCATTGATAAAATCATCAATACACGCATCAACATAAATATTTTCATCAATTAAATCAAAAATTCTAAAAAAGATACTTTGAAGTAACAATTCATAACTACGAGCTACTTGATGGTAATAAATTTGATTATACATATGATATCTTGCCATTAAATATGATTCAACTGCTGGTGCACCAGAAGCACGATATACAATCTCTTTATTAATAATCTTCATACTTCTAATAATCCTATTAACATCTATAGTACCATATAAAGCTCCTGTAAAATAAGAATCTCTTTGAAGATAATCCATTCTATCAACGTCTAATTGACTAGATACTAATGCTTCAATAAGACTAAATTTTCCAGTATGTGCAATTACACTTGCGACATCTTCTGCTAAATTTGGATGAATTGATAGTATCTTATTTATTTCAGTATCTCCTGTGATAATTTTTACTGTCATCTCCTCATGAGAAACAGTCATAACCGCTTCAAATGCATGAGAATATGGTCCATGACCAACATCATGAAGTAATGCTGCTATCAAAAACACAACTTGTTCATACTCACTCATCTCTTCTGTAAGTCCCTCAGCTTTATCAATAACCTTACGTGCCATTTCATATGCACCAAGCGAATGACAAAATCTAGAATGCTCTGCAGTATGAAACACCATAGATAATCCTGCTAATTGTCTAATACGTCTTAATCTTTGAAATTCTTTAGTATCAATTAAATCATCTATTATCTTATATTCAACATTAATATACCCATATATTGGATCTCTAAATACTTTATTTCGTTTTAATTTAGTGTACAAATTACCACCCCTATAAAAATATTATATCATAATATGTATACATATATAAAAATAAAAGGCCGAAATTCGACCTTTAAATTTATATTATTTTATTACTTAACTAATTCTCCGTAGATTACACCAGCTAAACATCCTGCATTACATTCATCTGTATCAATGTGCATTGCAAGAGCATATGAATCTGATACTCTAACTACAGTGTCACAGAAAACAAGTTTTCTTCCTGTTTCGTTAACAACTTTTACATCAACGATTTGTCCGTTTTCTACTCCAAATTCTTGTGCATCTGCTTTAGTCATATGGATATGACGCTTAGCTACAATTACACCTTCTGTAAGTTCTACTTCTCCAGCAGGTCCAACAAGTTTACAAGCTGCAGAACCAGCTACATCTCCAGATTCACGAATTGGTGCGCTCACTCCAATTGTACGAGCATCTGTAAATGATAATTCAACTTGATTATCTTTACGGCAAGGTCCTAAAATTGAACAATTAATTGCACCTTTTGGTCCTACTACTTGTACTTTTTGTTCAGAAGCAAATTGACCAGGTTGTGATAATTCCTTCTTTACAGTAAGAGTAGCTCCAGCTCCGAATAATACTTCTAATGTTTCTTGTGTTACGTGTACGTGACGTGCACTTGTTTCAATTAAAATTTGTTTCATAATAAATAATTCCTTCCATGTTTTTTAAACATAGTTATTATATCACTATAACTATTTTTTGTAAATAAACGGGCGAATTATTTATTCTAAAATTGAATATCTTCAATTGTAAAAATATTTTTCACTTTATCTTGTCAATTTAAAAATTTTATTTACTACCATAGATATAATAAGTAATATTGTTGAAACTAAAACAATTGTACCCCCTGGTTGTAAATCTAAATAGTATGCACAAGTTAATCCAATAACAATTGACATAACTGAATATAATATCGCATAAAACATACTATTCTTATATCTTTTTGTTATTTGTAATGATGAAGCATATGGAATAATCATTAGTGCTGACACCATTAATGCACCTATTATTTTAGATGAAATAGCTATAACAATAGCTGTAATAATCATTTGTAAAACATTTATAGCACCTACATTTACCCCGTCTAATTTAGCTTGTATTTCATTATATGATACATATTTAATTTGATGATAAAACCCAAGATAGAATATAATTGTAATAATTAAAACAATAGCTGTAGTAATTATATCAACCTTATTAACTAAAAAAATACTACCAAATAAATAACTTTGAAAATTCGCACTACTTGTAAATTTTGATATAATTGCCGCTAATGCAATTGATGCACTCATGACAATTACAACTGACATTTCAGAGTATTTATTAAATTTCTTTCTAATAAATTCAATCACAATTGATGCGACTATACATATAACTATTGATATAACAAGAGGACTCGTACCACTCACAAGTCCTATCGCAACCCCAAGCAATGCTGTATGCGAAAGTGCATCTCCAAATGTTGATAATCTTTTTAAAACGCATGTTTGCCCAACAAGTGGTATAATTACACCTAGCATAATTCCAATAATAAACGCAAATCTCATAAACTCATAACTAAACATTTACTACACCTCTTCTACTTTTATTATTGTTTTTTTGCTGACTTTATATATATCATCGCATTTTTTTAAGTTATCCTTATTGTGTGATACTAATATAATTGTTTTTTTCATGTTATGAAGTAAATCTATAATATCTAATAACATCTCTTCACTTAATGTATCTATACCTGTAGTAGGTTCGTCTAAAATTATAATATCTGGATTTGATAATAAAACTTTAGCAATCTTAACCTTTTGAGCTTGACCACCTGATAGAGATTGTAGTGAAGCATTTCTTAAATCATATAAACTAAATTTTTTTAAAACCTCCATTACTTCATTCTTCTCTTTTTTTGTTATAAAAGAAAATGGTCGTTTTCTTAAACCTAAACATACTATTTCATACACAGATGCCGGAAAACTTCCTTCTTCTGTCATCGTAGTTTGATTAACATATCCAACTCTTGTGTTACTATCCTTCTTTACAACACCTTTGGTTGGTTTATTTATCCCAAGCATAAGTTTTAAAAGAGTGGATTTTCCACTCCCGTTTAACCCAATTATTCCAATAAATTCACTACGTCCTACTTTTAAATTTACATTTTCTAAGATTAATTCATTATCATATCCAAAATAGACATCTTCTAATGATAATATGTAATCTTTCATATAATCACTTCCTCATATAAAGCCTTATATATAGCATCTAAATTTTTTTTAGCTATTGTAATATAATCACTATCACTAAATCCTTCCATAGGATTTAATACATCTACTAATAAATTTGTTTGACTTGCGATACTTCTAGCAATTTCATCACTTACTAGTTCTTCATAAAAAATTGTAGTTGGTCTAGGATCTAAAGAATTTATAGTATCAATCAAATTCTTTATTGCACCTGGAGTAGGTTCATCTTCTGTTGAAAGACCAGAGATTGAAAGTTGTGTTAAACCATAAGCATTACATAAATATCCAAAAGCTTTATGAGCTGTTATTAGATATTTGCTTTTAACATCTTTTAATCTAGATTTATATTCACTATCAAGTGATATAAATAATTCTTTATTTTTTAAGAAATTATCCTCATAATACTTTTCATTTAAAGGGTCCAATTCAATTATTTTATCTTTTATATTTGACATCATTATAATTGCATTATTAGGATCCAACCATACATGCGGATCTTTTTTATTATTAACTTCTATTGTTTTTATATCTTCAGTACATGTATACATATGAGATGTAATTGTCTTAGATAATGCATTTGTATAATGTTCAAGTCCCAGACCATTTACAATAAATAATTTACAATCTGTCAAATTTTTCACATCATTTGTAGAAGGTTCATAATCATGAGGTTCAACTCCTGGTTTTACTAAATTTCTAACTGTAAATTTATCTCCTACTATTCTTGATGTAAAATCATAGATAGGATAACAAGATGTCATAATATCATATGATTCATTCTTACTACATGAACAAATAGTTATTAACATCACTAACATCATTAAAGACAATAGAATTTTTTTCATAAGTTCCTCTTTCTGCAAATGCAAATGATTTGCAAAAATATTTTAATTCATTAATTTCTCTATGTCAATATTCAATGCAAATAAATTGCATTTGAAAGAATCCTAAAGATATGCTATTATATTTTCGGTGATATAATGGATTTAAGATCTCACGGATTAAAAAATACAAAAACTAGAGAAAATATTATTAAAATTCTAGAAAACTCAAGTGATCCTCTTACAGCAGAGGATATTTATAAATTAAATACAAATGATGATGCAAATTTATCAACTGTATATCGTACTTTAACTACTTTTTGTGATAAATTACTTTTATCAAAAGAAATAAGACAAGATGGTACTGCTGTTTATATGATAAAAAAACCTATACATCAACATATATTAATTTGTTCAAAATGTCATAAAAAAATTTATTTAAATAAATGTCCTTTTGAAATAGTAAAAAATGAGATCTATAATGAAACTGGATTCAAGATAGATACTCATAGTATAGAATTATATGGAACATGTAAAGATTGTATTTAATCTTTACATTTTCTTTTTATTTTGTTAACTATCTTATCCCATATTAATTGCCTTAATACCATTATAATTACAATTCCCGCACCTATTCCAAATGAAACATAGAAAGTAGATAGTAAATACTTATTAAACTCACTCATATTACCTAACCAAATATTATATGTTGTGTAATATAAAGATGCTCCTGGCGCAAGTCCTATTATCAAAATCATTAAAAAAACTATAACAGGCGCTTTTAAAATCCTTGCGGCTGTTTCTGCAACAATAGTTGCGATTGAAGACGCTAAAACCGTACTAATAAGTAAATTACATCCTATATTTAAAAATAATAGATTACATCCCATCACTATAGCTGAACCAATTGTTATTACAATTAAATATTTATAATTTAAGTTAAAAGCTAACGCAAATCCTAAACTACCTATCGCACAAGATAATATTTGAATAAATATACTATGATTATTAGTATCTAATTGTGTAAAATCATTAGAGAAAATAGTTATAGCTATTGAAAATCCTATAACAATAAATACTGCTGTTAAAATACTTTCTAAGAACCTTAAAAAGCCACTTAATAGATCATCCATCATTAAATCCCTAAAAGAATAACTAAGTGCCATTCCTGGTATTTGTAACATTATAGTTCCTATCATTACAAAGGTTATGTGCTCTCCTATGTGAATTTTACATAACAAAACACATAAAATACCGCCTATTGCTGATATAAATAATGTATTTAATACTTTATTAAGTTCTTTTCTAATATTAAACATAATTAAAGCCATCACTATAGCTGCAATTGATGATGCAATTGAATCTCTTATACTTCCACCAAAGAAAATAGAAAATCCACCACATCCTAAAACAACACCTAGATATTTTAATAATGGAAGATACCTTTTCATATTATCAAAATCATGTATCATTTGTTCTATTTCTTCTATAGATGGCTTATTTTCGCAAATATATCTAGACATTTTATTTAATTGTTCTATTTTATAAAGATCTGTCTTAGTACTTCTAATTCTCTTAATTTTAGTTGTATAGTAATCATCATCTTTTAAAGATGTAGCCACAATCATACTAGGGATTGCAAAAACATCCACTTGTGATGCACCATATGCATTACATATATATTCTATAGTTTGTTCAACTCTATGAATTTCCGCACCATTTTCTAATAATCTTTTTCCTATATAAATAGCTGCATCAAGGATTCTTCTCCAATTATTTTTTTTATCTTCTACTTCTATTTGCATATTTACTCCCTATTTATTCTCATTATTTTTTAAATATGTATATTCTTTAATATTTTGTTCATATTCTCTTTGATTTACTTCCATTTTCTTTTTCATTACTAAAAACCAAGTATCAGGATCTATTGTACCTACGGTTTTTGTAATATCTTTTATATTAAAAATCCATAAAGAATCCACGCATATATAACTTTTCTTATCAAGTCCTGCGCTAATACTATCAGTAATTTCTACAAGATCATTACTATTTTTTTTCCGAGAACTAATTCTAAATGCATATACATTATTATTTAGCGTTGAATCATCTATTATTTGACTATACCATACAACAAAGGGATGTTTAACCATCTCATGTTTAAATGGATCATAATTAACAGATATAAAAACCTTACCTGGATATATTTTATCTAACATATAAACCTCGCTTATTTCATAATTTGATTATATCATTTATAAATAAAAAAAACATAATATTTATATTAATTCATATAATTTAAAGGGATGAAAAATGGCAGTTGTTAAATACAACGATAAAGAAGTGTCATTACTCGCACGTCTTATGCGCGCTGAGGCTGAGGGTGATGGTGAAAAAGGAATGTTATGCGTTGGTAATGTTTGTATAAATAGAGTTCGAGCAAATTGTCTTGATTTTAAAAATATTAATACAATTGAAAAAATGGTATTTCAAAGACCTGGAGGATTTGAAGCAACAACAAAAGGATATTTTTATCAAGCCGCAAGAACTATCGATAGAAAGCTAGCCAAAAGAGTTATTAATGGTGAACGATTTTCACCTGCAACTAAATCCTTATGGTTTTATAATCCTTATAATGAGGATTGTAGAAGTAAATGGTTTAATCAGTGGAATAGTGGAAGATATAAAAGTCATTGTTTTTATTCGCCACTAGATAGTCAAAATTGTTATTAAGGAGATATTTTTATGTATTATGGATACCCACCTTGCATGCCTCCATATTATGGCATGCTTCCTGAAAGGCCTGATTATTCAAGGCCTAATGATGATGTGTTAGAATCTTCTTATATTGAAAATATATTAAGATTAAATATTGGTAAAACAGTAAGTGTATATATGAATTTTGAAAATAGTCAATGGGGAAGTAAGATATTTAAAGGCATATTAGAAGCTGCAGGTAAAGATCATATTATAATTAGCGATTCTACTAATAACACTAGATATATGTTATTAAGTATATACTTATCTTATATAACATTTGAAGATGAAATTAATTATTATTACCCTTTTAGTAATCAAAAATGATATAATTGATTTAAAGGAGTGATATTTTATTATGTGTGTTTTTTGTAATATTATAAACGGAGTATGGAGTTCAAAGAAAGTATATGAAGATAATGATATACTTGCGATTCTAGATTTAAGTCAACAAGGATACGGACATACACTTGTTATGCCTAAAAAACATGTTGAAAATATATTAGAAATAGATGATTCCACTCTTTCAAAAATGTCATTAGTTATAAAAAAATTATGTAATTTATATAAAGAAAAATTAAACGCAACTGGATTTAACATTATTAATAACTGTAATGAAGATGCAGGTCAAACAGTTATGCATATCCATTTCCACATAATTCCAAGATATAATAATGATAATTCTAAATTATTATTCGTAAATGACTTTAATAAATTACTAATCAATGATGCAAATAATGAAAACAAATATGATTTAGATGAGATACTAAATAAAATTTCTTCATGAATTAAATACTAAAAAAAGTTTAAGATATCACCTAAGCTATTCTTAAACTTTTTTCTTATTTATAAAATTCTTCAAGGTCTTTTTTTAGCATATTACTATCATTAATAATTTTTTTATGTCCCCAGTGCTTTGGAAATAAATTTTGATACTTCTTATATTTATACCTCTCATCAATCAAAATTACACTACCTTTATCTGTTTCAGTTCTAATAACTCTTCCCGATGCTTGAATTATTTTGTTAATTCCTGGATATGTATATGCATAATCAAATCCATCACTATATTTCTCTTTAAAATATTCCATTGTTAAATTATTGACTAAATTTATTTGCGGTATTCCGATTCCAACAACAACTATACCATTTAACAAATCATCCTTAAAATCAATTCCTTCTGAAAAAGAACCACCTAATACGAATAAACCTAAATGATTTTTAGAAGAATCTTTGAATGATTCAAACATTATTGTTTTTTCAATATCCGTCATAGATGGAGACTGAATTAAGAGATTATAATCACTTGGATTAATATGCTCTAAAAACAATTCCATATACTTATATGAAGGGAAAAACACAATATGATTTCCTTTTTTTACAGTTACCAGTATATCAACGATATTAACTATATCTTTAATTGTGTTTTCTCTATCTTTATATTTTGTAGAAATTTTAGTATTTAATATTAAGTTAAAGTTAGACGAATCAAATGGTGAATTTAATGTCATAAATCTACCATTTCCTTCTGTTAGTAAATCCATATGATATTTTATTGGATATAATGTTGCGCTAAACAATACAGTTCCATAACATTTTTCTGCAAGCACTTTATTAATATATCTAGATGCATCTAAACAAACTATTTCTATTTCATAATCTTCTAATTTTTTAGTTACGATGAAGATATGACTATCACTATATATATCAATAATATCTATAAGATCTTTTAATTCAAAATATAACATTAATACTTCGGGTCTATTTTTTATATCTTCAATTTCTTCTAGTATAGTTTCTACTTTTGTTTGATATCTATTTAATGAATAAACTAAATCATCATTAAGTAATTTATTATAATAAATATTATCTACCATATTACTTTCTATACTTTTTAATTGATCAAAAATATCATCACTGAATTTATATATGTATTTATCATACTCAACTAGTAAATCAGTAATTTTAGATATTGTACTATATAACAATTTAGAAGAAAACATATCTTTACTCCTTGATATTAAATTATGAGCTTCATCTATTAATATTAATGGTTTATATGAATCATCATCGAAATATCTTATTAAATGCGCTTTTGGATCAAAAACATAATTATAATCACATATTATAACATCGCAAAAATATGAAATATAAAGCGAAAATTCAAATGAACAAATTTGATATTTAAGCGCAATCTGATTAATTATTTCGTATGTAAAAATATCATATTCATTATATATTTCTAAAAACGCTTCTCTTAATCTATTAAAAAATCCCTTTGCATATGGACAAACTGAAGCATCACATACTTTAGAAGAATTTAGGCAACTCTTAGATTTACTTGTAATTTCTATTGTTTTTAATTTTAACCCTTTTAATTTTAATAAATTAATACTTTCAATACATATTTTCTTTTGCATATTTTTACTAGTTAAATAAAATAATTTCTTATTATCATTTAATGATTTAATTCCAGCAAACAAAGTCGCAATTGTCTTTCCAATACCAGTAGGAGCTATAACATATAATAGTTCATTATGTGTTAATGTATAATAAGATCCTTTGATTAAATCAAATTGACCTTCTCTCATATTATTAAAAGGAAACTTAATATCTTTTATTGTTGTAAGTTTTAATTTAGATTTTTCTTCAATTATCTCAAGCCAATCAATATATTTATCAATACTTTCATAAAAGAAGGATTTTAATTCCTCTATTTTATATGTAATAGGAAAAGATTTAGTCTTATAATCAGTTATATTTATATATGTAAGTCTTACATTAACTTCTTCTAAATCATTTATTTCTGAATACATATATGCATATAACATTAACTGTGCTAAATGTTCCTTATGATAATCAATTTCTATTAATTTTAAATTTAATTTAGTTGATTTTATCTCTTCTAATATAATTGTACTATCTTCATTTATAACTCCATCTATAAATCCATGAATAGTTATTTCATCATCTCTATATTTTATTATTTTCTTAATATAGTATTCTTTTTCATCAATATTTTTATATTTATTTTGGAGGTATTGATGTGCCTTTTTTCCATCTTTTTTTGAAGAATTTGAAAAAAAGTCAACAGATAAATCTCCGCTTGAATATAAAAAATATGCAATTTCTCTTACAGCAATTAATCTCTTCACTTTTTTTACCTCCACACGCTTAATATATTATCATATATTTATTAAGAAAACAAAATAGGAGTGTATCTACCTAATAAGATAATTACACTCCTAATCTATATGGATTTATATTTCCTATATCATCTACATTTATTAGTATATCACATTTACCATACGCATCATATACATATTTTGCGACTATATTATTATTCTTATCATATATTTCCATTATATCTTTTAATATATTTTTATTATAATAATATTCCTTTTTATTATATATAAACCCAACTATTCCTTCTTCTTGATATATATACTCTATATTATCTTCCTTACTTGAGACATATCCTTCACTTAATATATTTCCTATATATGTCTTATATTCTATTCTTCTTTCTTTTATTATCCTACTTCCATCTACTATATATTCTACTTTACTCTCTCTATCTTCTTTCCCTATTCTTATTCCATTACTATTATATCTATAACCTACTTCATTATATTTAATAAGTTTCTCTTCTTCCCATTCTAACTTATTATTTCTATATTCTACTGGTCTATTTAAACTATCATATTCTATTTCTTCTTCATTATATTTTAATAATAAATTATTATCATAACTATATTCATACTTTATTACATCTTTACTAACTACATTTCCTATACTATCATATATTATTATCTCTTTTTCTTCGATATTTCCTATACTATCATATCTATAATTTACTAATTTATTATCATAATACTCTGTCTTTAATCTATTTAGTTTATCATATGTATATTTTATATTCCTATTTTCTTCTTTTATCTCTACTATCTTTCCCTCTTCATCATACTTATAATAAATATCATACTGCTTGTCCTTAAAATACTTTTTATCTCTTACTATCAAATATGTTGTTACATCATTTTTATGAGCATATTCTATTTTTTCCTTGAATAAATTATTTATTTTTTCTACTAGTCTATTTAAACTATCATACTTATATTCTTCTTTATAATTAATATCTTTATTCTTATATTCACTTATCCTTAATAATCCTTCTTCATATATACTTTTAATAATGATTTCTTCATTATTAATATTATAACTAATTATTGTATTATTATTTATATCTTCATCTATTGTCTTTTCATAATCCTTCGTTTTTACCCCTATTAATATATCATCATTATATTTATATTCTATATCATCATTTGCTGTTTTTTCTAATACTATATTATCATTTTTATCTAGTTCATATTCTATATAATCTCTATATTTCCCTTCTTCTATCTTTTCTATCTTTACAACATTATTATATCTATCTTTTATTACTCTATATCCTTTATTACTCTTATTACATATTATATCCACATTGTTTTTTTCATATCTATATGTATAGTAGAGTTCTTCATTTATATAAATTTCCTTAACTCTTTTAAATTCATCATATATATACTTATATATTCTTCCTTTTGTTTTTAATACCCTCTTATTATCTTCTATTTGTTCACATACATAATTATTTACTCCTTCTATATCGCTATGTAATACTCTTTTATTTTCTATTATACTTTCATATTTTATATTACCTGTTAAAGATGTAATCTCTTCTATTTCTTCTTTTTCCTTTATTTCAGTACTATATTCTTCTTTATATATATCATTTATATTTTCTTCATTATACTTTAATACTTCTATTCCTTTTTCATGATATTTATATAACACAACATTCCCTTTATTATCTTTTTTCCTAATTAATTTATTTTCACTATTATATTCATAATCTATCTCCATATTATTACTATATATATTATCCCCATCTATTTCTAACTCTCTTTTGCTTACATTTCTTATACTTCCATTTTTATTATAACTATACCTAATCTCTTCTTTTATTCTCTTTTTCTTATTAATACTATAAGGTTTTTCATTTTCAATATAATATTCATATATTTTATTATAAGCTTTATCATATTTAATATGTCTATAATTCCCATTTAAGAACCTTATTCTTTCTAATAAACATCTCTCTTTATTATTACTATAATCTACTATTAATTCTACCTTAATTACTTCACTTTTTTCCTCTTTTAAACTAACTAAAATATAATTTGTCTGCGTACCTTTTATTTTAGGATTAAAATAATCCTTATATATTATAGTTTCATCACTATAATATACTTTCACCATCATTGAAAACTCAGGATTATTATTATCTTCATAATTACAATATGGAGTTATTTTTGTCTTATTTATATCTAAAACACTATCGGCTGATACACTTACTCCTATTATATATTCCTTTTTATTTGGACTTAATATTTTTGTTATATCCACTATTTTTTTTGTTATATATGTATTTTCGATTATTTTATCTATCTCTTTACCTTCTATAATATGTCTACATTTTTCATTTTCTTCTTCTATTTTTAAATATATTATTACATCTTTTTTTATTTTTTCTTCTTTTATTTGGTATCCATTTTCATCGAATGTTAATATTTCTTTAATATCATTTTTTCCATTTGTTATCTCACATTTATTAGAATCATATTTATACTTTAGCTCTTCTATTATAATATCTTTTACTTTTGTTTGAATTATTTTGCCATTTATTAAATTTGTAATTCCTATATATTCTTCTTTTTTTCTTACACTTACTATATTATTATTTAATAATTCTACTATCTCTTTATTATTAAATACTATACTATTTTCTATATATTCTATATTTACCTCTTCTTTTTTTGAATTGATTACACTTTTGATTTTATTTTCTTCATAATTTATTATTATATCTATATCTTTATTATCTTTTATTTCTTTGATTCTTTCAGATTCATATTTAATTATAACCTCATTTTCTTCATCAAAAATTATACACAATCTATAATCCTCATTATATCCTAACATGAGTTTATCTTTTTTAAGAAAATACATTGGATATACTTTCTTTAATTCTAAATACTCATATTCTAGTTTTTTTAATGTATTTTCATACATTTCTTTTTTGTCTTTATTTATTTGATATAGTTCTTCATAATGTTCATCTTCTTTTAATTTATTTTCATTTTCATATATTCTACTAGCTATTATTAGTTCTTTTTCTGCTTCTCTTAATCTATTAGTAATTTCATTTTCTACAATAGTATTATCAAGTGGATTTTGAATCTTATAAGAAAGATATTCTTCGTTTATTTGTTCATATTTTTCTTTTTTTCTAATATATGAATTATAATTTTGATTATTATATTTATTATATTCTTTTAGAATACTATCTATTGTCTTTATTCCTTCTTTTAGATTTAAGATTTTCTCTTTTATTTCTTCTATTTCTTCTCTTTTTATTTTTACAATATCACTATTCTTATATCCTTCATAATTCCCTATAAATTCTATTCCTTCTTCATTCTTTATCTCTTTATATACTCTATTAGAGTTATATACAATATCTCCATTTGGCAATAATTCTATATCATCTTTTTCTATATATTCTTTTTCTTTACCTAAGATATAATACAATTCTTCATATGTAGATGTTTCTAACACGCTTTTTCTTTTATATATATTATCTTTTAGTTCAAGGCTTTCTTCTAAGTTTAAATATATCATTCCTTCTTTTATTATTAACTCTATTGGTATATTTAAGGAATTTCCTATATTTAGATTATATATACTATATATATCATTTCTTCCTACATCATAGTTTAATGTTATATCACCTATTGTTTGACTTATTATTTTTCTATCTTTCATATAACCAATCTTCTTTCGTTTTTACATTAACTTCTTTTGTAAGAGATATTAATTCTTCTAATTTGTTTATTATTTCTTCAGGACTATATTTTAAATTGTTTTCTATCATATATTGAGTTACCCTTGTAATAACATAATTCTTCTTTTCTGCTCCTGTATAATTTATATTTTTTTCTGCTTCTTTTATTTCATTCTCTAACACTTCTAATACTGAAAGTACTCCTGTGTTTTTCTTAATTATCTTATTCTTCTTTATAACTTTTATTATGCATGTAATAAAAGTAAGTAAAATACCTATTAATGATATCGCAACTGTTTTTATACTATCAATTTCCATCCTATTACACCTCTATATATTTTTTTATTTTTTCTGGTATTTCCTTATTTTCACCACTTCTTAATGATTCATACCATTTTAATATTTCTTCATGTTCTTCTTCGCTTTCAGATTCTATGCCATATGATAAATCTGTTCTATATGCTTTAAATGCCGCTTCTTTTGTTTCTTTATCTATAGTTTTTTCATTCATACGTTTTATAACATCGTTTAATTCCATCATCTCACCTTCTTTTTTTGGATATGTTTCATATCCTACTATCTTTCTATTCTTATCTCGTATTACTCTTACTTCCATGTTTTAAACCTCCATAATTAAATATCTAAAATATGCTCTTTGACCATTTGTGGTAATTCTTATAAAGTCATCATCACCATCTCCTGATGAGTAATATTGTTCTAACTTATATTTTTTATTTTTATTTGTAAATTCATAACTAGTTTCTCTTGTTGATAATTCTACTTCTGAGATTAATCCATCTACGCTATCTGAATATCCTATTAAATATTTATTTCCATCATTAATTCTTATAAGTATTTCAGTTGTAGATCCATGATATACTAATTTATTTCCTCTTGTTTCTTCTCTTGTCTTTATATAGTATTCTAAAAAATTTTGGTCTAAATAGTTTGAAATATACTTATCTAAATTTCCTTCATCTATTAGTTTCATATTATTACTATTATATATTTCACCAGTATTCTTAACTTTTAAAACATTAAGTGTTGGGGTTTTTAAATATATAAATTCATTACCACATTCTACATACATTTTATTTGTTCCAAACACCGCTTTTTTATAATTTGTCAAAAAGTTTACTTTAGACTTTTTCACATCCTCACTAATTTGAGTTTGCATTCCTTTTATATAAAACGCTCCTTCTTTTATTCCGAAGGTTGAACCATTGTTTATATATGTTTCTCCAGTATCATCTACTTTTGTATACGTATTATGATCAAGTAGTGATATTTCTGTATCATCTAATCTTAATTCTTTATTATTTAGAATTATTTTTATATTACCTTGTTCTAACTCTATTTTATGTTGGTCTGATATTCCTAATAATATATTGCTTCCTTCTATATTTATGTCCCTATCTACTTTTGTATTTATTTGAAGATATGTATCATCTAATGGTCCTCCTATTTTATATGTATTTTCATCAGTTGCACTTACTAGCCATACTTCTCCATTTTCTTTACATATTATTTGAACTTCTCCTTCTTTTACTTTTGGAATTTCCTGACATGTTTTAAATACTATTGAGTTATTGTCCTTCCAATTGATATTATCTATCAATTCTTCTGTGATGACAGTCGCATCAGTATCTAATACATTATCTTCAGCCTCCTCAATTCTTACATACAAACTTGTGTTAGGATCTAATACATTGTTTGATGCATCCACTTTTACCAGTTTTCTTAAATTTTCATGTTTTCTCTTTCTAAATTTTATTTTCATATTTTTCTCCTTCTTGTAGTTTTTTCCTACACTACTTATATGGAAAAAAATTCCTATCGACAAAGAAATTTTTACATTTTTTTATATTATTTTGTTTTTTAATTCATTTTTCACTATTTATTCGACTATTTTTATAATGTTTTTTTTTGTGCAATAATTTTAACATTAATTCCGTTTTGACATATCAATAGGAGTTATCCTATTTTTTATTTTCCTTGAAAGTGTTATAGGATTTTTTTATAACGTATTTGAAATATCATTTAATGTGATTTTTAATGAGCCATATTTATTTCTATTACAAATGATTTTTTCTAATGATACTCTGACTTTTAAAGTGAGATTCTTTTTATTTTAATACTATTAACTCTTAATACTAAAATTTTGCACATAATAGAATAAATTAATCAAGTATGGTATACTATATTTACGAGGTCAGGTGATATTATGGCGAATTATTTAAATCAAGGTAATGATAAATTTATAAGATATAAGAATGCAGAAATTTTTATTGATAAATCATTATTGATTAAAGAATGTAATAGATTATTAAATACTGAAAATTCATATATGTGTATAACAAGACCCCGCCGTTTTGGAAAAACAATGGCCTTAAGTATGCTTAATGCATATTATTCAAAAGGAGCGAATTCAAAAGAATTATTTGCCCCTTTAAAAATATCACAAGAACCAAACTATATTGATCATTTAAATAAACATAATGTTATATGGATAGATATGGCAAGTGTCTATAAAGAAGTATCTAGCGACGATGAATTCATTAAAGAACTTAACATGGCAATTGTTAGTGAATTAAATGAAATGTATCCTAACATTTTAACTGAAAAAGAAAATTTAATTTCTAAAGCTTTAAGAAAAATATATAACAATACAAAAGAAACATTCATATTCTTAATAGATGAATGGGATGTAGTATTTAGAGAATCTAGTAATAATAAACTAAAAGATGATTATATAAATTTACTTAGAACTTTGTTTAAATCTTCAGATACTTCTACATGTATAGATTTAGTATATATGACAGGAATATTACCAATAAAGAGATATAATACACAGTCAGCACTGAATAATTTTAGAGAATATAATATGTTCGATTCGTATCCTATATCAGAATATATCGGATTTACTGAAGAAGAAGTAAAGATATTATGTAATGAATACAATATGGAATTTGAAAAGATGAAATATTGGTATGACGGATATAATCTAGATGGAATTAGTTTATATAATCCTAAATCAGTAGTAGAAGCTATAACTAGAAAAAGATTTGATGATTACTGGGTAGAAACATCATCAATAGAAGCAGTTACAGATTACTTACAATATAAAGATTGGGATTTAAAAGAAGAGATTACAAAAATGATATCAAATGAAAAGACATATGTAGATATTGTGGATTTTAATAATGATA
>CAZJSR010000018.1:7627-35660 GCA_964548855.1 uncultured Anaeroplasmataceae bacterium | reverse complement strand
ACTATGATAATACTACACTTGAACATAAGACAATTATAGAAGAGATAGAAATATAGAAAAAAACTATGAAATTTGACATATCATGTCAATAATCATAGTTTTTTTAATAAATTTTTTATTTTGTTATATCTATTTTTGATAGTGCTGTCATTATACTTAATTTACCATATTCATAAGTTAAACTTCCTTGCATAAACAATTCATATGGCTCACGAACTGGTGCGTCAGCACTTAATTCTATTGTAGAACCTTCTGTAAAACATCCTGCCGCCATTACTACATCACAAGGATATCCAGGCATTGGAGCTGGTTGTATATATACATGAGAGTCAACAGGAGAAGATGCTTGAATACTTTGAGCAAACGCTACTAAATTGTCTCTATTTTTTAGTCCTATTATTTGAATTATATCTGTTCTTTTTTCATTATATTTAGGTGAAACATTATCAAATCCTAATTTTTGTAGCATATATGCTGCGAAAATTTGTGTTTTTAATGCTCCTTTTACAGCATTAGGAGCCATAAATATACCTTTAAAGAAATTAATGTTTTGATTGAAGTTTGCACCTAATTCTTTACCAATTCCTGGAGCTGTAAGTCTTTGCGCAATCATATCGATATATTCTTTGTTTCCTGCAATATATCCTCCAGATGCTGCAATTCCACCACCTAAATTTTTCATAAGTGATCCAACGACAATATCAGCACCAACATGTCCAGGTTCCCTTTTTTCAACTAATTCGCCATAACAATTATCTACCATAATTATAACGTCTTTATTAACACTTCTAATTACTTTTATTACTTCTTCGATTTGATCTATTGTAAGAGAATTTCTAGAAGAATAACCTCTTGATCTTTGAATTTCTACAAGTTTAACATCTTGTTTAATTAATCTTGTTTTAATTCTTTCTAAATCAAATTGATTATCAATTAATTCAATTTGTTCATATTTAACACCATTTGCCTTTAAAGATTGATTTGAATCTCCTAGAATTCCTACCATTTCAAGTAAAGAATCATAAGGTTTTCCTGATATAGATATTAATGTATCACCATGTTTTAAAAGAGCTGAGAATGCTAACCATAATGCATTTGTACCACTCATTATATGGCATCTTACAAGAGAATCTTCACATCCTAATACATTTGCGAAAATCTTTTCTAGTTTATCACGTCCTGTATCATAATATCCATATCCATTTCTATCTGTAAAGTCTGCATAATCAACTTTATTATCAATGAAAGCTGATAATATTCTATTTGAATTATATAGACAAATATCGTCTATATTATCAAATATTTCTTTTAAGTCTTTTTCTGCCTCGATACTTAAATCAAGAATTTCGTTTTTTATATTATCTAATAACATTTTTATCACCGATAAAAATTTTATCATATTATTTACATAAATGAAACAAAATATCCTAATATTTATTTGCTTTTTATTAATAAATATGATAAATTAGTATTGTGATTAAATATTTAGTAAAGTGGAGGTTTTATTATGAAACACATTCGTACAATTAAAACTCGTAATCTTTGTGAAAGTGCTAAGAATGGTGGATGTGGTGAATGCCAAACTTCATGCCAATCTGCATGTAAGACTAGTTGCGGAATCGCTAACCAAAAATGTGAAAACAAAGATCAAAAGAATAATAAGTAATTTTGATTTAAATGCCGCCATTTATTAGGCGGCTTTTTAAATGATTATAAGAAAGAGGTAATTTATATGATACATCAATATAAACTAAATGGTTATAATATAGTACTTGATATTAATTCAGGAGCGATTCATGTTGTTTCACCTGTTGCGTATGATATTATTGAAATATATGAAAAATATTCTAAAGATGAAGTTTTAAATAAAGTTGGATTAAATTATCCTGATATAAATATTAAAGAAATAGAAGAATGTTACAATGATGTTTCTTACTTAGAACAAACATCTCAATTGTTTACTAAGGATACTTTTAAAGATAAAGCTAATGTTTTAAAAGAAAAAACATCAGGTGTAGTAAAAGCATTATGCTTACATATAGCACATACTTGTAATTTAAACTGTTCATATTGTTTTGCAAGCCAAGGTAAATATAATGGCCAAAGAGCGATTATGAGTTTTGATGTTGCGAAAAGCGCAATTGATTTTTTAGTTGAAAATTCAGGCACAAGAAGAAATTTAGAGGTTGATTTTTTTGGTGGAGAACCTCTAATGAATTTTGATGTTGTAAAAGATGTTGTTAAATATGCTAGAAGCATTGAAAAAGAAAAAAAGAAAAACTTCCGCTTTACTCTTACTACAAATGGTATGCTTATAGATGATGATGTAATTGAGTTTGCAAATAAGGAAATGAGTAATGTTGTATTAAGTTTAGATGGTAGAAAAAGTGTTCATGATAAATTCCGTGTAGATTATAATAATAAAGGATCATTTGATAGAATCGTTCCTAAATTTCAAGAACTTGTAAAAAAACGTGGTGGGAAAGATTATTATATGAGAGGTACTTTTACTCATTATAATCCTGATTTTTTAAATGATATTAAAGTAATGTTAGATCTTGGTTTTAATGAACTAAGTATGGAACCTGTTGTATGTAGGGAAGATGATCCGAGTGCTTTAACTAAAGATGATATAAAAATTGTATTAAATCAATACGAAGAATTAGCTAAATTAATGATAGAAAGAAGAAAAGAAGGAAGACCTTTTACATTCTATCATTATATGATTGATCTATCAGGAGGCCCTTGTATATATAAAAGAATCAGTGGATGTGGTTCTGGAACAGAATATATGGCAGTTACTCCATGGGGAGATTTATATCCTTGTCATCAATTTGTAGGTGATGAAAAATATAAATTAGGAGACATTTATAATGGAGTAAATAATAAAGAAATTCAACAAGAATTTGCATCATGTAATGTATATGCAAAAGAAGAATGTAATGATTGTTGGGCAAGACTTTATTGTTCAGGTGGATGCGCAGCTAATGCATATCATGCATGTGGAAGTGTAAAAGGTGTTTATAAACCAGGTTGTGAACTTTTTAGAAAGAGAATGGAATGTGCAATAATGGTTGCGGTTTCTGAAATGGATGATGAAAACACCGATAATTAATTTTATTAATGAATATAAAAATGAAAATAAAATTAGATTTCATATGCCTGGCCATAAGGGTAAAAATGTTTTAGGTTGTGAAGAATTAGATATTACAGAAATAGATGGCGCTGATAATCTATTTTTGCCTCAAGGCATTATATTAGAAAGTATGAAAAATGCCTCAAGCATTTTTAACTGTCCTACATTTTATTCAACAGAAGGCTCTTCTTTATGTATAAGAAGCATGTTATATCTTGCGTATATAAATAGAAAAAATAAGACAACAAGACCATATGTTCTTGCCGCAAGAAATATTCATAAAACGTTTATTTCAGCCGCAGCTTTAATTGATTTTGATGTTGAATTTCTTTATACAAAAGATACATACCATTCTTCTAATATAGATTTAAATGAATTAGATAATACCTTTAAAAATTTAAAAGAATTACCTTTTGCCTTATATATTACAAGCCCTGATTATTTAGGTAATATATTGGATATAAAAAATATCAGTATAGTATGCAAAAAATATGACATTTTATTACTAGTAGATAACGCACATGGAGCGTATTTAAAATTTATGTCCATGCATCCTATTGAACTTGGCGCAGATATGTGTTGTGATTCGGCACATAAGACACTTCATGCACTTACAGGAGCTGCATATTTACATATAAATGAAAATTTAAATATAAAAGAAAATGAAGTATATGATGCGTTAAGTTTATTCGCATCAACAAGTCCTTCGTATCTTATTTTACAGTCTCTTGATAATGTGAATGATTACATTGATAAAAATATTAACAGATATGAAGAATATATTGATTATATAAAGCAAATAAGATGCGCGTTAATAAATAATGGTTATAAATTAATAGGAGAAGAAATATTTAAAATAACGATAGATTCTAAAGAATATGGTTATCTAGGTATGGATATTGCCTCATATCTTAATGATAATGGTATAGTATGTGAATTTTATGATGATGATTATGTTGTTTTAATGATATCTATATCTAATACATTACTTGAATTAGATAAATTAAAAAATGTATTATTATCTTTAGAAAAAAAGGCTAAAATAATTACTAAGAAATATAACATTATACCTAAAAAAAGAATAATGTCTATAAGAGAGGCAGTATTTTCGAAGAAAGAAGAAATTGATGTTTGTGATGCAGAAAATAGAATATTAGCACAAGCTGCAATTTCTTGTCCACCTGCAATACCTATTGTTATATGTGGTGAAAGAATAGATTTGCGTGATATAGAAATGTTTAAATATTATAATATATCAAAATGTGTTGTGGTTAAAGAATGAAATATAAAGAATTATATAATGGCGTAAAGATGCCAATTTTAGGATTAGGTACTGCAAGAATTAATGGTGATAATTGTAGAAATATGGTGAGTTGTGCTATAAAGTTAGGTTATAGATTAATAGATACAGCTAGAATGTATGATAATGAAATAGATATTTATAAAGGAATATTAGATTCTAAAATAAACAGGAATGAACTATTTATTACTACAAAACTTGATCACGAAGTTAATACATATAATAAGGCCTTAGATGTGGTAAATAAAACTCTTAAGAATTTAAATACAACATATCTTGACTTAGTATTAATTCATGAACCATTTTCAAATGATGTAGTAATATATAAAGCATTAGAAGATTTATATGATAAAGGAATAATAAAAGCTATTGGGGTATCTAATTTTAGTAAAGATTATCTTATTGAATTTATAAAAAAAGTAAGAATTAAACCAATGATAAATCAAGTGGAATATCATTTATTGCATCAACAAACATCGTTAAAAGAATATTTAGATGAAAATGAAATCTCTCTAGAGTCTTACGCTCCTTTTATGTCAGGATTTTATAATATTAAAGATTTAAAATTAGATGAAATAGCTTTAAAATATCATAAGACAGTTTATCAAATAATTTTAAAATACATAATATCAAATGATGTTATATGTATTCCGAAGGCTCAAGAATTATCTAAACTTAAAGAAAATTATGATATTTTAGATTTTGAATTAGAAAAAAAAGATATAAATTATTTGAAAAACTTAAATAAAAATATGAGTTTTTATGGTTGGGATTGATAAACGTTTTATTAGGGGATGTTATATAACATCCCTTTTTTTAAAAAAATAAAAAAATATTTATGGCAGTTCTCTTGCATATTATTCATCTAATTAATATAATTAAATTATAACTAGAAAAGAGGAAGATGTATGGGAAAACAAATTGCTAAATCATTGGGTTTAAAATCGACTTTTACATATAATGGAGATATTTATACTACTTCATTTGGAAAGGGCGAAAAATCTATATTACAACACAAAATAGATGGTAATAAAGAATTATCTAAATTAAGTAATAATCCGGTATTTGATATTGATTATGATAAAAGCCTAGATTCTATTAATGTTATTAAAGAAGATTTTAATTTAAACATTAATAATCCATATCAAAATAATCAAATTAGACAAGATTATTTAATGAGTAAAGATATATTAGAAAAAAAATATTTTGGTAAAACATTTGATGATAATTTACATATTCAAATTGCTTATAATATACTAGATATTAATAAAATATTATCATTATATTTTTATAATATTGTTTATTCACTTGATAATTTAAAAAGAAATGATAATAATGATACTATAGGAAATATTAATTCAGTAAAAAGACTTAATAATCCTTTAGATGATAAAATATTTAAAGATTTTATGGATTATGCTAGTCCTTATTTAGAATATTATGGAACTGTTTTTAAAACATATGATAAAAGAAAATCTAATGTTTCAGAGGTTAATCTACATAATTATAATGTGCTAAGATTATTAAGTTTTTTAAGAAATAATTTAACACATAATAATAATTATTTATATGTTATGGATTCGAAAATAAATAACGCTCCAGATTTAAAGGATATATTAAAAAATACATTTAATGATGATTATAATGCTTTAAATAAAGGTTTTAATACTAATGCATTAAAGAATTTAACTGTTATCTCAAATATTTTAGGATATGACCTAAATATAATAAATGATAAAAAAGAAATATTTGAATTATATTATAAGTATTCAATATTTAAAGACTTTAAAAACATTGGAATTAATATAAAAACTATAAGAGAAAAAATATATGAATTTAATCAGTTTACTGGAAATATTAAAGATAAACAACATGATTCATATAGATCAAAAATAAATACAATATTTGATTTTATCTTATATAAATTTATACATGTTGATAATCCAGATTTAGAGTCAAATATTATTAATAGATTAAGATCTACTAAAACAGATGATGAGAAAGAAGAATGTTATACTAACTTTAGTAAATTAATATTTAAATCTCTTGCCTCTAAGTATGGTAAAGTAGTTAATTTAATTAATGAAGTTAGAAATATTGTAACAAGTAGAAATATTAGAAGATATGATTTTACAAAAGAACTTGAAAATGTTTCTAAAATAGCAGAACCTTCTGTTTTTACAAAAATTATATATTTTGTCTCTAAATTTTTAGATACTAAAGAAGTAAATGAACTATATTCTAGTTTAATAAATAAATTAGATAATATTAATGGACTTAAGAGTTTATTGTATACTTTAACTAATACTAACGTTAAATTTAGTTTTGAATATAGATTCTTTGATCAAAATCTTACGAAAATTTCTGATGAACTTAGAATTTGTAAAAGCATTACTAAAATGAATAATAATTTTGATAATGTTAAAAGACAATTATATAAGGATGCGTTAACCATTTTAAATGTCAGTGATGATATTATAGATGATGAAGATAGTTTTGATGAACTACTTGATGATATTCTAGATGGAAAAAAAGGAGAAAAACAATTCAGGAATTTTATAATTAATAATGTTATTAAATCTAAGAGATTTATATATGTTATTAAGTATATGAATCCAAGACATTGTATAAACTTTATACGTTCTAAAACTGTAGTAGAATTTGTTATTAATGAATTACCTAAAGACCAAATTATAAGATATCATAATGCTTGTTTTGGAAGTATAGAATGTGATATAAATTCTAAAAAGAAAGATTTAGTTAATGCTTTAATTAATTTGAATTTCGATGATATAAGATCAAAAGAAAATTATATTATACAAGCTTCAAAAGAAAGAAATAATAAAAACGTTGAATATGAAAAGTTAAAATCTATTATAGGACTATATTTAACAGTTATTTATTTAATAACTAAGAATTTAGTTAAGATTAATTCTATATATATAATAGCGATGCAATGTTATGATAGAGATTATAAGTTGTTAATTAACTCAAGTTCAAATAACGATTGTTTTAATTTTGAAGCTTCATTAGAACTGTTAGATAGAATGATAAATCTTAATAGATATAATAAACATACATTATCTTATTTAAATGATAATATAAAGACTTATTTAGAATTACCAATAAAAGATTTATTTAAAGAAATTAGAAATAGAACTGTTCATTTGAATTTTATATCTAATGCATATAAATATTTAAATATAAGTAAAATGACATGTTATTATGATTTATATCAATATATTATTCAGTCAAATATTATTGAATATATAAAAGAAAAAGATAATCATATAAATATCGATTATATCAATGATGTATCTAAATATAATTATTATTCAAAAAATATGTCTAAGATAATATATTTACCATTCGCATATAATTTAGCTAGATATAAAAATTTAACAATCGCAGATTTATTTCATGATAAATATAAAAATAAAGAAGATAAATAGTATTATTGGCATATAAAACTATTGTTATAAACAATAAATGTGATTTAAGATTTAAAGATAATTTTCTATTAATTGATGATAATCTAGAGTATTTGGATAATATTAAAAATATTGTCATAAATACTCTAGATGTAACATTGTCGTGTTATTTAATAAATGAGTTAAATAAAAAGAATATTAATGTTATAATTTGTGATGAAAAGAAAAATCCTAGTGTATTTCTTAGTGGTATATATTGTTGTGGTGATATATCAAAAAAATTAATTGAACAAATTAATTTTAATGATTATTTTAAAGGGATACTATGGCAACAGATTATAAGAAATAAAATAAAATTACAAAATAAGATTTTAAATATGTATATGCTAGAAAATAATGTTTTAGAAAAATATATTGATTTGGTTTTATTTAATGATTCAACAAATGTTGAAGCATATGCAGCAAGAAAGTATTTTTCAAAATTATTTGGTAATGATTTTAATAGAAGAAGTTCTAATAATATTAATAGTGCACTTAATTATGGATATACAATAATTTTAACTATGATTAATAGGGTTATTAATTCATTAGGATATAATACAGCTCTTGGGATTAAACATAATAATAAACAGAATAATTATAATCTATCTTGTGACATTATAGAAGTGTTTAGGGTACTTGTAGATGTAAAAGTTATAGAAAAACTATATGATCCATTTGATAGTGATTATAAAAAAGAACTGTTAAAATTATTAAATAGTACGGTCTATTATAAAAATAAAGAATATAAAATAGAAGTAGCAGTAGAAAAATTTTTTTTGGATATTATAAAGTTTTTAAAAGGTGAACCTGTTGATGTAGGAGAAATAGATATTGATAATAAATGATGGATATTTGATTTTATTGTTTGATCTTCCTACTTTAACTAGTGATGATAAAAAAGTATATACCAGGTTTCATAAAGGTATTATAAAATTAGGGTTTCTAATGTATCAAAAATCGATATATATTAAATATATTAGGGAATTAAAAATGGTGTCTTATGAAATAAATAAAATTAATGATATAGCTCCTAATGTTGGCGATGTAAGAGTTATTAAGTTAACGAAAAGGCAGTTTGATTCTATTATAATTATATGTGGAGTTGAATATAAAGATACTTTTAGTGCTGATTTTATTGAATATTAAAATAGAATATTATTTCATAAATCACATATTATCTTGATTTAAAATGTTAAATATAGTAAAATAAATTTGTAATAATTTGTATAAATTTTACCTCCAGTAATTCTGGAGCGCAATAACCTTCTAAAAATAGAAGGTTCTAAGACTTGAACTACAATGATAGCACAAGCATTTTGTGGCGCAATAACCTTCTAAAAATAGAAGGTTCTAAGACTTCAAAATTTAGTTGATAGTCAACCCACATTGCGCAATAACCTTCTAAAAATAGAAGGTTCTAAGACATCGACAAGTGCTCCTCTCTTTAATTGTGAAGCGCAATAACCTTCTAAAAATAGAAGGTTCTAAGACCTTGATAGTGTTATTCTTATTGTCTGAATAAGCGCAATAACCTTCTAAAAATAGAAGGTTCTAAGACTTAAACGAATCTAAAGATTCTAATAAATTTTTGCGCAATAACCTTCTAAAAATAGAAGGTTCTAAGACTTTAAAATTTTAGACTTCGTAAAATTCGAGCACGGCGCAATAACCTTCTAAAAATAGAAGGTTCTAAGACTTCAAAATAATTATTCATGTTCATTTTTAAGCGCAATAACCTTCTAAAAATAGAAGGTTCTAAGACTTACCATCTTTCGTGTAGAAATTGAACCCGGCGCAATAACCTTCTAAAAATAGAAGGTTCTAAGACTCCAGCATTTAATTTCTTCTTAGCAATATAATGCGCAATAACCTTCTAAAAATAGAAGGTTCTAAGACTTTATTGTTTTCTTGCCTTCCTTCAATTTTAAGCGCAATAACCTTCTAAAAATAGAAGGTTCTAAGACAGAATTCCATTTGGTTATTATTAATTTTTATGCGCAATAACCTTCTAAAAATAGAAGGTTCTAAGACTTGGCGACTTGTTGAGTATGTCGATATTATGCGCAATAACCTTCTAAAAATAGAAAGTTCTAAGACTAAAATCTAGTTTTTCTTTCAAATAAAAGTTAAGTGCAATAACTTTATATAAAAAGGTTTTATTATAGTTATACAATTGTATTTATAAAAAAATTTGACATTTTTTTTAATTGATGTTAAAATTAATTGTAATTGAATTTATTGATTATATAGTTTACTCAAATTAGAGAGTGCTATCTAGAATTATAATTCTAGGTGTGATGTAAAAGTCACGTTATTGATTGAGTTAAAAGCTCAAATTTTATAAGTTGGTTACTTATAACAACCATTAAATGCACCTGTGTGCCACTTGTGAAACGGTCAATAAGAGTAGAAATTTTGCTCTGATTAAAGTATTCTTACATGAATCTTAGTTTTTTATAGTCGCACATGTTGCGACTATTTTTTATTTGAAAGGTTAGTGATTATATGAGTAGAGTTATTATTATCGGATGTGGAGGAGTTGCAACTGTTGCTGCTTGGAAATGTAGTCAATTAAGTGATGTTTTTGAAAGCGTCTTAATCGCATCAAGAACTAAGTCAAAATGTGATGAATTGGCAGCTAAAATACAACCAACGACTAAAACTAAAATAACAACTGCCCATGTTGATGCAAATAGTGTAGAAGAACTTGTTAAATTATTTAAGGAATTCAAGCCTGATATGGTATTGCATTTAGGAATGCCATTCCATAATTTAAATATTATGGATGCATGTCTAGAATGTAATTGTCATTATTTAGATACAGCTGCATATGAACCAGAGAATGTAGATGATCCTATTTGGAAGAGTCGTTATGAAAAACGTCGTAAAGAAAAAGGATTTGCTGCATATTTTGATTATAGCTATCAATGGGAATATAAAAAGAAATTTGAAGATAAGGGGCTTATTGCAGTATTAGGATGCGGATTTGACCCTGGTATTACTCAAGCATATGTTGCATATGCTAAAAAACATCAATTTGATACACTTGATACACTTGATATACTAGATTGTAATGGTGGAGATCATGGATATCCATTCGCAACTAATTTCAACCCTGAAATCAATTTAAGAGAAGTTTCAGCTCCAGGTTCATATTATGAAAATGGAAGCTTCCATGAAATTCCTGCAATGTCTGTTAAAACACAATATAACTTTGATGGTGTAGGTCTTAAAGATATGTATTTATTACATCATGAAGAAGTTGAATCAATTGCGCTAAATTATCCAGAAATCAAGAGAATAAGATTTTATATGACTTTTGGACAAAGTTATATAACTCATATGAATTGTCTTGAAAATGTAGGACTTTTAGGAACAACTCCAATTAATTATAATGGTCAAGAAATTATTCCAATTCAATTTTTAAAAGCATTATTACCAGATCCAGCAAGCCTAGGTCCTAGAACTCATGGTAATACAAATATTGGATGTATTTTTACAGGTAAAAAAGATGGAAAAGAGAAAAAATATTATATTTATAATATATGTTCTCATGAAAAATCATATGAAGAAGTTGGTTCTCAAGCTGTTAGTTATACAACAGGAGTACCTGCAATGTGTGGTGCATTAATGGTATTAACCGGTAAATGGACTGAAATTGGAGTTCATACAGTAGAAGAGTTTAATCCAGATCCATTTATTGATGCTTTAAATAAATATGGACTTCCTTCAAAAGAAACTAATGATCCTGTGTTGGTGGAATAAATGGATGTTGTTGATTTAAGAGAGCCTTTTGTAAGGTTTAAAGATAAAGAACCAGATGAATTATTTAAAGGAATAAAGACTCCTGCGTATATATTAGATGAAGCAGGTCTTATATATAACGGAGAGATTTTAAAGTCTATTATTGATAGAACAGGTGCAAAGATTTTACTTGCACAAAAAGCTTTTAGTAATTTTGACTTATATCCTATAATTGAACCATTTATAAGTGGTACAGAAGCTAGTGGATTATATGAAGCTCGTTTAGGCCGTGAACATATGCCAAATAAAGAAGTTCATGTATTTTGTGCTGGATATAGAGATGATGAAATAGATGAAGTATTAGAATATGCTGATCATATTGTTTTTAATTCATTAAATCAATTAAAAAAATATGGACCTAAAGCTAAATCTTTAAATAAAAGTGTAGGTATTAGAATAAATCCTGAATTTTCTACTCAAGTAGGACATGATATTTATGACCCTTGTTCTAAGGGAAGTAGATTAGGAGTTACATATGATAATTTTAAAGAAATAGATGAAGATACATATAAATTATTAGATGGAATTCACTTTCATACTTTATGTCAACAAAATTCAGATGATTTAGAATCTACTTTATATGCAGTAGAAGAAAAATTCGGTAAGTATTTAAAAGATATGAAATGGATTAATTTTGGTGGTGGACATCATATTACAAGATTTGATTATGATATTGAACGTTTAGTTAAATGTATTATGTATGCTAAAAATAAATGGGATTTAGAAGTATATTTAGAACCAGGTGAAGGTGTTGTACTTAATGCTGGTTTTATGATTTCTAGAGTATTAGATACATTTAAAAATGGAGATATGAATTTCTTAATTCATGATATGTCAGCGGCATGTCATATGCCTGATGTTATTGAAATGCCATATTTACCACCGTTATATAAAGCAGATTTAGAAGGAAATGATTTCTTATATAGATTAGGAGGTCCTACTTGTTTAACAGGGGATATTACAGGAAATTATAAATTCCATAAACAAATGCAAGAAGGAGATTTATTAGTATTTGGTGATATGGCACTTTATACTACATGTAAGAACAATACATTTAATGGAATGCCACTTCCTGATATATATATTCTTCATAAAGATAATAAAATAGAAAAATTAACAAATTTTGGTTACATTGATTTTAAATATCGTCTAGGTAAAATGAAGTAGTTAAAAATGGATAACTTTTGTGTTATCCATTTTTTAACTAAATTAAGTATATGGTATTGTAAATTTTAAATATTTATCTTGTCATTTGATTGACTAATGACAAGATAAATGATAAGATAAAATTGTGAGGTGAATGTATTGTGTTGATTGAAAATGAAATGATTGAATTAAAGAAATCACTAGCACAATTAAAAGAAGGAATAATATCCTTAAGTTCGATGCTAAATAAGAATAATCATGGAGAAGTTTATTTTGGAATAAATGATGAGGGAAAAGTGATCGGTCTTAATATTGGCAAAAAAACAATTCAAGATATAACGCACGAAATAAAAAATTGTTTAAAACCTCTTCCACACAATGTTAAAGTAGAGGAAATAAGAGAAATGGAAAAAAGTATAGTAAAGGTAACTGTAGATGGAAATGATACGCCATATTCAGCTTATGGAAGATATTATATTAGAATAAATGACGCTGATATTATTATGAGTTCTTCAAAACTTCAAGACTTTTTTTCAAAGAAAGAAGACAATTATTCAAAATGGGAAAAATTAGAAACGAGTTATGGAATAGAAGATATAAACGAAGAATTACTTATTGAATGTATTAGAGTAGCTAATGATAAAGGTAGAATAGATTATATTTATAAAAATGCTAAAGACGCACTTAATAAATTAGGGTTATTAACTGAAAATGGAAATTTAAATAATGCTGGTTTATTTTTATTTGGAAATAATAAGCCATTAACAATTAAAGAAGCAAATTATCCGACTGATTCTAGAACTGAGTTCGGCGAGATAAAAGAGTTTAGAGGTAATATTATAGAATGCATTAAAGAAGTAATGTCGTATATACAAAACCATATTTCTTATAAATCAACAATCGTTGGTTATCAAAGAGAAGAAAGCCCAGAAATTCCTTTGAGAGCAATAAGAGAAATTGTTGTTAATTCATTTGCACATTGTTCTTACGCTATCCAGGGAGATTATAATAGATATATCATATATAAGTCATCAATTTCAATTTATAATCCAGGGTCAATAGTTAAAGATATTGATCCAGTAAAGTTTGCCTCTGGTGATATTGGAAGTAAAATTAGAAATATTTTAATAGCAAACACACTTTTTAAATATGGATATATTGATGCATTTGGTACAGGCTTTGATAGAACATTCACATTATGTGCCAATGAGAACATAGATTATAAATACAAAAATGACGAATTTGGTTTTACTTTTATTTTTTATAGAAATTTATCTTTTTTAAATGACAAGATAAATGACAAGATAAATGATAAGATAAATGATTTGGATAGCGAAATCATATCAATATTAAAAGATAATAAGTATTCAACAATTCCAGAAATCGCGTTTATAACACAAAAATCAGAGTCAACGATTCATAGACATCTGGAAAAACTTTTAAAAGATGGATTTATAAAAAGAATTGGTTCGAGAAAAACGGGATATTGGGATATTAAATAGAATATAATATGAGATAACATGAATTAAAATTTATTTATGTTATCTCTTTATTTTATATGGTAAAATATTTTTAGGTGGTTTTATGCAAAGGGCGTTATATTTGAAAAATTATAGAAATATAGGAATAAATAAAAGTGAAAAATTAGTTCTTAATGATCTCGTTATAAAGGGGAAAATGGGTAATCTTATTATTGTTGTAGGTGCAAATAATTGTGGTAAATCTAATTTATTATATGGTCTTATTGCGCTTAGAGATAATAATATAACAGAAAGAGATATTCCAAATAATACAGATTGTAAAGAATTAAATCCTAAAATAACTTTAGTATCTAAGGATAATAATGATGATTATTCTTATCGTATTGATTATAATAAAAATATATCTATTCGCTATCCTTCATATAATGAAAATGATTATATTAATAATAAATATGAATTTATTAATAATATTTATTATAAAAAGTATAATATGAATTTTATTCCTCAAATAATTGATTATAAAGAGTCGGATATATCTAGTTTTGATTTAGAATCTAAAATAGATTCTATTTATGATAATTTATTTTTAGTTAATTTATTTAAAAATATTAAAATATCAATTAAAGAAGTAATTGAAAATTTTAATAATGAATCTTCATTTTTAATTGAAAATAAGATTAATAAAAGACTTGAGAAACTATCATGTGAATTTAATAGATTATTCTTTGTAGATTCTACTAATTACGATTTTAGAATAGAACTGAAAGATAAGATTAGATTTGTTATATATAATAAAGAGAATGTATTAAATCTTGATTATCAATCTGCAGGATTTAAATGGTTTTTTAATATGTTTTTTAATTTACTTACTAATAATAATTTAAATTCTGGAGATATTATAATTATTGATGAACCTGGATATAATTTACATGCATTATCTCAAATGAAGTTAAGAGGTTTCTTAAAAGAATTTGCATTGAGAAATGATATAACTATTATTATCGCAACTAATTCTCCTTTTTTAATTGATCTAGATTATCTAGATGAATTAAGAATTGTATCATTAGAAAATAACTGTGTTAAGATATCTAATGACTTTGCATCAGTAGATGCATCAGATCCTGATTCTTTACATCCAATTAAAAATGCATTAATGGTTAATAATCATGTTTTATTAGATCCTGATAAAACAGTTATTTTTGTTGAGGGGATAACTGATTATAATTATTTAATTAATTTTAAAAAATTATTAAATATAAAAGATGATTTAGTTTTTTTACCAATAAGAGGAGTAGGTGATATTAGAAATAAGAATGTTAAGCAAATTCAAGAAGATATAATTAATCGTTTGCTTAAGATAAAGAAACATAATGCTATATTACTTGTTGATGGTGATGGTGCAGGTTTATCAATTAAGAATGTAGATAATTCTTTACATAATGATTTAAAAGTAATTGCGCTTAGTGATATTGATCCTAAATTTAAAGAAATAGAATCTTTATTTGATAGGGAAGATTTAGAAAATTTAGGTTTAATAAGAAATGGAAAAATTGTAAAAAGCAGTGCACTTTCTTCTATTATTAAGACTTTTAGTTATGATTATCATTTTAAAGAAGAGACTCTTAATAATTTTAAAAAAGTATTAGAATTCTTTTAAATAATAAAGGCTTAAAGATGTATCGTTTTGATTTCTTTAAGCTTTTTTTCTATTTATTTATAATTAATGTATTAAGCTTTAGCTTAATAATTTTAAATAGAAGGGAATAGATTAATATGTTATTTAAAGATTTATTATATGATTGGATTAATTACAGTAAAGACAGAGTAAAATTAAGAACATATAATAGATATCTTAATATTATTGAATTACATTTAATTCCAGAATATGGAGATGTAAGTATTAATAATATTAAAAGGAAGAATATTTATGATTTTTTACAAAAACATAAAGCTTCTGGAAATCTTAAAACTGGAAAGGAGATGTCATCTTCAAGTGTTAATTTAATACTTACTGTATTTAATATGGTTTTTGAATATGCACTTGATTTAGAATTATGTGAGTATAATCCTTGTGCTAGATTAAAAAGATTTCCAAGTGTAGAAAAGAAGGTAGATGCATTTACAAGACAGGAGCAATTATTGATAGAAGAATATGTAATTAGTAGTTATGATAGAAGATGTTTTGGTATTTTGTTTACGTTATATACTGGTCTTAGAATTGGAGAACTTTTAGCTCTTAGATGGGATGATTTTGATTTTGAAATTGGAATTATTAAAATAAATAAAACTAGGTATAGAGAAAAAGATGAGACTGGGAAATATAAATCTATTATAGATAGTCCTAAGACTAATTCTTCGGATAGGATTATTCCTATTCCTAGTTGTATTTTAGATTATTTACTAGAATATAAAAAAAGTTCTATGAGTTCTTATTTCATAGAAAGTAAAGATGGCACTGAGATGCCTATTAGGACTTATCAGCATATATTTGAAAGGACGATTGAATATCTTAAGATTAGTCATTTAAGTTTTCATGCTTTAAGGCATACATTTGCCACAAGGGCAATTGAATGTGGTATGGATATTAAGACTTTATCTGAAATTATGGGGCATAAAAATGCTTCTATAACTTTAAATAGGTATGCTCATTGTATGTTAGAGACTAAGGTAAAAATGATGAATAAACTTGATTTGCTTGATGAGAAAAAAAGGCGTTGAATATTACATTCGATGCCATTTTTTTTACATTTTCTCGTTTCTTCTTACTTATATATTAACACTAATGACAATATTTGACAATTTTTTTTACAAAATTTATTAAAAAAAACTTAAATTTTGTTAAGAAATGCTTAACTTTTTCCATCATTTTACATTTTTTTGCATCGAATGTAATATTCAAAATAGGCAAAAAGGCATCTAAATGCTTTTTTGTGCTAGGATTTTATTATTTTGTTTGTTAAGTTTTGCTTAACGAGAAAGATGTGTAACTACAAATGAAATTTATAATTTTAGAAGGAGGTTATGTTAAGTTTTTCTTAACTAGGATTTTTATGAAAAAGGTAAAAAAAATATTTAAAATAGCGTTATTTGTTTTTATCAGCGCTATTATTGGTATTGTTATATTAAATGATTTTGATAATAAAATGACTTATGTTGATAGTTCGTTAGATAATAGTGAATATTTTGATAGAAACAAAAAAATTATCGAAAGCAATTGTGATGAAAATGTAGATATTGATAACGAGAAAGAATTGAAAAGGTCAGTAACAAGAGCAATAGATCAATCAACATTACCATATGATTTTATTGATGAGTTAGACAGAGCTTTTAGTGAAGACTCATGGGACAATGTTTATTCTGCAGGAGAACTGGATAGATCTTTGATTCGTGAAATATATTTTTTAGAAGAAGACTTTCAAGAGTACTATAGTCAAGATGGTGCGGATTGTATTTTTATAGATTCATTTAATTATCCTATTCCTGTTCTAATGGATTCTAATGGATTAATTTCTTTATATTTTTGTAGTTCTAGTCCTATATATGCTCCGGATGATTGCACTTCGTATTTTGAAAGTATCAGCGATGCATTATCGTATATTAATTTATCTAATTTTGATACTAGTAAAGTAACTAATATGGATTATATGTTTTTAGATAATCCTAATTTGCAAACTATAGATAATATGAATTTTGATACAAGTAATGTTGATTCTATGAGTCATATGTTTAGTGGATGTCATAACTTAAAGTCAATAGATTTAAGTAAATTTAATACAAGTAAAGTAACTTTTATGGATCATATGTTTCAAGATTGTAGAAGTTTAACATCATTAGATTTAAGTAAATTTGTTACAACTAATGTGAAAACTATGGAGGGTATGTTTTACGGATGTGTTAACTTGACATCATTAGATTTAAGTAAATTTAATACAAGTAAAGTAATTAATATGATATGTATGTTTCAAAATTGTGAAAATTTAACAACTTTAAACTTAAGTATTTTTGATACAAGTAATGTTCTATGGATGTATAATATGTTTTTTAACTGTACCAATTTAAAAACATTAAATGTGAGTAGTTTTAATACAAGCAATGTTGAATTAATATATTGTATGTTTTACAGATGTAGAAGTCTGACATCTCTAGATGTAAGTAATTTTGTTTTAAGTAAAGCTACTGATGTTGAATCTATGTTTGGAGGTTGCAGTGGATTGAAGGAAATTGATGTTGGAAAATTTGATTTATCTAATGCTACTACGATGAGTGGTTTATTTAAAGATTGTACTAGCCTAAAACGTATTTATGGATTAAGTAAATTTCATACTAGTAATGTAACTAATATGTATGGCGTGTTTTATAATTGTAATTCTTTAGAATCTACAGGGTTTGAAAATTTTGATGTAAGTAATGTTACAGTGGCAGAAGCTATGTTTTATGGGTGCTATAACTTATCAATGAATAATGAGACAATAATTTTTAATTGGAATTTTGAAAAAATCGAGAATTTAGCATATATGTTTTATGACTCTTGTTTTTCTAACATAGAGTTATTTTCAATTAGTCAACATTATGGAGAGACTCATATTGATATGAGTTATATGTTTAGTAGATGCTATGCATATTTAATTGATTTTGAATATATTTATCTATCATATTCTGTTGACACAACCAATATGTTTTTAGAATGTTTTGTAGACAAAATTGTAGCACCATATACATATAGTGATAATATTTTCAGTTTTACTATGGATGATTATTTTGTTGCATCTAATAATACAAAAGTTAAAAGTAAGCAATTTAGTGTTCCTAGTAGTACTAATTCTTTGACTTATGCTAAAGCAGTTGAGATAACTTATAAGTTTAATTTACCCGATGTAAATACATCAAATCTTATAACTTTTAGTGGATATGGATTTAGTATAAGTGATTTAGGTAAGCCAACATGTTCATCAGCATCTTTTGCTGGTTGGTATAAGGATAGTAATTATAGTTTTAATATTAATTCTTATACGTGTAGTTATACTAATGTCATTTATGGACTGTTTTATCCAAATTTGGATAATGATCAATTTATAGATATAGATATTGAGTTTGAGATAGATGATTTTAATTTTATATATAACGGAAGTATACAAAAACCAGCAATATCTTATATCACTATCACGGATTTATCAAGAGATTATATATTGATCGAGAATTTTGATTTTTGTTATTATGAAGATTGTAGTAATTGGTATAGTAAAGATGCAGGGGATTATTATTATCATATTACTATTGAAACTGCAGATAATGGTGAAATTACATTAGACTATGAATATCAGATTAAAAAAGCTACAGGAACTATAACAGTAAATCCAACAACAAAGAATATAGAGTATGGAACAGCCTCAACAACATTTACATATACAAATAATTCTGGAGGAACTGTAAGTTTTGCTAAATCATTAAGTTCAGTTGGAGTAACTGATAGTAATAAAACAGTAACAGTGTCAAGTTTAGGTGCAGTAGCTGCTGGAACAACAGTAACTATAACAGTTAATTTAGCAGCAACAACAAATTATACTTCTTCAAGTGCTACATTTAAAGTAACAATCACAAGAAAGAAGATAAATATACCATCAAGTCCAGCAAATAAGACATATAACGGAAGTGCACAACAACACGGAATTACAATTCCAACAGGTGCATCAATAGTAACAAGTGGAAGTACAACATCCGCAACAAATGCAGGAACTTATAAAGTAATATTTGCAGTAGGTTCAAATTACCAATGGAGTGATTCTACAACTACAAATAAGACAGTTAATTGGACAATAGTAAAAGCAAACATTACTCCTACAGTAACTATGAATGGATATACATATAAAGGAACAGTATCGACTCCGAGTATTTCAGGAAACAGTGGAAGTGGGACAGTAACATATTACTATAACACTACTAATAGTAATAGCGGAGGAACAGTATGGTCAGGTATTACAAATACTACATTAAATGCTGGAACATATTATATTTATGCAGAAGTTGGAGAAACAACAAACTATAATGGAAAAACATCAAGTGCAGTAGCATTTACAATTTCTAAAGCAAATGGATATATAACTATATCACCAACAACAACTAGTGTTGTATATGGAACACCTAGTACAACATTTACAGTATCAACAAGTCACGGTGGATCACTAAGTATATCAAGTACTACAAGTCCTTCAACAGCTACAATAACTGGCACAACAGTAACAGTATCAAATCTTGGTTCAATTAATGCTGGTACAAAGATAACAGTAGAAGTAAAATGTGCCGCAACAACTAACTATAATGAGGCATCCACAATTTATACATTAACAATAAATAGAAAAGATATATCAAGTAAAGATATAACTATTGCCTTAAATGTTTCTTCATTTACATACACAGGAAGTGCTATTACTCCTACAATCACTATTAGAGATACTTCTCGTAATGTAAATCTTATTATTGGTACTGATTATACTACTAATATTGGTAATAATATTAATGTAGGAAATTATACAATTACTATAAATGGTTTAGGAAATTATAGTGGAGATACTAGTGAATCATATAGTATTAATGCTAAAAGTATAGCTTCATCAGATATTAGTTTGACATGGACAATTGATTCTTCTAAATTTACATATAACGGATCAATTCAAAAACCAAATATAATATCTGTTGTTATAAAGGACACTACACGTAATTTTACTTTAACAAATAATACAGATTATACTTATGAAGCTTCATATGATGGTAATAGTTCTAGTATTAATGTAGGAAATTATATTATAAAGATTAAAGTTAATGGAAAAGGAAACTATGGAAATAGTAAGGAAGATAGTAAAACATATATTATTACAGCTAAGAGTATATCTTTATCTGATATTAATTTAAATTGGACTATAAGTTCATCTAAATTTACATATAATGGTTTAGTTCAAAAACCAACAATCACAAGTGTAACTGTTAAGGATACAACAAGAAATACTGTATTAACTAATGGAACAGATTATACTTATGCTACAACTTATTCAAAAAGTTCAAGTATGAATGCTGGTGATTATACTATTACCATTATCGTAACAGGAAAAAATAATTATACAAGTACTAAGGATGATAGTGAATCTTATACAATTATTGCTAAATCATTAACTTCAAGTGATATTGATTTTTCATGGACAATAAGCAATTCAAGTTTTGTTTATAATGGTTCTGTTTTAAAACCAAATATTTCAACAGTAACTGTTAATGATAAAAATCGTAATGTAACACTTACTAGTGGTACTGATTTTACATATTCTCCTAAATATGGTAACGATTCAAGCATTAATGCAGGAAGTTATTCAATCACTATTAATATTAAAGGTATTGGTAACTATAAGGATGATTTAGATGATAATAAAACTTATGAAATTACTAAAGCGGATTTATTAGATGTTTTAGTATCTATGGATAGTTATACTTATGGTGGTACTAAATCTATTCCATCATTAAGTAAAATTTGCGATGGTACTAAAATATATTATTATAATTTAATTGATAGTAATTCAAATGGTACAGAATGGTCTACTGTTACAAGTAGTACATCTTTAAATGCTGATACATATTATATGTATGTAAAAATTACTAATATGACTAATTATAAAGATTACGTAAGTGCTACATCTCCTTTTAAAGTTAATAATGCTAATATGACAGTTAATAGTAATAATTATAATGCAACATATGATGGAGAATATCATAGTGGTAGTGTAACTGCTATGACATATGGAAATCAAAAAGCAGAAATTTATTATAGTACTATATCTGTAGCTGATGCATTAAATAAAAAGAATACAATTCTTCCTACATTTAAAGATGTTAATTTAGTAGGATCTGAAGTTTCACAGTATACTGTATATTATTATGTTTCAGCATTAAATCATAATACAGAATCAGGAGAATTTAGTGTAATTATTAATAAGAAAGCATTGTCTTTAACAATTACTCCAGATAATTATGGAACTGTATATTCTAATAATGTTACATATCCTGGAAATTATTCAATTACTTCATGTGATGGATTAGTTGGAGGAGATACTAATGAGATTATAACTATTACAGGTGTTGCTAGTTATAAATTTGATAATGAAACTGAGATAAATCAAAATGCAGGGGAATATGTAATAACTATGGATAACCTTTCTGCATCTGCAAATAACTATTCTATAACTATTAGTTATGGAAAAGGAAAACTTACTATTAATAAGAAGAGTATTGAATCTATTGCTTATGTATTTAGTAAAAAAGAAGTAGTTTATAATGGTACAAAACAGGAAATTAAGCCAGAAGTTACTATTAATTTAGTTACAGGAAATAGTGATGTATCATTAAAAGAAGGAACAGATTATGATTTAGGGTTTGACGATGCTCTTAATGCAGGTGATGTTGTTGTAACAGTAACTGGAAAAGGAAATTACACAGGTTCTGTTATAATTGAAAAGGCATATACTATTTTAAAAGCTGAATTGACTGATCTTGCATCTAACTTGACTGAAAAAAAATTAAATGTTTTAACGTTATCTGAAAATGATTATAGATTAACTAAATTAAGTGATATTTCATTTGTAACTGACGCTAATGAATATGGATATTGGTCACTTAATGAAGAGGATAAAGATATTTATAGCGAAGGTAATTATAGTTATGTTGTAAAGGTTGTATTTATATCTTATAGTACAAATTATAACAATTATGAATCAACTTTAAATATTAATTTAGTTAAAAATAATGTAGAATTTAGTTTATTACCTACAGTAGATGCAACATACAATATGAATCAAATAGAAACTCCTTCATATGTAATAGCTTATGCATCTATATATCATAATACACCTAGTGTTAAATATTATTTAAAGGGATCTGAAATTGATTATATACCTACAAATGCAGGTACATATCAATATTTAGTAGAATTAGAAGAAAATGAATATTTTAATTATTGTAAGAGTAACTTTGTTCCTATAATAATTAATGCAAAGAATGTTGATGAATTATCATATAGTGAAGTACTAGATAACACCTTTACTGGATTTGAAATTAAACCAAATGTTGTTGTTAAATTTGATAGTTATACATTAAATGATAATGATTTAACCATTACTTATAGTAATAATATTATGGCATATACTAATATATTAAACGGTAATTATGCAATAATTACTATTGTTGGTAAGGGTAATTATACTGGTTTATATACTATAAACTTTAAGATTAATCCTAAGAATATTACAGATTCAATGATAGATTCGATTGATGATCAAAAGTATACATCATTTGAGATTGAACCATCAGTTTCTGTAAATGATTCATCAAGAAATACATTATTAACTTTAAATACTGATTATAGATTAGAATATACTAATAATATCAATGTTAGCAATAATACTGCCAAAGTTATAGTAAAAGGTATTAATAATTATACTGGTGAAGCAACGAAATATTTCAATATTACAATAGGCGACTTAGAAGCTTCTAATGTAAGTACTGTTGGAATTTTATCTTCAAAAGTTGATGCATTATTAAGTAGTATAGATTTATCTGAGTATAATAATAAATATGGTCATTGGGTATTCTATGATAATAGTAATGATCGTGAATATGAAAGTTCTACTATAGTTTCTAATGAAGCTCAAACTGTTCATTTTGGTATTAAATTTATTCCTGATGATAATGGATTTAATCCAATAATAGATACTTCTACAATAATAGTAGATTTAAATGATTCTAAGATTAGATTTAATTTTAGTGACATGTCGTTTACATATACTACATATCCTAGAACATTTACTAAAGAAGATATTTCTAAATTAGATAGTAATGGTAATTTATATGAATCAGAATTTGATGATGATAAAGTTAAGATTGATTATTTAAACAGTAGTGGTGAATATATTTCTGCACCAACTGATGTTGGATCATATTATGTAGTAGTTACTGTATCAGCTAATAGAAAATATAAACAATCAGAAACAACGGAACAATTCTATATAACTCCAAGAAATATTAGTGAAGTAGATTATAAATTTACTGATTTTGATTCTAATTTAAATGAATACCAATATACTACTAAATCTATTGAACCAACTATACAATTATCATATGGAGAAGATAAAGATATATCTTCATATGATAAGGCATATGAAAATAATATAGAAATATCTAGTGAAGGTTCTAAAGCAATTATTAAAATCAAAGGAAAAGGAAATTATACTGGAGATAAAGACATAAAATTTAATATTATTAAACGTGATATTTCTACCTTATCAATAGGTGATATATCTGATCAATATTATACTGGTACAAATATTGAGCCAAATGTTGTAATGTACAATAATGGAACATTATTAACAGATGAAAATATTAGTATTACATATGAAGATAATATAGAATCTGGAATAGCGACAATTAAAGTTTTAGGTATTGGAAATTATTATACAGGTGAAAATAGTATAACATTTACTATAATATTAAAAGAATTAGATAAAGAGTTATTACCTATGGTTAATAACTTAATTAAGGAAGTTTATACTTCATTAAGTGATATTGTACTTGAAAGTAATTCATATGGATCATGGCATTTTGTATTACTTGAAACTGATTCAGATGCAACTGTTGGTGAAGCATCACCTACAGGAACGACATTTGATATTGTATTTAAAGCAAATGGATATGGTGATACATACAGTACAATAACTATTGTTGTTGTTAAGAAAACAGCTACTATCAGTATTAATGATAATTTAGATAAAGAATATGACACATTAGAAATTGTTAATCCTAGTGTTACATATAATGGAGATTCTGAAATAACATATACTTATTATCAAAATGGTAAAGTATGTTCTAATCCAAAAAATGCAGGAGAATATAAGGTTGTAGTATCTACAAAAGAAACAGATACATATTTATCTGCTACAAAAGAAGAATATTTTACAATCTCAAAAGCATTAATTGGAGGAACTAATGTTAAGTATAATGTTTTATCAGCACGTTATAATAATGGTTCTCAAGTAACTCCTGAAATTAATATTTATCATACTAATATTTCTTACACATTAGTAGAAAAATTGGATTATTATGTTGTTTTAGGTGCTAATAACACTGTAGGTAAAACAGCTGGTAATGTTTATATTATTGCAGGTAACAATTATAAAACTACAGATGCATTCATATCTGAAACATTTGAAATCTACGATGATGATGATCCAATTGTAGATGGAGAAGGAGAAGCAGTTGAGATTGATGTGGTATATGAAACTGATTATACATATACTGGACAAGAAGTTAGACCTGAAATAGTTGTATATATTAATGGCGCTATAGTTTCAACTGATTATTATGATTTCGAATATTCAGATAATGTAAATGTAACTGAAAATGCACTAATAACTATTATATTTAAAGAAGGATATGAAGGAACAATTTATAGAACATTTAAGATTAAGGAATATATTTTAAAAGAAGAAAATGTTAGTTATGAAAAAGATTCTTTAGGAAATATTTCAATCGTTGTAAGTGCAAATGATCGCCAATTATTATTAAACAGTGATTATTATATAGTTGATAATGGACAAACTATATCAGGCAATGATAATTATTCATACATAATTAAAGGTATTAATAATTATAGTGGAGAAGTAGAATTAACAATTACAAATCAAAATTCTATATTTGTTATAAATAATGATATTTATAAATTCTATACATATTCTAAGTCTGGTAGAAATAACAAATGGGTATTAAATGATCATAAAGAATATAATGAATCAATTGATTTAGTATTAAAGAATGTATCTGATATGCAAATATTAAGTACTTTCTTAACTCAATTTGATAATAATATTGATTTTATTAGAGTATATAATTCAAATGGTAAATTAGTATCAAGTAATAAATATTCTAAAACTTATGTAACTACAGCTATGAAAATTCAATTAGTAGATGATGCTGAAAATATAATAGATTCATTTACTGTTGTTATTCGAGGAGATGTAGATTGTGATGGTAAGATTTCACAAAAAGATAAGATGGTATGTGAAAATTATCTATTAAATGTTTCTACAATAAGTAATTATCAAAAATATGCGATGGATATTAATGATGATACAAAATTCTCAACATCTGATGTTTTATTTATCGATTCTCATATTTATGGTACGGAAGATATTAATAAGGATTATTTAATCAAGTAATATTTGAGGTTTTGAACTATTCATTTAGTTCAAGACTTCTTTAAGGACATTAGTTATCTAGTGTCTTTAAAGAAGTTTAAATAGAAAGGGAGTGTCTTTATGAAAAGAATATTAACGGTAATTTCAATAGTATTTACTTTTTTAATTAGTCTATTTTCATTAGAAAGGGTTAATACATATGCCTTAAGTACACCTTCATTTACATTAGAAGATGAATCTACATCATCTGAAATGGTTGTAGGTTTATATGTATCAGGTATAACTGAAACATCTGGTATGACACTTATATTTACACAAGATAATACTATATGTGATTATATTAAATCAGTATCGTTTTTAAAAGATAGTTCATTAAGTAATAAATTTAAAACAAATTCTAATTATGATGATTTTGGTTCTATAACTGTTGAAATAGGTGGAAATGGAACGACAAATGTGGAAATTTCACCTAGTGGTGATAGAGTAAAATTAGGAACTTTAAGTTTAGTATTTAAGGAAAATACTCCACAATCATCTAAAGTAGTATTAGAATTAGATTTAGAAGAGTCTAGTTATTATAATAAATCTACTTTCGTTTCTTTTGATTCTAGTAATCAATTAGAATTAAATGTTTTAGTAAGTAATTCATATACTGTTACATATTATACAGAATATGGAGAAGTTCCAGAGACTTTAAGTAATGTTACATCATTGCCAACAGAATTACCTACATTATCATATGGTGGTTATAAATTTGATGGTTGGTATTTAGATAGTACTTATTCTAAAGAAGCTACTCCTGGAATGAAAATATCTGAAAACACTACTTTATATGCAAAATGGACTAAAAATAGTGGTAGTGATAGCGGAAACGAAGATGAAAGTTATGAAATTCCGACTATTAAGTTTGAACTTATTAGTTATTCTAGTGATAAAGAAGAATATGTTGTACAAGTATCAATTTTAAGTGATACTGAGATATCACTTAAAAGATTTCAAATAGCGTTAGGTGTTAATGGAAGCGATGGAGAATATTATTACATTGGAAATTTATATGACTTTGAGTATCCATTTGAAATTTTAAAATTTACACAAAATCCTAATTTAGGTGAAGATGTTATAGTTGCATATAATGAAAATTGTATAAATTTTTTAAATGATGATAATCCTTTAACATTTACAAATATAGTTTTAGGTACATTTACTTTTAAATTATTAGATAATTATCCTGTTGGTTCTGATGAAGAAGGGATTACACATGGTGGAGATAAGGTTACAGAAGTATATGTTAATGCCATAGAAAAAGATATAGATGATGAATATGTTACTGTATTAATGAATACTTCAGGATCTACAATTGAATTTAATATATTAAGTTGGGTTAAACTTATTAAAGATGATGATACTACTGATACATATACTGTTACATATTATACAGAATATGGAGAAGTTCCAGAGACTTTAAGTAA
>CAZJSR010000018.1:0-7527 GCA_964548855.1 uncultured Anaeroplasmataceae bacterium | reverse complement strand
TTACCTACATTATCATATGGTGGTTATAAATTTGATGGTTGGTATTTAGATAGTAAATATAGTACTAAAGCAATTGGCGGAAGTAGATTAAGCTCTAATATTACACTTTATGCAAAATGGTTAAAATTAGATGATATAACTATTACATTGGATTTGAATGGTGGTACGTTAGATAAAACAAGTATTGCAGGATATTATGGTTATAAACTTGATAAAGAATTAATACCTACTAAAAGTGGATATAGATTTATAGGTTGGTATTATAATGATACTTTAGTTAAGTTTCCATATACAATGCAAGAAGACATTACATTAACTGCTATGTATGAACTTATAGATTCAACAACTGATATTTTTAATGATCAAGTAGTATTTAAAGTAAATGGAAATAAGGTTGAAATATATATACAAAATTATACACAATCGTTAATTACTACAGGTACAATTAATTTTGATTTTGGACAAAATGTTAAAATAGTAAGATTTAATAATAGTTCATCATTTAATGTTAGTTTTTCTGATGATTATATAATTTTTGTAAATAAAAGTGGTATTTCTAATTCATATATTTACCTAGGAGAGATAGAAATAGAAAGATTAGAATTAGTTGATTCTATTTCTGTAGATGTTACATGTGAAGATGATATTGCTGAATTTAAATATGAGTCATTTACTATAAACTTTAATATAAGTAATAATGATATATATTTTACATTTGAAGTAGATAATATAAATGTAAATTCTACATACTTTAATGTTCAACTATATTTAAATAATAGTAATAATTTAAATATATATGGACTTGGAATGTATGTTTATATAGATGAAGGTCTTTCAATATCTACATTTACTCCAAGTGCTTTTCCATACGCAAGTTTTAATTATGATATAACTGCAGATGGATACTTCTTAGAAACTTATTATAGAAATTATTCTGAATATACAAATGATTCTAAAATTTTAGTGGGTACATTTAGAGTATTTAATTCATTTGAAGAAAATGGTAGTGCTAAGATGGGACTACAAATTTTACAAGAAGAATATAACTGGATTTTTATATCTAATAATAATGTTATAACTGAGACATTAAGTAATGTTGATTTTAATGTATTGACATTTAATGTTACAGTACCTAATGATAGTTTAGATTCTGATACATCATTAAAGTTGAAATTAAATGATGGCGATGAAATTGAAGTTACAGGTAGTTCTTATACATTTGAAAAAGTATCAATTGATACTACTTATGTTATTTTAGAAGCAATTGTTAAGTCATCATCAAATGTTAAAATTGGATCACAATCTTATTTAACGGGTGGTTTTAAAAAAACATTAACATTATCACCTAATAGTGATAATAAATTTATTATTACAGTTATGGCTGAAAATGGAGATACCAAGGAATATACAATATATATTCCACGTGATGGAGTAACACAAAATAATAATGCTAAATTAGAAATTAGATTAAAAGATAATTCTAAAAATTATGATAATTATTTTGATGGATTAATAGGATTTGATTTATATCTAAATGAAGCATATTATGATATTTATAGTGTAACGATTTATTTGAATTATGACACTAATAAATTTATTTTATCTAATGATAAAATTATAAATCCTAATAATGGAACATTAAAGTTTTACAATGAATATTTCTTTGTTAAATTTGATAATCCAGTTTATTCAGATGAACTATATTTAGGAACTATTTATTTTAGTTTAAAATCAACTGATATTAATGGAAAATATACATTTGACTTTAATAGTGAAGATGATATATCTAGCGTATATACTCCAAATAGTAATGTAGATACTACATTGTTATTTGTAGGAGAAGAGTTAGATATCAAAGAAGGATTTATACCTGTAATTGAAACAATCACTATATATAAACATGGTACAAGCGTTAAGTTATATAATAGTTCTAATATAGTTTTAGAAGATGGTGTAATTATAGTTCCTACACTAGCTTATGAATATAATGATATTGACATTTATTTGTTCGCAACAGATGGAACGACTATAAAAGTCAATAATACTAACTATAATTCTTATTATCATTTAGAATTTAATGAATTTAGTAAAGATTTAGATGTTTCATTAAGTGTTACAGGATCTTATACAACAAGAGATTATATTATTAAATTAACTCGTGATAACGGTAGTAGTATTACGACAATTGATGTTAGTGTCAATATTAATGATACATTAACTAATATTGTATTTGATAGTAAAAATGAAGGTAATATATCTAATATTAGATATACATATCGTAATAATGTAGTAGTGAATGTTACTAAGAATAATGAATATCAAACTATTTTAATAGATGATTTAGATATATTGACTAATACTTATGATTTAAGTGTTGGAAATAATGTTATTACCATAAGTGTTACATCACAAAATGGAATTAATGCTATATATAAATTAACATTATCTTTAGATGATAAAGTTAATGCTTTAATTAGTAGTGCTAATATTAGTGAATTATCTAAAACTTTTGATAATAATAGCATTACACAGGATGACATAGAAATAAGTGCATTGTTATATAATGAAATCTTAACTAATTATACATTAAATATAAAATTTTATAATAGTTTAGGTGATGAAATAGATGACATTTTAGATGTTGGAACATATACTGTAAAGATATATATTAATAGTACTAGTGAATACAATGAGTCTAGTGTTTATAGCGGTGATATTACAATTAGTAAACTTGAAATTTCTAATGAAGAGGTTACTAATTCATTAAGTTTTACACTTGAGGAAAGTAGTTATAAATATACTGGTAGTTTAATAAAGCCAAATGTAAATGTTTTGTATGGTGATATATCACTGTTATTAAATAAAGATTATAGCTTATATTATGGTGATGAATCTACTAATATAAATGTTTCTTCTAATTTAGCATATGTGTTGATTTCAGGTTTAGGAAATTATAGTTTTGAGTATAAATTATATTTTGAAATTACTAAGAAATCTATATCAGACAGTGATGTTATCATTAATATTAGTGATAAAGAATACACTGGAACTAATATAGAAATTACTTATGATGATATTACTGGTAATTATGGAGATAATATAAATCTTATTAGTAATGATTATGATATAGTTAATGGCAATTATTTAGAAGTTGGTAGTTATAATATCACCTTAAGAGGTAAGGGAAATTTCTATTCTAGTATTGTTTTAGAATTTGAAATTGTATCTAGCACTATTACTATAGATAATTCTAAATTTGTGATAGCAGATAATGATATAGAATACTCAACAGGTGAATATAGTGTAATTTATAATGGAAGTGCTATATGTCCTATTGTTAGACTATATTTTAATGATATCTTAGTTAGTAGTATAAATTATGATATTGAATATAAAGATAATAAAAATGCTGGTAATGCGAAAATAATATTAAATTTAAAAAACTCATTAAAAGGAAATGATTTAGAATTAAATTTTGAAATATTAAGTATTGATATTACTGATGATTCTAATATTTCATATGATAATATACCTAATAAAATTTACACAGGTCTTGAAATAGAACCAGATTTTAAGGTGTATTATGGAAAAACTATTTTAATTTTAGATACTGATTATAGATTAGAATTCAAAGATAATATTAACGTAGGTAGTGCCACAATAGTTATTAATGGTATAAATAATTATAGCGGAAAATATACTATTACATTCGAAATTGAGGCTTTAAATATCTCTAATATATTATCATTTGAACTAGAATATGAAGTAAGTACTTATAATGGAAGAGAATTAAAACCTAAGGTTAGTAATGTATTTGATGGTACTAACTATTTAAATGATGATGAATATGATATTAATTATGAAGATAATATAAATGCTGGTACTGCAAGTGTAACTGTGTCACTTAATAGTGATAATTATATCGGATCTAAAACATTAAAATTTATAATTAATCAATTAGATTTGAGTGATTCTTCTATTGAGATAGAAGTATTAGAAAATTATATATATGATGGCCAAGCACATAAAGCTTTATATAAAATTTATCTAAATAATGGATTTGATAAGATCAATATTACTGATTTATTAGATAATACTAATTCATTAGATTATGATTATGTAAATGCTGGTAATAAGACATTAGTTTTATCACCTATTAGGGAAGGTAATTTTATTGGAACATGTAATGTTAAATATGAAATAGAGTCAAGAGATATTAAAGAAGCTACAATTGATGCTATACCGGCTCAAGAATATACTGGTGATATTGTAACTCCTAACTTAATTATTAAATATAATGACAAAAATTTAGTTATTAATGTTGATTATGAAACGTTAGGTTCATCAAAAGATGTAGGTGACTCTTATGTTAGAGTTACTGGTATTTATAATTTTAAAGGTTTTGTTGATGTAGAATTTAAAATTGTTAAGGTAAGTGATATTTCCGTAGTATTAGATGATTATGACTTTATTTATAGTGGAGATTATATTAAGCCAACTAATTATTCTTTCTATAGATCAGGTAATATCTTAGAACTTACTATAGATACTGATTACCAAGTAAATTACTATAATAATTTAAATGTACATTATGTAGACGGAGTAGTAAGTGCATATGCATCAATTGAATTTACATTTATTGGAAATTATAGTGGTACTAGAATTATTAACTTTTCTATTAATCCATTAGATATATCTAACGGAGAATTTGAAATAGGTGATTTGCTAGAACAATATAATTATGTAATTGGTGGAGTAAAACCAATGGTTACTTTATCAAGAAATAATGAAGTAATTGATAATTCATATTACACAATAGAATATAGTGATTATGAATCTATTGGTACTGCAAATGTTAGTATTACAGGTATTTTAAACTATAAAGGTACAATTAGTGGAAACTACGAAATTATTAAAGGAACAATTTTATCTGATGATATTTTAGTGGATATAGATTCTAAAACATATACTGGAGATATTATTAGTTTAGTATATTCAGTTATTATTAATGGAGATATTTATACTAGTGAATCAATGTATACTGCATATTTAGATGAAGAATTAAATAATGAGATTAGTATTATTAATGCTGGTAGTTATTATATTAAATTTATAGTTGATACTGATAATTTTATTGGTGAAAAGGTAATTTCATATAGTGTTGATAAGAAGGAATTAGTAGAAGAGTTCTTGATAGAAGATATTAATATTAGTTATATTGGTAAAAATGTTGAAATAACTAATGATGATATTAATCTAATGTATTTAACAAATACATTAACACTAGGTAATGATTATACTTTAGATTATGATGAATCAATGTTAGTAGGTAAATATGATTTAACTATTACAGGTTTTGGTAATTATTGTGGTGAAATAACTACTAAATATAATATTATTAAAGCATTGGTAACTGTTAAAGCTGATAATAAAGAAAGTATTTATTTAAGTGATATAGTAGATCTTACATGGACTACTACATTAGGAGAAATCTATAACAATGACAATTTAGAAATAGAATTATCATGTGATGTTACTAATACTTCATTTGTAGGAAACTATGATATTACGTTTATTTCTTATAATAATGAAAATTATGATATAAGTTTTGTTGATGGTATTTATAGTATTAGAGCACTAGATTTAGATATTAAAATTGAAGATCAAATAGCTTATTATACTTCTAAGTTAGTATACCCTACATATAAGGGGCAATTACCAGGAGAACCTGATAATGTATGCATTAATTATTACTATACAGATGGTACATTATTTGAGGGAGTAATTTCAGAAGGAAATTATGAATTATATGCAGAGTTTTCTCAAGATAATGAAAATTATAATTTACCAGATAAACAATATTTTACATTTACTGTTGAAGTAAGAAAATTTATCAACTTAAAAGAAGGTAGTACTATAAGTTTTATTACTAAACATGAAGAAATTAAAGGAAGAAAAACTTATATTTATCGTAAATCTTATTATGAATTGGGATATACTCATGGTATTGATGATGTTGATTTCAAACAAGTAATACTTGGAAATATTGAACAAAATACTTCTGTTAATAAATTGTTAATGTCCTTAGATGTAGACTTAAATAAAGTTGTAATAAGTAATCATAAAGGTGTAGATATTTATAAAGCTGATTCTTCTTCATTAAGTACATTAACTAGACGTTATGTAGCTACTGGATGGGTTATTAAATTATATAGTGATGATGATTTTAGTTATGATAATATTGATAACTTTACTGCATCAGATATCGTTTATATCTCAGTTTTAGGAGATGTTTATAGTTCAGGTACATTTAATATATATGATGTTTCAACATTATATGATTATATTGATAATCCTTATGATGTAGAAGATTATTTATATTTAGCTATGATGATTATAAATAAAGGATCAATTTCAATTTATGATTATTCTTTATTATATTCAATAGTAGATGAAAATAGTTCTATAAGTGATTATTTTAATAAAGTAGAAAGTGTAGAAAGTAAAATAGAATCTATAAATTCAATTTACACTTTTGAAAATACTTATGATGAAATAGAAGTAGTATTAGAAAGTGAAACAGATTGTATAGGGTTATGTTCTGTAGTTAATATAGAATGTGACGAATCTGAAATGATTTATGGCGAATCTAAAAACAATTCTGATGAAACAATCGATTCAAATGATGTTATATATTACGAAGATTCTAATATTAAAATTGAAAATTCTTTGGATGAAGATGAGAATTCTTCATCTAAAGATAACTTATATAAGAAAAAAACTTTGGTTCAATATATTAGGAATAAAGAAGATTTAGTATTGAACGAGGAGGTAAATCTATGAAAAAAATGAAAATGATTATTGGCTTATTATCGTTAATATTAATGACAGCTTTATTTACATTAAATAGTGGTAAAAATGCTCATGCACTAACAGATGATCCAGCAACTTTAAAAATGGCGGTTTCTGAAACTACGCTAACTCCAGGGTCTGAGTTTACAATAACTTATACCTATGATTTGAGTAGATTTAAAGATGAAAATAAGAAATTCAATAGTGTCAATATTGATTTATGGTATGATGAAGATGCACCATTTAGTTTTAATTTAGTAGATGGTTCATATTATACTTATGATTTTGTTGGTACTAGTGAAGATGTTGATATTGATGAAATCTATGAATTATTTAGGGAAAATTCTAAACCTGTATTTAATTATAAAAATGCTGGATATTTAAATGCAGGAGTTGCGTATATTGGTAGAACTCCATTATTAACTAGAGATATCAAAAATATTATTTTTACAATAAATTGTAAAATTGATGATGATATTTCGGCAGAAAACTCGAATTTTACATTTTATTTCGGGGGACCCGAAGGTGGAGCATCTGGTGTTATGCTTGATTTAAAAGTATATGGATTTTCACTTGATGATGCAGATTATTTACTTGATAATCTAGAAGAACAAAATTTTAACATGACAATCAAAGATAAGAGTAGAATAAGTGAACTATCTACTTTAAACGTAG
>CAZJSR010000017.1:0-39583 GCA_964548855.1 uncultured Anaeroplasmataceae bacterium | reverse complement strand
AGGTGTAATTATGACTGAAAAAGAAATAGAAGAAATTAAAAGTAAAGCGATTAAGTATGACAAACATATAAGGAATATAAATATATTATTAGGTGCAATATCCTATCATAAAGAATTAGGTGAAAATTATTCATTTGATTATAACAATGAAACTTTTTATTCATTGTTAGATGATGCTGATTCAGTTTATATTAGATTAACAGGAGTAACTAGAGATGAATACGAAGAATGGGCGCATCAAGAAAAACTTAAAAAAGAAGAACTTAAAAAAGAAGAGACAAGAAAAAAGATTCCAGAATATATTAAACAAGGGGAAAAATATATTTATCCACAAAGATATAAAAAATGGGAAGAATATATTGAAATTCGTGTTGAGGATTCATATTATGGAAAGGATATAGAAGAAGCTCTTCAATGTATGGAATTATTGGAAACTGGAGAGAGCTTTCAAGATGTTTATGATGTAATAAAGAGTTTTAATCAAGATGGTCAAAGATATTCGATAGTGATGTCAATGTTAACGATTTTTTCTAAAAGTGGAACTGAATTTTATAGATTTGTTGATAGAGAACCTTCGAATGCTACTATAAAATTTCTTGAAAAAATAGAAAAAGAGAATGAACAATTTATAAAAGAATTAGTTGATTCAGGTATTTATAACGGAAATATCTCTATCAAAAAATGATATAAATGGTAATATAGATTTAAAAAAATATTATCATTATGTTATAAAATGGAGACATATATTCTAACTGTTTCTAAGATAAATAGTGTAATTTCAATGTATAATGATGAGATAACAACTAATTAATAATTGCGATTTATTTAAATTTCGTGACTTAACTAGAGCGAAAGATTAAATCCTATTTTGGTACCAAATGTAAAAAATGTGAGCGAAGCACTTAAATAAATTGTAAATATAGATATTATAGAAATGAAGAATGCGATGAATTTGAAGTTTTTTGTTGATCGTAATATTAACATTTAACGTTATTTTTATAAAGTAAAATAATTACAAGAATATAGAAATCACCTTTGGGTGATTTTTATTTTGTACATAATAGAATAAATTAATCAAGTATGGTATACTATATTTACGAGGTCAGGTGATATTATGGCGAATTATTTAAATCAAGATAATAGTAGATTTATTCAAGATAAAGAAAATATGATTTATATTGATAAAAGTTTATTGTTAAATTATACGAATTTATATATGAAAAAAAGTAATAGTAAATTTATGTGTATAACAAGACCACGTCGTTTTGGAAAAACAATGGCCTTAAGTATGCTCAATGCATATTATTCAAAAGGAGCGAATTCAAAAGAATTATTTGCCTCTTTAAAAATATCACAAGAACCAAACTATAAAGAACATCTAAATAAACATAATGTTATATGGATAGATATGGCATCATTATATTCTACTATAAGTAATAAAGATAACTTTACAGTAGAATTAACTGAAAGAATTATTAAAGATTTAGATGAATCATATCCAAATGTTTTAACAGAAAGCGAAAAGACTTTAGCTGATTCTATTAGGAAAATATATAACAATACAAAAGAAACATTCATATTCTTAATAGATGAATGGGATGTAGTATTTAGAGAATCTAGTAATAATAAACTAAAAGATGATTATATAATGTTACTTAGAAGTTTATTTAAAGCTTCAGATACTTCTACTTGTATAGATTTAGTATATATGACAGGAATATTACCAATAAAAAGATATAATACAGAATCAGCATTAAATAATTTTAGTGAATATACAATGTTACGTTCAAAACCCTTATCAGAATATATTGGATTTACTAAAGATGAAGTAATAGGTCTATGTGAAAAGTATAACATGGACTATAAAGAGATGAAAAGATGGTATGATGGATATAATCTAGATGGAATAGAATTATATAATCCAAAATCAGTAGTAGAAGCTATAACTAATAGAGAATATGATGATTACTGGGTATCTACTTCAGCTTTAGAAAATGTAGTACATTATTTATCATTTAAGGATAAAGATTTAAAGGAAGAATTAGTTAAAATGTTAGCTGATACTTCAGTAAGTGTTAAAATTCGAAAATTTAATAATGATATTAGTATAATAAATAGTAAAGATGATGTATTAACTTTATTAATCCATTTAGGATATTTAACATATGATTCATTGAATAAAGAATGTTATATACCTAATTATGAAATAAAAAATGAATTAGAAATAGCGTTAGATGAACTAGAATGGTTTGATTTATATGAGCCAATAAATGATTCTTTGTCAGCAGTAAAAGCATTATATAATAAAGATTCTAATACTATTAATAAAATATTAGATAAAAATCATGAATTATATGCGAATGCATTAAATAAAAATAATGAACAAGTATTAGAATTGCTTACTATTTTTTCTTTTAATACATTAAGAAGTACTCATTATATGCATAAAGAAAAATCTAATATTAAAGGTAGAGCAGATATAATATATATACCAAGAAATGATGGGCCGGCTATAATTGTTGAACTTAAATATAATAAAGAAGCTAGCGTAGCTATAGAACAAATAAAGAATAAAGAATACCATTCTTTATTAGATGAATATCATGGTAAAGTAATACTAGTTGGTATAAATTATGATGATTCAATGAAGCATAGTACAGTTATAGAAGAGATAGAAATATAGAAATCACCTACGGGTGATTTTTATTTTTTTTATTTTACTTGACATAAATAGAGTATAAGCATATAATATAGTTGAACAATTGAATGATTGTTCAAATGTGGAGGTGTGTTATGCTTGATATAATTCATAATGATTTAGTTGAAAATGTAAAAAATAAATTAGAAGATGAAAGTACTATATACGATCTTGCAGAGTTGTTTAAAGTTTTTGGCGATTCTACTAGAATGAAAATATTAAGTTGTCTTGAAATAAGTGAACTTTGTGTTTGTGATATTTCTTTAATTCTTGGTATGAGCGTATCAGCAATAAGTCATCAGTTAAGAATATTAAGAACATCAAAACTTGTTAAAACAAGAAAAGTTGGAAAAGAAGTATTTTATTCTTTAGATGATGAACATGTTATTCAAATTATAGAATGTGGATTATCACATGTTAATGAATAGAAGGAGAGATTTTTATGAAAAAAACATTTAAGATTGAAGTTGATTGTGCAGTATGTGCAAAAAAGTGTGAAGATGCAATTAATAAATTAGAAGATGTAAATGAGTGTATTATTAACTTTATGACACAAAAGATGACAATAGATATAGAAGATGAGAAATTTGATGATATACTGAAAAAAGTGTTAAAAACTGCTAAAAAGATTGAACCTGACTTCTTAATTGAAAGATAGTGATTATATGACAAGAAAACAAAAGAAGAATTTAATTAGAATAATAATTTCATTAGTATTATTCTTAATTATCTTTATGGTTGATAAGATTATAGTACTAGGTGATGTTTTTTCTGGCAAATGTCGTTTTATATTACCATTTTGTCTATATTTAATAGTATATATTATAATTGGATATGATGTATTAAAAAAAGCTTTTTTTAATATAGTTCATGGGAGTGTACTTGATGAAAACTTCTTGATGACTATCGCAACATTAGGTGCATTTTCTCTTGCGATATATAATGGAGTTAATGGAAGCGAAATAGAGGGGTTTGATGAAGGATGTGCAGTTCTTTTGTTTTATCAAGTTGGTGAATGGTTTCAAAACTATGCAGTTCATAAAACAAGAAGATCAATCACTAGCCTTATGGATATTAGACCAGATTATGCAAATTTAAAAGAAGAAGAAAATATCAAAGTTGTATCTCCTGAAGAAGTTAATATAGGTGATAGAATTATAGTATATCCTAGTGAAAAAGTACCACTTGATGGAACTGTTATAAAAGGATGTAGTAGTATTGATACTAAGGCTTTAACAGGTGAATCAATGCCAGCGGATGTATTACCAGGAGCAGAGATACTAAGTGGTTCTATTAATTTATTATCAACAATAGAAATTAAGGTTAATAAAGTGTTTTATGATTCTACTGTATCTAAAATATTAGATTTAGTTGAAAATGCATCAAATAGAAAAAGCAATGCTGAGGATTTTATTTCTAAGTTCGCAAAATTCTATACACCTATCGTGGTAATTTGTGCAATGTTACTTGCGCTAATTCCAAGTATAATAACTAAAAACCCATCACTCTGGATATATAGAGCACTTAGTTTTTTAGTAGTTTCATGCCCTTGTGCTTTAGTAATTAGTATTCCATTATCTTTTTTTGCAGGTTTAGGAGCCGCTTCAAAGCATGGAGTACTTATTAAAGGATCTAATTACCTTGAAAAACTATCAAAAGTTAATGTTTTTGTTTTTGATAAAACTGGAACATTAACAAAAGGTAATTTCAAAGTAACTAAAATATTTCCAGAAAATAATAAAGATGAAATATTAAAATATGCAGCTATAGCTGAAAAAGATAGTAATCACCCAATTAGTATTGCCATTAAAAATGAATACAAGAGTAATATTGAAAATGACTTTGTTATTACAAATTACCCTGGAAAAGGAATAGCGGCAAATGGAAAGTATGAAATACTTTGTGGTAATCACTTATTAATGGAAGATAATGATATAGAATATATAAAAGAAAATGAAATAGGCAGTATATGTCATGTTGCTTTAAATAAGAAATATTTAGGTTATATTGTTGTAGCAGATGAAATAAGAGATGAAGCTTCACTTTTAATTGGATCTTTAAATAAACAAAACATTAAGTCTATAATGTTAACAGGAGATAATGAGGCAATCGCATCATATGTATCTAAAAAACTAAATTTAACAGAATATAAATCATCCCTACTTCCAAATAATAAAGTAGAAGAAGTAAATAAACTTTTAAATAATAAAGATACTTTATGCTTTGTTGGAGATGGTATTAATGATGCGCCTGTTTTGATGGCAAGTGATATAGGAATATCCATGGGTTCAATTGGAAGTGATGCTGCAATAGAGGCTTCGGATATAGTTTTAATGAATGATGACTTAAATTCTATAGTTATTGCGAGAAAAATTTCAAAAAAAACAATGAGGATTGTTTTTGAAAATATTTTCTTTGCATTAATTGTAAAACTATTAATCTTAATACTATCGGCTATTGGAATAACTAATATGTGGTTTGCTGTATTTGGAGATGTAGGCGTTGCATTAATTGCTATAATTAACGCACTAAGAGTTAATAGTAAATATTTAGATAAAAAGTGAGAAATTATTTAAAATTTCTTACTTTTTTATTATTAATTTACAAAAAAATCTATATGTGCTATAATGCTTTTGATTGGGAGTGAGAGAATGTATACGAAGTCTATGTTAAATAAATATGATTATTTTAAACAACAAGATTTAAACATAATTCTAGACTCTCTTACAGGTACTGTAAGTAGGGGATATATATTAGAATTCATTCATAAATGCATTGATCTTAAAAAAGAGTTTTCAATAGGTATTTTTGATATCGATAATTTTAAACTTGTTAATGATTCTTATGGACATCAAATCGGAGATATAGTTTTAAAAACTATTGGAAGTTCGCTTATTGAAGCCGTTGGAAGTAACGGAGTTGTCGGAAGATATGGTGGAGATGAATTCATTATTGTTAGTTTTAATGAAATAACATATGATTCTACATGGCAGGTATTTAAAAAAATATATGATGATCATATGAGAAAAGAAATCATGGTAGATGATACTAGAATATTTGTTACAGCTACAACAGGTATCGCAAGATTTCCTAGTGATGCTAGTCTATTTGATGAATTATTCTTAAAAGCAGATAAAGCACTTTATCGTGGTAAACAAAAGGGAAGAAATTGTTTTATTGTCTACTTAGATGAAAAACATAAAAATATTGATTTAAGCAAGAATAAACAATCTATGATAGTGGTTATTGAAGATATTCAAAAGCGTTTAACAAAAGAAGAGGATATAAAAAATAGATTAAAATCTACATTTAGATATGTTTCAGACCTTTATTCACTTTCTGCTGTATATTATTTTGAAAATAACGGAAAGATATTGTCTGAATTTAAAAGAGATAACTATTTAATAGAACCTATTAATAAGGAAATATTAGATGTGATTTTTAAAGATAAAAATTTTGAAGTATGTAATGATTATTCTATTTATAAAACAAAAAATAAAGAACTACATGAATATTGTTGGAAGAATAAAATTAAAGCTTTTATCTTATGCAGGGTAGTATATAATAAAGAAGAATATGGCTATGTTTTATTTTGTGATTATGGGCTTAAAAGAATATGGCAAGATTATGAAACACTATCATGTGTAACTATTACTAATAGTATATCATTAATCATGAATTATAAGAAAAGGTAAAACACCTTTTCTTTTTTATAGGAAAGGTGAAATATGAAAGAAAATAATTTTGATATAATTTTTATATCCGCAAACAGTGTAACAATAGAATTAAATAATAATGATTGTTATTATACAGAAGAGTATAGTTTGTTTTTAGATGATAAAGAATATAAATTTAATAAAAATGTTGTTTCAATATATGATTTATTGCCTAACACATTATATAAAATTAGAATTAATGATACTTCTAAAGAGTTTATGACATTAAATAAGAAGTTTATTTATTATGATAATAAAGGAGTTTTAGATGATACTAAAAGTATTCAAGATATCTTAGATAATATAAAAGAAGATGAAGTGTTAGTCTTAAATGATACTTATCATGTAATTTCATTATTTGTAAAAGATAATACTAGTATTTATTTAACCAAAAATGCTAAATTAATAGGTGAAACAGATAGAACAAAATATCCTATATTAAAAGCTGATGAATATTTAAATGGACTTCCTTTGGGAACATGGGAAGGAAGAAGTGAAGATTCTTTTTCAAGTATCATAAATCTTCTTGGTGTAAGAAATGTTAATATATATGGGCAAGGTGTTATCGATTGCAATGCATGTAATTCTGATTGGTGGATTAATCATAGAGAACTTAGAATCGCAAGAAGGCCTAAAGGAATATTTATTCATACTTCAAAAGATGTTGTATTTGAAGGATTTAAAGTGTGCAATACACCATCATGGAATCAACATCCATTTTATAGTGAAAATCTATCATATATCAATTTAAGATTAGAAAATCCATTTGATTCACCTACAACAGATGGTTGTGATCCTGAGAGTTGTAATAACGTAAAAATTATTGGAAACTTTATAAGTGTTGGTGATGATTGTATTGCGATAAAATCTAGCAAAATAGAACTTGCTAGAATATATAAAAGACCATCTAGTAATATCATAATCAGAAATAACTTAATGAATCACGGACATGCAGGGGTTACACTTGGAAGTGAAAACAGTGGTGGAATTAATAATGTAGTTGTTAATAAATGTGTTTTTAAATCAACCGATAGAGGTCTTCGTATAAAATCTCAAAGAGGGAGAGGAAATCTTGCGATTATGAGTAATATAGTATTTGATAATATAATTATGGATTCGGTATTATCTCCCTTCGTTATTAACGCATTTTATAAAGCTGGAAATGATAATATAGATTATAGATTTTCTAAACAGTATATTCCTAAAGATGAGACTACGCCATCTTTTAAAGAATTTAAATTTAGTAATATTGAATGTAAAAATGTTTCTTATGGTGTTGGTTTTTTCTTAGGACTTCCTGAGAGTATTATCGAGTCTATCGAATTAAATAATATTAATATTACATATAATAAAGACGCCAAGGAAGGAATTATGGCAATGTGTGCTGATTCTTTAAAATATAAAAATGTTGGATTTGTATGTGAGAATGTAGGAACTCTTAAATTAAATAATGTTAATTTTATTGATGAAGCAACTCAAAAATTTATTTTAAAGAATGTTTCAAAAATTATAGAAAATAATTAATAAATTTTATATCTTCACATAAATATTATTAGGTGTTTATATGAAGGATATATTTTATACAATTATATACGCAGTATTAGAAGGAATAACAGAATGGATGCCTATATCATCAACAGCTCATATTTTGTTATTAAATAATGTCATAAAGATGAATGTATCAGATGCATTTATGAATATTTTTTTGATTCTTATTCAATTTGGTGCAATTATGGCGGTTTTTTTAAGTTTTTTTAAGAAAATTTGGCCACTAAAAATCGAAGATGGTAAAATATATATGGACCAAGAAATTTTAAAATTATGGCTTAAAATAATACTTGCGTGTATACCGATATCTATAGTAGGATTATTACTAGATAAGTATATAAATAAATATTTGTATAACACATATACTATATCTATAACTCTAATAATATATGGTATTATTTTTATATTAGTAGAATTTTTTTATAAAAAGAAGAATAAACTAAAAAGCGGTATTTCATATAAACTAGCATTTATTATAGGTCTATCAGAAGTGCTTTCTTTAATTCCAGGTACATCAAGGTCAGGTATTACAATTATAACAGCTATGTTATTTAGTATAAAAAGAAACGAAGCATTTGAATTTAGTTTTTTAATATCAATTCCTGTTATGATACTTGCCTCAGGTTATAAAACTTTTGATTTTTATCTAGCTAAAAATATTTTAGAGTTAAATGAAATTGTATTACTATCTATTGGTGTTTTAATGAGTTTTTTAGTTAGTTTGATTACAATCAGATTTATTAATAAATTTATAAATAAACATGATTTTAAAATATTTGGTATATATAGAATAATATTAGGTATTATTTTATTATTTATGTTAAAGTGTAGGTGATTATTTTGAAAAAAATATTAGTAGGACTATCAGGTGGTGTAGATAGCGCTGTAAGTGCATATTTACTTAAGAATGAATTTGAAGTTGTAGGGTGTAATATAAATTTTATAAATAAAGAGTTTATAGTAAATGAAGATGCAAAAAAAGTTGCGGATTCTTTAGATATTGATCTTTTATCGTTTAATTTATATGATGAATTTAAAGAAAAAGTTATTGGTAATTTTATAGATTCTTATAAAAACGGACGTACTCCAAATCCATGTGTTCTATGTAATAAATATTTCAAATTTGATGAAATGTATAAATTTGCAAAAGAAAATGGATGTGATTATATCGCTACTGGTCATTATGCAAAAGTAAGTTATAGTGAGGAATATAATAGATATGTAATAAAAAAATCAAGCTCGCTAAAGAAAGATCAAACTTATTTTTTATATGCAATAAATAAAGATGTTATTCCTTATATAGTTTTTCCTTTAGAAAAATATCAAACAAAAGATGAAATAAGACAGATAGCTTCAAATATTTGTCTTCCTGTAGCTAAAAAGAAGGATTCTTTAGATGTATGTTTTATAGACACAGATTATAAAGATTATCTTTTAAAAAATAGTGATATTAAAGAAAATATCGGTGATATTGTATTTAAAGATGGACGTGTTTTAGGAAAACATAGTGGAATATTTAATTATACAATAGGTCAAAGAAAGGGACTTAAAATATCATATGAAAAACCAATTTATGTAATCGGATTTGATATTTTAAAAAATCAAGTTATTGTAGGACTTGAAGAAGATTTATATAAAAATGAAGTCATATTATATGATGTTAATTTATTACTTTTTGATGATTTTAATGATGGAGAAATGGTTACATCTAAAATTCGTTATCAGGCAAAAGAAGTAGTATCATATTTATATCATTATGAGGATACAATCAAAGTAGTTTTTGAGACACCTCAAAAAAGTCCAACTAGTGGTCAGTCTTTAGTATTTTATAAAGGTGATATTCTTGCAGGTGGTGGAAAAATAAAATAAGTATTGACAAACATATATAAAATATGTAGAATATAGATATAGTTAGTTTCGACTAACTATAAAAAATGCAAAAGAGTTAGTTAAAACTAACTGGAGGTAAACATGTGTAAAGGTTTTGAGCGTGAAATAATACTTCATTGTGCACCAGCGCTTTGTGGTATAAAAAGTAGTAATCTAGTAAGTTTAAGTCTTAATAATCTTCGTGATATTAAAGAATTAAAAAAAATATTATGCCCGAAATATAATATTTTTGTTATTAAAAAGACATCAAAAAGAATACTTATTTTAATTTATAATGAAGATATTCTTTATAAAACATTATTCAAAGACGAAAATTATAAATATTTGCTAAATAATAAATATCCTAATGAAAAGAAAATATCCACATATCTAAATTATCTTAAACATAAAATAAATCATAATAAAAATTTTCCTCATGAGATTGGTGTATTCTTAGGTTATGATGTCTTCGATGTAATGGAATTTGAAAATGGTAATAAAAATTGTTTATATAATGGAGTATGGAGAGTATATTCTAATCTAGATGAAAAACTTAAAACCTTTGATATGTTTAAAACTTGCAGCGAAACTTGTTTAAAACTTCTAGATAATGGTTATAAATTAGCTCAAATAATAAATTAGAGAGGATTAATAGAATGAAAAATATAATTTTTTATTGGACTATGTCTGGTAATACAGAAAGTATTGCAAATAAACTTGCAAGTGATTTGAATTCTGAAGCAATTAATGTAAATGATGCGAATATAGATAATATAGAGGCGGAAAATATTATTTTAGGTTGTCCTGCGATGGGACAAGAAGAACTAGATTTAGATGAGTTTGTACCATTTTATGAAAAAATAGTAAAAAAATATCCTAATAAGAATTATTTACTTTTTGGTTCTTATGGTTGGGGTGATGGTGAATTTATGCGTACATGGAAGGAAAATGCGTTAAAAAAGGGATTGAATGTTTTAGGTGAACTTATTGTATGTGGGGATGAATCAAATATAATTAGTGATGAGTATGATAATTTCATTAAATTAGCCATATAAGTAATAAAAGCCTTCATTTTTTTGAAAGGCTTTTATTATAATACTCTTTTAACTTTGTAAATGTTTCTTCGCTTATGCAATGTTCAATCTCACAAGCATCTTCTAAGGCTACATCTTTACTCACACCTATTTTTATAAGCAGGTTAGATATTATTGTATGTTTTTCATAAACTTTTTTTGCAATATCGTTTCCTTCATCTGTTAAGTGAATTCCGCCTTGGTTATCTATAGTAATATATCCTTTTTCTTTTAATTTCTTCATCGCGATTGAAATACTTGGTTTACTATAATTCATATCAATTGATAAGTCTATAGATCTAACCATACCGTGAGAACTAAGAATTAATATTCTTTCTAAGTAATCTTCTTCAGATTGTATATGTCTTATCATAAGAGTCACCTCTAAATAGAGTATATCATAATTACATTTTTTTTCAAATAGGAAGGTGAAAATATGTTTGTTTACTATTTAATATCATTATTACTTATTATATTAGGATTTGAATTTGTTATAAATTTCATAAAACAAAAACTTCTTATGAAAAACACATATATTTCATGTTATTTAGGCATTTCTTTTATATCTTTGGGAGTATTTTTCCTTTTAATTATAATAAATATATAGTATTATTAAAAAGGTGATTATAAATGTATACTTATGAAGATTTAAAAAATGATTTAGATAATTTAGGCTTAAATGGTAATGAGACTATTATGGTGCATTCATCATTTAGTAGTGTAAAAAATATTAATGGTTCTGCGAAAACAGTTTTAAAAGCATTTAAGGAAAAATTTAAAAATGGGCTATTATTATTTCCGACACATACATGGGGCTCTATAAGAGAAGATGGAGATGTGTTTGTAAAAAAAGATCAAAATTCTAATGTGGGTTATTTAACGAATGAAGCAATTATGGATAGTGATTTTATAAGATCAAATCATCCGACTCATAGTGTTGTAGCTTATGGTCAACATGCAGAAGAATATATAAAGGATGATGATTATGCATCAACACCTGCAAGTCCGAATGGTTCATTTGGAAAACTCAGATTTGGTGGGTATATTTTATTTTTAGGATGCCCTTTAAGTAAAAATACATTTGTCCATAGCATAGAAGAATATATGGATGTTAAAGATAGATTTACAGACCATATATATAAGTTTTATACAGATGATTATGGTAAAAAAATAGAATTTAATATGCCAAGACATTTTAATGCAAATTGCCCACATATCTCTGATAATTATGAAAAACTACTACCTATAATGATAGAAAAAAATATTGCGAGAAAGGTTAAAATATTAGATAGTACATCTTATTTAGTAGATGCGAAAGGTTGTTTTTCTCTTGTATGTGAAATATTAATGCATGATATTCATGCATTTGATGATATGAGAAGTTTAAATGGGTTATATGAGAATAAATAGTGATGTTTTAAATAAAATTTTAAAATTTAATGATGTAGTAAAATATGAAAGTATAGAAATTCTATATGACGGAAATAATTTGATAAATGATGAAATTATTTCAATAAATGAAGTAGATTTTGAAAGTTTTATTTTAGATTATTCAAATAAAAATAATAAATATTTATTATATTATAATTATGAATCATCTAGCATATTATATAGTAAAAATGATAAGGCTTTACGCGAATTTGGGTATGAAGCGTCCTTGTTTTTGTTGCCACTTTCGGATGCTGTTTTAGGATTAATAGGTAGATTACAAGATGAATATTATGAACGTGTTCTTTCAAAATCTTTTTTTGAAAGAAGTTATGAATTATATAAACTAATAGGAATGGATTTAAATGAAGAGTTTATTATTATATATAATGTAATATAAACTTTACATTTTAATGTTCGTTTGATATAATGTAGGTACGGTAAACAAATATAGAAGTCATTTAATAATTTAAAGGTAGGTTATTATATGAAAAAAGTAAGTGTAATAGTTCCATATTACAAAAGTGAAAAGACAATTAAGGATTGTGCTTTAAGTATCTTAAAAAATGATTATGAAAATTTTGAGATAATATGTGTTAATGATGGAGGCACTGACAAATCAACTGAGATTTTAAGGAAATTAAATGATCCGAGAATTAAGATTATTGAAAATGAACATGGTGGTGTTTCAAAAGCTAGAAATAAAGGGCTAGAATGTGCGAGTGGTGATTATATTCAATTTGTTGATAGTGATGATACTATAGAATATAATATGATATCAAAAATGGTGTATTCATTAGAAACGAATGATGCTGATATTGTGGTATGTAATTATACACATCCAAGTATAAAAAATTATCTAGATGAAGGTGTCTTTGATCTTACAGATTTATGTAAAACTCTTAAATATTATCAAACAACATTCGCAGGTGTTGTACCTTGGAATAAATTATATAAAAGAAATATAATTACAAATAAGTTTGATGAATCAATATCTTTTTGTGAAGATGATATATTTGGACTATCGAATTTATTTAATGCTAAAAAATTAGTAAGTATAAAGGATGAATTATACCACTATTATGTACCTCCAAAAGATGAGGCGATGTTGTCAACTATTAATCAAATGGCTACGCAAGATAAATTTTGGGAAACAAAAAATACATATTGGTATAGAAGATGTGATTTATTAAAAGTTAGTAAGAAAGTATTAAGAAATTTTTTAAATAAAGATTATATAGATGATTTTGTTTATGCACGTGCTTTTGATTTTATGATATGGGAAATATTAATACTTAATTGTGTTGGCGTTGATAATGATGGTCTCAAAATAGAGATGAATAATATTTTTAGAGAAAAGAAATTTAAATATGCAGTATCATTAAGAGAAAAATATGGGCTTAAACTTAAAAAGTTTAAAGCAAATGAATTGACTAAGAAGGTAAATTTATTTGTTGATAAGACAATTGAAATGCAAAATGAGTTTGGTTCATCAAATAATCAATATAGACCATTTTATTTATCGTTATTACTTTTTATAAAGATGTTTATGGAATGCACAAGTGATATAGATGATACTGATATCATTGGTGAATATTACAATATATTAATTAAAAATAATACTTCTGAAGCTATATATATTAATAATCTTGAATTAGCATGATGATTGAAAAACGGGACTTTGTTTCCCTTTTTTTATAAAAAAAACAAATTCAGGTGTTGATTTTCTTTAAAAAAACAAAATTTAAGAATAACCTGATAATAGACTACCATGAACTTTTCTTATATAGTATATATGAAAAAATATTAATATGTAACTAAAAAAATGGTCATTTACATTGACTAAAACGCTTTTATAATGTATAATTCAAATAGATTTTAAATGTAATTTTTAGTATAAATACATTCATTATAAATTATATTTGAAAAATAAATAAACAAAAGTGGAGGTGTAAACATGTTCCTAGTATCTACTATTAGTTTAGTAATAGGAATCATTGTTTCTTCTATTTGTTGTTTAGCTATCGGTGGAGTAGCTGGTGCATTTATTGGTAGAAAGCTTAAAGCCAAAGCAGATGAAAATTCCTTTCTTCAAGGAAAAGAAACAGCTGATCAATTAATTGAAAATGCAAAAACAGAAGCTGACCGCATAAAAAAAGAATCAATTGCTGAAACAAAACAAGAGATATTCATTTTAAAGCAAGATGCTGAAAAGGATATTAGAGAGCGTAAAAGCGTTGTTGTTGAACTTGAATCTAAGATCAATCAACGTGAAGATTCTTTAGATAGACGTAGTTCAAATTTAGATCGTCGTGAAGAAATTTTAAATGTAAAAGAATCAAAGTTAGATGAAAAGAAAATTGAATTAGAACAACTAAATAACAAGGTAGAGGAAGTATTAAAGCAACAAGAAATGAAGCTTACAGAAATTTCTGGTCTTTCAAAGGAAGAAGCATCTAAAATTGTAATGAATCGAGTTAGAGAGGATTTATCAGTTGAGATTGCGACATATATTAAGGAAGAAGAAGAAAAAGCTAAGCTAGAGGTTAGAAATAAAGCTAAAAATGTTTTATCTGTTGCGATACAAAAATATGCTGGAGAAACGGTTTCTGAATCAACAGTAAGTGTTGTTTCATTGCCAGCAGATGAAATGAAAGGTCGTATTATTGGTCGTGAAGGTCGTAATATTAAGGCTATTGAAACTCTTACAGGAGTAGATTTGATAATTGATGATACTCCTGATGCAGTAGTTTTATCAAGTTTTGACCCTGTTCGTAGAGAAATTGCGAAGAAATCTTTAGAAATGCTTGTAAGTGATGGAAGAATCCACCCTGCAAGAATTGAAGAAGTTGTTGAGCGTTGTAAAAATGAAATTGAAATGGATATTCGTGAACGTGGTGAAGAAGCTGTATTTAAAGCTGGTATTGGTAAACTTCATCCAGATTTAGTACGTTTAGTTGGTAGATTATATTATCGTACATCATTTGGACAAAATGTTTTAAATCATTCACTTGAAACTGCATTCCTTGCTGGAAAGCTCGCTGCAGAGTTAGGTGAGAATGAAGTATTAGCTCGTAGAGCTGGATTACTTCATGATATTGGAAAGGCAGTAGACCACGAGGTTGAAGGAAGTCACGTAGAAATCGGTGTTGAATTAGCTCAAAAGTATCATGAATCAAAAGAAGTTATAGATGCGATTGCAAGTCACCACGAGGACGTAGCTCCAAAGAGTGTTATTGCGGTTTTAGTTGCGGCTGCAGATGCACTTTCTAGTGCTAGACCAGGTGCGCGTAGTGATTCATTAGAAAATTACACTAAACGTCTTGAAGATTTAGAGACAATATCAAAGAGCATTAAGGGTGTTGATCAAGCATTTGCGATTCAAGCAGGTCGTGAAGTACGTGTTATGGTTAAACCAGATGAAGTTGATGATCTTGCGATTATTCAAATTGCTAGAAAAATCAAAGATGAAATTGAAGAGAAACTTTCATATCCAGGAACTATTAAGGTTACTGTAATAAGAGAATCTCGTGCTGTTGATACAGCTAAATAGTATTAAAATTATCCATTTTATAAATTGATTTTATAGAATGGATTTTTTTGTTATGAGTGGTGAAATTAATGAGAATTTTATATATAGGAGACCTATTTGGTAGTAGAGGTCTTGAATATCTTGAAAGACGTTTGAATAAAATTAAATCTGAAAATAAAATTAACTTAGTTTTAGTTAATGGAGAAAATGTTACAAATGGTAGAGGACTTAGTAAAGAACATTATCTTAGATTAATGAAGTTAGGTGTATTTGCCATAACTATGGGAAATCATACATTCTCTCAAAAACAAATTAGAGAATATATTGACGATAGTAAAGTAATAAGACCAGCGAATTTAACTACAAACATGGGAAAAGGTTATTTAACATTAAAATATAATGATAAATCTATAACTATTGTAAATATGTTAGGAAGAGTTTATATGAATAATATGTCTCTTGATTGTCCATTTAAAACAATGGATAAAATATATAATGAAGTTAAAGATAAATCAGACTATATAATTGTTGACCTACATGCAGAGGCTACAAGTGAAAAAATAGCTTTTGCATATGATTTTGACGGGAAGGTAGATGCGGTTTTAGGAACACATACACATGTCCCTACAGCTGATGAACAAGTTTTACCTAAAGGTACTTTATATATATCAGATATAGGTATGACAGGACCTTATGATGGTGTTTTAGGAGATAATAGAAATACTATTATAGAAAGATTTAGAAGTGGAGTTTATGAGCCTTCTAAAGTATGTGAAACTGGGAAAATCCAATTTAACGCAGTTGTATTAGATTTTAATCCAATAAAAAATACAATTTCTAGAATTCGTATTATTGAATAATGAATATTATTTTAATTATTTTCATATATTTTACCAAAGGAGAGTATATATGGAAATATTAAAAGTATCAAGTAAATCAAAACCAGCAAGTGTTGCGGGAGCCCTTGCAAATTTATTTAAATCAAAGAATTTAGTTGAAATTCAGGCAGTAGGTGCAGGTGCACTTAATCAAGCCATTAAGGCTATATGTATCGCAAGAGGATATGTTGCGCCTATGGGACAGGATTTAAATGTTATACCTGCCTTCTCTGATATTATGATTGATGGGGAAGAAAGAACTGCTATAAAGCTCTTAGTAAAGACAATTTGATGGAGTTTTCTCCATCTTTTTTGTTTTGTTGTATTTTTTATTATTTTATATTATAATCATAAATGGTGAGATTATGAAAAAAATAAAATTAAGTATTCCTAATTTAAAGGAAGCAAGAGATAGAAAAAAAGCGGAAACTTTAAGAGTTGCGTATAGTTTACTAGATAAATATAAAGGAATTGGTAATGGAAAAACATATCATGTTTTCACATATGGTTGTCAAGGAAATGAAGCTGATAGCGAAGTTATGTGTGGAATTTTAGAACAATTAGGTTATACATTATCAAAAGAAGAATATAATGCTGATGTTGTTATTCTTAATACATGCGCTATAAGAGAAAATGCTGAAAATCGTATTTGGGGTGTTTTAGGACTTTTAAAGGGTGTTAAAAGAGAAAATCCTAATATGATTATTGGAATTTCTGGATGTATGCCACAAGAGGAAAAAGCGACAAATAAGATTATGGAATCATATCCACATATTGATTTGGTTTTCGGTACTCATAATATTGGAAATCTTCCAAAATTATTATATGAAGCATATATGTCAAAAAGTAAAGTTATTGAAGTATTGTCTACTCAAGGAAATATTTTAGAAGATGCACCTAAGGTAAGAGCTTCTAAACATAAAGCTTGGGTAAATATAATGTACGGATGTGATGAATTCTGTACTTATTGTATTGTACCTTACACAAGAGGTAAAGAAAGAAGCCGTGCTAAGGAAGATATTATTAATGAAGTTAATTCTCTTGTAAAAGAAGGATATAAAGAAATAACTTTATTAGGTCAAAATGTAAATGCGTATGGAAAAGATTTAGAAGGAGATTATACTTTTGGAGATTTATTAGTAGATCTTGATAAAACGGGTATAAAAAGAATTCGTTATACAACAAGCCATCCACGTGATTTTGATGATAAAACAATTAACGCAATGGCTAATTGTAAATCAGTAATGCCAAGTCTTCATTTACCTGTGCAATCAGGAGATAATGAAATTCTTAAAAAAATGAATCGTAAATATACATATGAACAATATATGGATATAATCACTAAATTAAAAGAAAGAGTTCCTGGTATATCTATTACAACAGATATTATTGTAGGATTCCCTAATGAAACAGAAGAACAATTTTTAAATACATTAAAACTTGTTAATAATGTTAAATACGAGGGTGCATATACATTTATATTCTCTCCTAGAGAAGGAACACCTGCAGCTAAAATGGAAGATTTAACTCCTGTTAGTGAAAAAGAAGAACGTCTTCAAAGATTAAATACGCTAGTTAATCAATATTATCTTGAAGGAAATCAAAGATTTGTTGATAAGACTGTTAAGGTATTAGTTGATGGTCATAGTAAAAATGGTGAAGATATGATGTGTGGATATACTGAACATAATAAATTATGTCATTTTAAATCAAATGATGATTCATTAATTGGACAAATTATTGATGTAAAAGTTACTGAAGCTAAAACTTGGTTTATTATAGGAGAAAAGGTTGAATAATTTAGATGAGATTAAAGAAGAATTGATTTCTTTAATTAATGAATTACCATCAATTAAAAGATTACATGAACTTGAGGATATAATTGATAATAATTCTTTAATTCTTGAAAAATTTAATAAATTAAAACTCCTTCAAAAAATGAAGGTAAATTCAGATTATTATAAAAAGAAAAATGCAGCTTTAGAATATTCTTTAGAAATTGATAAAATAAAAGAAGAAATATCTGATATTCCTTTTGTAGATGAATATTTAGATTTACTTGAAGAAGCATATTGTTTACTTAAAAATATTACTAATATTATGGCATCTGAAATAAACAAAAATATTCAATAATATAACTATTGTATGTTAAATTTATAGAGAGATTTTATCTCTCTTTATTTTTTGTTATAATAAAATATATTATGCGATGGAGAAGTGATAAAATTGAATTATTATATAGGTGTTGATATAGGTACTTCAGCTACTAAAGCTGTTTTGTTTGATTCAAAGGGGAATGTTATTAAAAAAAGCAGTTATGAATACAATATAATAGTACCTAAAAATGGTTATGCAGAACAAAATCCTCTTGATTGGTTAAACGCATCAATTAATGCACTTAATGATGTTTCATTATGCGCATGTAAAGAGGATATTAAAGGAATTGGCTTATCAGGGCAAATGCATGGACTTGTAATATTAGATAAGAATGATAATATACTTTATAATTCTATTATATGGTGCGATAATAGAACAACAAATGAGGTACATGAAATTGAAAAATTTGGTAGTGAAAAAATAAGACAAATAACAGGAAATTATCCAATGCCAGCTTTTACACTTGCAAAACTTTTATGGATTAAAAATAATGAACCTGAAATATTTGATAGAATAGATAAGATAATGTTACCTAAAGATTATATTAGGTATATCCTTACTGGTGAGTTTAAAACAGAATATAGTGATGCATCAGGAATGCAAATGATGGATTTGAAAAATGAATGTTGGAGTAAAGAAATATTAGATTATTTTGATATTAAAGAAGAAACTTTACCAAAATTATGTGAATCAAATGAAATCACAGGATATTTAAAAAAAGGAAAGACACTCCTTAGTTCTAATACATTTGTAGTAGGTGGTGCAGGAGATCAAGCTGCAGGGGCTATTGGAAATGGGATTGTATTAGAAGGTGATGTGAGTATATCTCTTGGTTCAAGTGGAGTTGTATTTTCTCCACTTAAAGATTTAGAACTAACAAATCCAAATATTCAGTATTTTCACCATGCGGTAAAAAATACTTATCATATTATGGGTGTTACTAATGGTTGTGGAAATTCATTAAAGTGGTATAAAGAAAATCTATGTAAGGATTTAATATTAGAAGCATCTAAATTAAATGTTGATGTTTATGACTATATGACAAGAAATATAGAATATGTAAGTTCAGGATGTAATGGACTTATTTATCTGCCTTATATTTTAGGGGAGAGGACTCCTCATTTAAATACAATCGCAACTGGTTCTTTTATAGGGCTTAGAAGTACGACAACTAAGGATTGTATGACTCGTAGTGTTATTGAGGGAATTAGTTATTCTATGAAGGATTGTTATAACTTGATTAATCAAGATATTAATAAAGTTCTTGTAAGCGGAGGAGGGGCTAAAAATCCTAAATGGTGTAGTATATTAGCTTCTATGTTAAATAATAATATATCAAAGATTAATGTAAGTGAAGGACCTGCACTTGGTGTCGCGATTCTAGCAATGACTGCAGGTGGTGAATATAAGTCTGTTAAAGATGCCTGTGATAGTATTATAAGAATAGTTGAGACTTATGAACCTAATAAAGAAGATGTTTTAATATACAATAAATATTATGAAATTTATAAACAATGTTACATACAAAATAAAATAATTTATGAAATGACAGAAAGGATAAAATAGTATGAAGAAATATTTTGATTGTGAAAAAATTAAGTATGAAGGACCTGAATCTAAAAATCCATTAGCTTTTAAGCAATATAATAGTGAAGAAGTTGTACTTGGTGTGAAAATGAAGGATTATCTACGTTTTGCGATGAGTTGGTGGCATACTTTAGGACAAACTGGACAAGATCAATTTGGAGAAAGTACATCAAGTAGAACATGGACAGAAGATGACAAAATGCAAATGGCAAAAAATAAGGTTGATGCAGGGTTTGAACTTATGCAAAAACTTGGCATAGAATATTTTTGTTTCCATGATGTAGATATTGCCTACGAATGTGATTCTTTAGAAGAATTCCATAAAGTACTAGATGAAATATCTGATTATATTTTAGAAAAAATGAAGGAAACTAATATTAAGTGCTTATGGGGTACTACTAATATGTTTGGTAATAGACGTTTTATGCACGGGGCTTCTACATCTTGTAATGCAGATGTGTTTGCGTATAGCGCAGCTTGTGTGAAAAAAGCAATGGAAATTACTAAAAAATTAGGTGGAGAAAATTATGTGTTCTGGGGTGGTAGAGAAGGTTATGAAACTCTTCTTAATACTAAAACAGACCTAGAACTTGATAATGCCGCAAGATTCTTTACTATGGCTCGTAATTATGCAAAAAAAATTGGATTTACTGGTCAATTATTAATTGAACCTAAACCAAAAGAGCCAACTAAACATCAATATGATTTTGATACACAAACAGTATTAGGATTCTTAAGAAAGTATAATTTAGAAAATGATTTTAAGATAAATGTTGAAGCTAATCATGCTACACTAGCTCAACATACATTCCAACATGAACTTAATATGGCTCGTATTAATAATGCACTTGGATCAATAGATGCAAACCAAGGAGATGTATTATTAGGATGGGATACTGATCAGTTCCCTACAAATGTCTATGATGCTACTATGGCTATGTATGAAGTTATTTTAAATGGTGGACTACATAGTGGTGGATTAAACTTTGACGCAAAGGTAAGAAGAGCTTCTTTTGAATCTAGTGATATTGTAATGTCTTATATTGCAGGTATGGATACCTTCGCAAAAGGATTAAAAGTTGCGGCAAAACTTTATGAAGATAGAGTACTTGAGGATTTTAAGGATAATAGATATCGTTCATACGATGAAGGAATTGGTGCTAAAATTGTATCAAATGATACTGACTTTGAAGAACTTGCTTCATATGCAATGAGTCATGATAAAATTAAAAATGAGTCAGGAAGACAAGAAATGTTAGAAGCTATTGTAAATCAATATATTTATAAGTAAGTTTTAAAAATACCAGTTATTGTAAAAAAATGAATATACCAAAAGGAATGTAGGTGCTGGTGTTATTAAAAACTTACAAATAGGATTTGAAAATACGTGATATCTTATCAATTTGATGTGGCATTTATTGATCTAGATAATGTTGATTATTTTTCAAAAAGTATTGCGATGGGTGCAATTGTACGAATATCAAGTGGAAAAATAAATGAATAAAGATAGATTTTCAGTTTTAATGGCTATGATGACTCCTGATATAATTTGCAAGATAATGGAGAAGTATAGATTAGACGAAGATAAGGCTATGTCAATGTTTCATAAATCTGAACTTTACAAAGCACTTGAAAAAGAATATACGAAAGTGTGGCAGTATAGTTCTGAAATGATTGTTGAATTGTTCGATAGAGAAATGAATGGGAATTTGGAATTTCCGGAGGTATAGTATGAGTAAAACATTACAATTCAAAACCTTTTGCTTTGAAATGTATAAAGCAAAAAAAGGTATGACAGGGATTATGACCCAGGAGTTATTTGAAAAGCATAAAGTGTTTGACTACCTTGATACTTTTTACGAGGTATTATACACTACGGGACATAAATATATTATCAATGATATTGATTTATATATCGAAGCTCGTACAAACGCATATGTTAAATAATTTAGCATTCAACATGATGTTTTAAAACTCAATAGTTAAATGCAATCTTTGGATAATGATTTTGAACAAGGTGTTAACGGTATAAATGTCGATTTGTATTCAGATTTTATGGGATGTATATTTAGACTAACATATTTTATATATACCATACATAACAATTAGAAATTCAATACATTTATATATTAAAATCATACTATAATAATTAACAACAAAAAAATATTTTAATAGTTGGCTTAAATAAGACATTTATTATACATTTTTGTTATTTTGCTGTCGAAATGTGAACATTATATTTTTAAAAAAACATTTTAAATGATTTATATATTTATCGTTAACTTTTTATATATTTATTAAAATATAAATTGACTTATAAATTAATATTTTGTATAATTTAAGTATCTTAAAGAAGGAAAAGGGACAGATATGGTATTAGAAAAAGTAAAACAAATTATCGTAAATGAATTAAATGTAGATCCTGAAAAAGTAACTTTAGAAGCTTCTCTAAAGGATGATTTAGGAGCTGATAGTATTGATGCTGTTGAAGTAATAATGAGTCTTGAAGATGAATTTGATATTTCAATTGATGATGATGCAGCTCAAAACATCAAGACTGTACAAGATTTAGTTAATTACATTGAAAAAAATCAATAGCTTTTGCTATTGTTTTTTTGTATAAGGAAGTGATTTAGGTGACTTTATTTGATAATTGGATAAATAAAAGAGTGTTTAAAATAGAGAAAGATAGACATAAACATAAAAAATATATTTTTACACCTCTTACTAAAACAATATGTCATGGATATAATAGTAAGAATTTATATCCTATTTTAGTTTCGGATTTTTTATCTAAATATTATAGAATGCAAGGACAAAATGTAATGTTTCCGGTAGGATATAATAATATAAATGAAGATTCCTTAAATTATTCTAGATTAAGTGGTAGTACTATTCTTGATCTTAAACAGTATTATCAAGATGAACTTAAAAAAATGGCAATCGGATATGATTATGAAAAAGAAATATCATATAGTGATAAAAATTTTATAACATTCATTCAATTACTATTTGAAAGATTATATAACGATGGTTATATAAAAGAAGTAAATAAAGAATGTTATATGGATTTTTCAAATCATATAGTTGTACCAAATTATCGTGTAATAAAAGATAATAATAATTATATAGATTCTATTACAAAAGATGAATTACATGTAAAAAAAACAAGGTCTCTTGCGTTAGATTTTAAAAAAATGAATATGGAAAATCTTTATAAAAAGATTAAAGATAGTAATATAGATGATGATATTAAAAATGATATATACCGAATTTTAAATTGTAAAATTGGTCTTAAATTAAAACTATATTCTTATGAGAAATCAATGGGAATTGATATTTTAATTGATGAACCACAATTGATTGGTGCAATAACATTTATTGCATTAAATCCTAAATTCATAGATGTATTGCCTTATGTAACAGAAGATGAAATTATTACTGTTAAAGAATATTTAAATCTTGAAGAATGTGAGTATGATTGTTATAGTGGACTTACATTAAGTAATCCACTTACAAATACTGATATCTTGGTATTTATATCTTATAAATATGATGAGGCAATTCATGTAGGAATGCCATTCAATAATATGCTAGATGGAATGTTTGCGTCCCATTTAGGTTTAGAATCAATAGATGTATTAAATGATGGTGTTTTACAAAATAGTGATTTTCTTAATGGTCTAACAGAAGAAGAAGCTAATAAAGCTATTATTGAGGCATTTGTATCAGAAGGAATGGCAGAATCTTATTTTAGACCATGTTTAGATGAACTAATTATTACAAGTTATGATGAACTTGGTGTATTAGTGCCTGTTTATACTAACTATAAACAAGAAATTAATATATTGGATAATTCACATTATCCAGTATATTATAACAATCGTTATAAAATATTTATAACAAATGAAAATACATTAGATAGTGATGTTACACCAACAAGAATGGTATTTAATGAAGATTTTATTAGAGGTATATCTAATATATATTGTCGTGTTTACGAAAAAGAAGTTGGAAATAATGATTTTTTAGATAATACGTCAAGTTATGATGAATTTAATGATATGGTAGGTGTTTTTACTAAAGATACTGCGTATATTGATATATTTTATAATTATTTGTTTAATGAAATCTTAAAAGAATATGGACATAATTATAATGGCTATAATGAATGTGTAATTCTTGAAGATCTTAAAATTGATCCTAGATTTTTAGAAGAACATCAAAGACTTGGTATATCTTTTGTTGAAGAAGTCATTAATAGATATGACTCTGATGTTTACCGTTTATATTTATTTAATGAACAAACATATCATGATGACTTAGGTGATACTTTAGTTATGTTAAAAAAATATGAGGTATTGATAGGAGAAATAAAAAACACCTATCAAATTCCTTTTGAATTAGGTGTTTTTGATAATTCATATTTTGATGAGCTTAAGAAAACAACGTTAATGCTTATTGAAGCACGTCAGTTTAAAGAATATGCAAGATGTTTAATTGATTTTTATAATGACTATGTTAAAGATAGACATTTAACAAAACATGAAGCAATAGAATATTTAATAATGTTATCTCTTATAATACCTAATACTGCAGAAGAGATATTTGAAGAAGTATTTAATGAAAGATATTCTATCTTTTTTAGCGAATGGCCTAAATAGAATCTCCTTGATAAGCATTAAGTTCTCTTAACTTCTTATCTATTTCATTCATTACTACAAGTTTCTTAATTGTCCATTTAGGTTCAATTACATCATTTATATTTCCATCTGCCGCAAGACGATGGATTATGATATTTGGATTTAGATGACGTATTTGTGAAACTACTATATCGGTATACTCTTCAAGAGTTAAAACATGCCATGGGTTATTTTTATAATCTATGGCCATTTTTGTATCTTCTAAAATAACTAAGCTATGTATCTTTATTCCTTGTATATCAAGGGTATTTATATATTTAATAGTTTCTAACATCATTTCTTTTGTTTCATAAGGAAGTCCATTAATTATATGTAGTACAACTTCAATATTATGTTGTCTTAATTTTTTAACACAATTAGTTAATGTTTCAAGTGAATGACACCTGTTAGTTAATTTTGCAGTTTCTTCCCAAATTGTTTGAAGTCCTAATTCTATTTGAATTGGAATTCTTTTATTTAACTGTGAAAGATATTCTATTTTATCATCTTCAAGACAGTCAGGGCGAGTTGCGATTGATAACATTACGATTTTATCACTATAAGTAATTACTTCCTCATATATTTCTTTTAAGGTTTCAAGAGGGGCGTAAGTATTTGAGTTGGCTTGTAAGTATGGTATATAAAGAGCGTTAGGCCATTTTTTCTCCATAATAGATACTATATCAAAAAATTGTTCTTTTAGAGGTTTGTTTTTATCTCCAGCAAAGTCTCCGCTTCCAAGTTTTGAACAATAACTACATCCACCATATCCTACTTTACCATCTTTATTAGGACAGGTAAAATTTGCATTTAAGCTTATTTTACATACTTTACTATTGTATTTTTGTTTATAATACTCTGTTAGTGTATTATAATGTTTTGAAGAATTAAATAAATTCATTTTAATCACCAAAATAATTATATAATAAAAAACGATTTTTTTATATATTTGTGATAAAATAGCAAAAATGGGATGATGTAATTTACAAAAAGTTATTAATTTGCTATAATTAATAAAGGTGATAATGTGGAAGATAGTAAATTAGAATTATTTTTTGATGTATTAGAAAAAACGATTGAAATTATTTATGAAGAAACACATAAATCATATTTTGATTTATATTTTGAAACAATTAACAATATTCTTGATTGTGAAGTTCATGGGGAATATGAACAAGAGACCATAGATAAATTAACTAGATTGTATTCTAAGTTAACAGATGTTGATTTAACACCAGAAGATATTAGAAAAGCTCTTCAAGCAATTATCATTAGAGGTTTTAAAGAAACAAATAAAACCAATGATTTAACACCAGATACTATTGGATTTTTAGTTGCATATTTAATTAGTAGATTTAATAAAGAGAAAAATAAAATATCTATATTAGATCCACTTTGTGGAACTGGAAATCTTTTATTTAGTATTGAAAATCATTTAAATTGTGAATGTAATCTATATGCCATAGATAACAATGAATTAAAAATCAGATTATGTCAAAGTATGTCAAATTTAATGAATACTAATGTAGAATTATATTTACAAGATACTAAAAATATTAAAATGAAGGATATGAATTTTGTAGTATTTGATACTCCAAATATAGTATATGAAGATTCATATTTTCCTTATGAGGTTGTGTTAAATCATAAAGAAAGTTTAAAGGAAAATGGAATAATGATTGGAATTGTTCCAAATGATTTCTTTGAACATGATAAAAAAGGTTTGTTTAAAGAAGAATTGTTAACTAATACTAGTGTATATGGTATTATTGAACTTCCTGAATCTTTTTTCATCAGTCAGCCTAAGAGTATTGTAATATTCAAAAAATGCCCTAAAACTGACGCTAAATGCTTAATGATCAAACTACCTAGCTTTGATGATGTTAAATTGTTTAATAATGCATTAATGGAAATCGAAGCGTGGTTTGAAAAAAATTAAAAAAATAAAGTGAGGATTATTAATTATGAAAATTATGGCTGTTAACGCAGGATCATCATCAATCAAATTCCAATTATTAGAAATGCCTGAAGAAACTGTAATTGCTTCTGGAGTAATGGAAAAAATCGGAACTAAGATTGATGGAAAAAATGTAGAAGGAATTTTTACATTAAAATATAATGGAAAGAAAGAAGAAACAAATCCAGTTCTTGCTGACCATGGTGTTGGTGTACAATTATTACTTGACACTTTAATTGAAAAAGGAATAGTTAAGTCTCTTGATGAAATTGAAGGTGTTGGACATAGAGTTGTACAAGGTGGAGAATATTTCAAAGATTCAACTTTAGTAGATGGACCAAATGGTACTGTAATTGCTAAAATTGATGAATTAGCAGATTTAGCTCCTCTTCATAACCCAGCTCATATTGTTGGTATTAAGGCTTTCTATAAGGCTTTACCAAACGTTCCTGAAGTTGTAGTATTCGATACTACATTCCATACTACAATGCCTGAAGAAGCATATATGTATGCTACACCTTATGAATGGTATACTAAGTATGGTATTCGTAAATATGGAGCTCATGGTACAAGTCACAAATATGTTTCTGAAAGAGCAGCCGAGTTAATAAATAAAAATTTAGAAGATACAAATGTTATTGTATGTCATTTAGGTAATGGTGCATCTATTTCAGCTGTTAAGGGTGGAAAGTGTGTTGATACTTCAATGGGACTTACTCCTCTTGCTGGTGTACCTATGGGAACTCGTACTGGAGATATTGACCCTACTGTTGTTTCTTATATTTCAAATAAGGAAAATAAGACTGCTGCAGAAGTTGTTAATGAATTAAATAAGAAATCAGGATATCTAGGTGTATCAGGAATTTCAAATGATGCTCGTGATGTTACTAAGGCTATGAATGAAGGAGATCATAGAGCCAAACTTACATTTGATATTCAAGCTAAGAGAATTTCTGATTATGTAGCTTCTTATTGGTTATATCTAGATGGTAAAGTAGATGTTATTGCATTTACAGCAGGTATGGGTGAAAACTTAAAGCATTTACGTTTAAATATCGGTAATCGTTTAAAACCTCTTGGAGTTAAGATTGATGAAACTTTAAATGATACTTTCTCTGATGAAAGAATCATTTCAACTCCTGATTCTAAGATTCAAGTATGGATTATCCCTACTAATGAAGAAGTAATGATTGCTAGAGATACAGTTAGAGTTGCTAAACTTGGATAATACGAAAGACACTTCGGTGTCTTTTTTTTGTATAAAATCCATAATTTAACAAATATTATAAATAGGTGTTAAATATGGGGAAGATATTAAGATTATATAAAATGCTTGTAAATAAAAACTATTCTACTTTAGCAGGATCCATTGCTTTTTTTATTGTTATAAATGGTGGCTCTATTTTATTTTTAGTAATAAAATTACTAGGTTATTTTAATGTTAATCTTTATGTTAATAATTCTATGATTAATAATGCACTAGATCATTTTAATGATTATACAAGTGATTTTAGTTATTTATATTCTATTTTCTTTTTATTTACATCTTTGTGGAGTTCTTCAACGTTATTTTATCATTTAATAAAGTGTAGCGAAATGATATATGGTATAAAGAAGAAATATAATACTTTATACCGTATTGTTGCGATATTTTTTGTTTTGTTATTTCTTGCGTTATTACTTTCAGGGGCAATAATTTCTTTTATTATTAAACAAACTATAGGAAATTATAATATTTTATATAGGCTATTTCAAGTTATAGTAGTAGTTATTAGTCCTATTTTAATTATTCTTTTTTTTAATATGTTTTTTTGCCCGGTACAACTTAAGTTTAAGGATGCGATAAAGGGTAGTTTATTTACGTTCATTTTTTGGATATTTATAACGATAGTATTTGCTTTATATATTAAATTATTTGCGAATTATAAAAGGTTATATGGAGCACTAGCGACATTTATTATTTTTATGATTTGGATATATTTGATTTCTATAGGCCTTGTGATAGGCTTTATTATAAATGAAAAGAATTTCCTTAAATTACATAATTTAAATTTAAAATAATGTAAAAAATATTAGTGGGTGATTTTATGAAAAAAGTAATATTTTTTGTAACACTTACAGTGTTATTCTTTCTTACAATCCCATCTTTTGCCGCAACTACTTTTGAATTTGGTATCGCTAAAAGTAAAAATAATGAAAGACCATATCCTGGAAGTATGATAAATAATATATTAAATGATACAAATTCATATTATATAGGAAAAGATAATAAAGATATATATTTAACTTTTGATTGTGGATATGAAAATGGTTATACATCGAGTATTTTAGATACTTTAAAAAGTACAAATACTCCTGCAACTTTTTTTATTACAGGTCATTATTTAAAAAGTCGAACAGAATTGGTAAAAAGAATGGCTGATGAGGGTCATATTGTAGGTAATCATACGTATCATCATTATTCTTTTAACAAAATATCAAATGATAAGATTTTAGAAGAAGTTATATCTTTAGAAGAGGAATATAAAAAACTTACAGGATATACTATGCCTAAGTTTGTAAGACCTCCTATGGGACATGCAAGTGATGATTCTTTGAAAATGTTGTCTAAAAATGGTTTTATTAATGTGTTTTGGTCTTTAGCTTATGTTGATTGGAATAAAGATAAATTTAATGGTAAAGATTATGCATATAGTAATGTATTAGATAGAATTCATAATGGTGCAATTATATTAATGCATGCGGTTTCTAGGGATAATAGTGAGGCTTTAAAAGATATAATTTGTGACCTAAAAATGAAGGGTTATAATTTTAAATCATTATATGAACTATAAAAAAAGTAAAGTAGACTATTCTTTTTTGAAAAAAGAATAGTTTATTTTTAAAAATAACTTTAAAATACTTTATTAATGTGATATAGTAAATTGTCTATTAAATAGATAGCGGGAGAAATAAATATAGAGGTGGAATATGAAAAAGATTTCAAGAAGGAATATTATAATTTTCTCCGTAGTAGGTTTAGTAATACTCCTGTTAGCTGCAGGACTTATTGTATATTTAAGTGTTTATAAAAGTAGTAAGAAATTTGATTCAAGAGAAAAGTTATTTTTAAATTCTCAAGTAGCTTTATATAACACAGCTTGTGCAGTTGATTATAAAGTAGAAGATATTTCTAATAATTATCAAATTGCGGTATCAGATGTAAATAACTACGTAAAAACATTAGAAGATTTAATGATGTCATACGATTTTAATTACTTAGTTTCAGAATCAACTGAATATCAAAAAACTTTAACTTTAACTTATTATGGAATCAATAATATTAAAATAAGATATGATGTATGTTATGACGTTACTGATAGTGGGATTATTGGTATAATTAAAAGAGAAAATATGCCAACATATGAATTTGAATCTATGTATGATAACGATGTTTATGAAAGTAAATTAATTGTTTCAAATGATTTGATTTATAAATCTGTATCTAAATCAAAAGATGATTTTACTATTTCTAAAAATAATCAAGTACTTTGTAAAATTAATATTGATCAAACAACAACATTAGAGACAAATAGATCAACTTATGAATGTGTAGTATCTAGTAGTAAGTTACATGTTAATGTTAAATATCATGATTTTGAAACTGTGATGAATATTGCGGTTGATCAATTAAATGATAAATATGTTTATTCATTTAAAGGTATGAAAGAAAATATAACAGTTTCAAGATAAAACTCTTTTCTTTATTTATAAAAATGGTATAATAAAAATATAAATTAAAGAAAAAAAAGGAGAGCTTAACATGGCAAAAAAAGGTAGTACAGGTTCAATTGGAATGTTTGCGTTTGCGGCAATTGTATTAAACGTTATTGCATGGGGAATTTCACTTATTTGTGATGCGTTTGATATTACGTTTGCGATTGCAGGAAGAAATGTACCAACATTGCTTACAGGAATTGCTTCATTAATTCTTTTACTTGTTGTTTTAGTTGTTGCGTATGATTTCGCAAAGAAACAAACTAAGGGATGGAGAATTTTCTATTGGGTAGTTGCGATAGTATCATTACTTGCGATATTCTTTGGTGTTGGTGTGAACTTTGTAAAATAATTAAAAATTTAGAAATGACTATGTAATTCATAGTCATTTTTTATGATAAATGATATAATCTTTATAAGGATGGTTTTATTATGATAGAAGTAGGGCAAGAATTAACATTAGAAATTAAAAGATTAGGTATAAATGGTGAGGGAATCGCGTTTTATAAAAAACTTGCAGTATTTGTCTCTGGTGCACTTCCTGGCGAATTATGTAAGGTTGAAATTACATCAGTAAGTCAAAAGATGGCAGTTGCGAAATTAATAGATGTATTAAGAGTTAGTAAAGATAGAGTTATTCCTAAATGTGAATATTGTGAGCGCTGTGGTGGATGTCAAACTGCTCATATTGAATATAAGGCAATGGGTGTTGAAAAGAGAAATGCGGTTATTGAAGCACTTCAAAGATATACTGACATTAATACAAGATCTTTTGAAATTAAACCGACGATTACAATGGAAAATCCATATGGATATAGATTTAAATCAAGTCTTCCTGTAAGAGAATTTAATGGGAAAGCAACTGTAGGATTATATAATTCTGAAACTAAGGAATTAGTATATATTAATGATTGTTTAGTACAAAATGAAATTATTAATAAAATTAATAGAAAGATATTAGAATATATTGATGAACTTAATGTAACTCCTTATGTTGAAAGATATAGAAGAGGGGAAATTAAGTTTATTGTGTGTAGGGTTTCACACTATAATAATGAAGCTCAAGTTACTTTTATTACGCATTCAAAGACTCCTAAGATATTTGAATTAGCTAAAAAGGTTATTAATATTGATAATGTAGTATCTGTATATGAGTCAATTAATGACTCTATAAAAGAAGGAATTATATTTGGTCCTGAACTAAAATTACTTGAAGGTAAAAAGACTATAATTGAAACTATTGGTAATTATAAGTTTGAATTACTTCCAAATGCGTTCTTTCAATTAAATCCAGTACAAACTGAAACTTTATATAATGTAATTAAAAAATATGCAAAGTTATCAATGAAAGAAGTTGTGCTTGATGCATATTGTGGTGTTGGTACTATAGGTATTTATTTATCTAAGTTGGCTAAAGAAGTGATAGGAATTGAATATAATAAGGAAGCTGTAGTTAACGCTACAAATAATGCGAAATTAAATAAGGTAAAAAATGCGAAATTTTATCAAGGAGATGTGGTGGAATTATTACCTAAGATGATTTCTGATGGAACTTTATTTGATGTTATAGTAGTTGATCCTCCTAGAACTGGGCTTGGTAGTGATTTATGTGAGACTATATTAAGTACTGATGTTAAGAGAGTTATTTATGTTTCATGTAATCCAGCTTCTTTAGCAAAAGATTTGAATTTACTTACAAGAAAATATAATGTTAATTTAATTCAACCTGTAGATATGTTCCCTTTTACTTCGCATGTTGAGTGTGTCTGCCTTCTTTCACTGAAGAGTGAGTCACAAAAATAACTCTAGTAAAAATTTAATATTATCAATGATCAAATTATTTAGTTTTGTAGTTTGGTCATTTTTTTTTATAATGTAAAATAATTAAAAATATACATCGATATACAAAGTGACATTTGAAGTGACATTTGAAGTGACATTTTCTAAAAGTGTGATAGAATAATAGTGTGTTTCAAGAGGAAGAAATAATGAATTTTGGAAAAGAAAATGAAAGTTTAGAATTTAAGAAAACAACAGGTGAATTAAGAGATGCTATGGATGATGTTGTTAGTATTTTAAATAAAGTGGGTAAAGGAACTTTATATTTTGGTGTCAAACCTAATGGTGATGTTTGTGGTCAAGAGGTAAGTGCTAGTACGTTAGATGATGTTGCAACCTTTTTCAAAAAAACTATAAAGCCAATGGTATATCCATCAATTAAAGAAGAAATTATAAATAGCAAACATATTATTAAAGTAGAATTTAGTGGTTCTGAACGTCCTTATTTTTCATTTGGAAGATATTATAAAAGAGTGCATGACAGAGTAGAAGAAATGACACCAGATGAATTAAAGCATATGATGCTAAATACCGATTATACTTCTATATGGGAAAATAATTTAACAACATTTGGAATTGAATATGTAGATAAAGAAGCCTTGAAAAAGTTTTATAATAAAGCTGTTAATTGTGGGAGATTAACACCTTTAGATAATTATAATGAAGAAGATTTGTTAATAATGCTTGGATTAATGCAAGATAATAAGTTAACAAATGCAGGATATTTCTTATTTTCAAATAATGAACCAACAGTTTTAAAGTTGGCAGTTTACGCAACAGATGAAAGAATAAACTTTATTGATATAAATAGAATTCGTGGCAATATCTTTAATTTAATAGATATAGCTACAACGTATATTAGTGAACACATGAATTGGAAAGTAGAGTTTGAAAAAAATAGCACTTCAAGAATCGAAGTTCCTGAAGTACCATTAGAGGCAATTAGAGAAATTGTTGTTAATGCATTTGCTCATGCAAATTATAGAACAGTTACTGAACATGAAATTGCTATAACACCAACAATTATTGATATATATAATCCTGGTGAATTTCCATTAAATTACAAACCTGAAGATTTTGCTGACCGTAGAATTCAATCAATGCCAAGAAATAAGAAAATACTAGATGTATTATATCGTTCAAAAAATGTTGAAATTCAAGGAAGTGGAATAAGAAGAGTTTTAGAACTATGCAAAAAGAATAACAGTAATTATACATATTATAATAATGAATATGGATTTAGATTTTCTTTTTATAGACAAAATGTCACTACAGGTGTCACTTCCGATGTCACTATAAAGTTAACAAAAACTGATATAGCAGTATTTGAAGAATTGAAAAAGAATCCTGAGCAAACAAGAGAAGAAATAGCTCTGAAAATTAACAAAACTGTAAGAACAGTTCAAAGATCAATTGACAAATTAAAACAAAATGGAAAAATAACTAGAATCGGCAATAAAAATTATGGTTATTGGGAAATAATTTAATAACTCATGATTGGAATTGTATTATATGTGGTAATGATATGCAATTATTTGATGAAGTCATAATAATAAATGACACAAAATTATTTAAAAAAAGGTGAAAAAGGACATATTGTTAAAGTTATAGATGATGATAAAGCAATTATTTATGCGTATAGAATTTGTCATGGTAGAGTTGAAGAAGTTATTAATAAGAATGATTTTGAAGTGATTAAAGTTAAAAAAACAAACCACAATTTTGATTGAGTGGTGCGGACAAATTTTTAGAATATTTAGGATCAATTAGGGTAGGTAAGGATGGATTCTATCATCCTACAAGAGAAGGTTTATTAAAATTTGGATATGCTTATAAAATTGTTTATGAATTTCTTGAATATTTTGATGATTATCAGGAACAATATTCTGATGAGTCAGATTATAGATGGAAAAATCGATTAACTTCAGATACCGGTGACTGGAGTGGTAATTTATATGATTTTTATTGTTAGTCTTCAAAAAAGTTAACTTCTGATTTAAAAACGCCATTTATGATTAAAGATATTACTAGAATCGATGAGATGAAAATGCATAAGGCAGTACGAGAAGTTTTATGTAATGCAATTTCTAATTCTGATTTTTACCAACCTCAGGGTATTGTTATAAAAAAATATAAGGAAAAGATTGAATTTTCTAATTTCGGATATTTAAGAATGAGTGAGGAAAGGATGGGTGAGTCCAGCGCTAGAAATAAAACTATTTTGAAAATGTTCAATTTGGTTGGTGTTGGAGAAAGAGCTGGAAGTGGTTTTCCTTTAATAGTAAGTGCTTGTAAGGAGTTTGGATTTGATAAACCTAATATTGTAGAGACATATAATCCTGATAGAACAAAGTTAGCGATTTTTAGTGTCAATAAAATTGTCACTAAATTAAACACTAAACATAATATTAATGACACTATTTATTCATTAAATGAAAAGAAAATTATTACTTTTTTGTCTATTACTGATAAAGTTAAGGCAAAAGATATTGCATTAGCTGTTGGTTTAAGCTTATCGACAGTTAAAGAAATTTTATATAAATTGGTAAGAGATAGAGTTGTATCAACAGAAGGTCCAATAAAAGATAAAAAATATTGTATTTTCTTCAATTATAAAATTAAAGTAAATTTGATGTTATAGAGTTTTTTTATTATTGTATTGACATTAATCCGAATTCGGATTAAAATGGTATATGTTTGAAGGGTGATGATAATTTTCATGTGTAATGGAAAAAATAAATTAATGGCGTTTAATCAAATCTATAAAGAGTTTGATATAATGTATCACAATTATGCTAGAAGCATAGGTCTTTCAGACACTTCATTTTGGATTCTTTATTCATTAGCTATAGAAAATAAATCATATACTCAAAAGGAATTATGTTCTAATTGGTTTATTCCTTCACAAACAGTTAATTCAGCTTTAAAAGATTTAGAAAAAAAGAATATAATTTATTTAGAGACTACTGAAAGTAATAAAAAAAATAAATTAATAAAACTTACTGAATATGGAAGTGAAATAGTTGAAGATAAGGTTTTATCACTTATAAAACGAGAATGTTTATCTCTTGATTTAATGTCTGAAGAAAATAGTCGTTTGATGATAGAAACGACGAAAGAGTATTTAAATATTCTTAGAGAAAAAATTAAATAGGTCATTGGAGAACTTTTCGTCGCAACGAAAAAGTTGATAAGATGTCGAGTGCGCTCGCTATTTATTATATATAAATGCCAGGTGCACTTTTTATTTTATTAGGAGGATTTATGAGAATTATACTTTATTATATTAAGAAAAATTGGAAATTAACTTTAATTACTATTTTATTATCATTTGTTGATGTTATTGCAGCATTGTTAATTCCTACATACACTGCGAAATTATTAAATATTGCATCATTAGTAGAGCCAAGTAATTACATGTTGAAAATAACATTTATTAAGATGGTAGTCATTTCTATAATATCTATAGTAGCTACTATTATTAGTACATATCTATGTGCTAATTTAACTTCAAAAATTGGTGCAGATATGCGAAAAGATATATATGAAAAATCATTATATTTATCGGTTTTAGATTTTAAAAATTTTGGTACATCTTCAGTTACAACAAGAACTGTATCGGATATTTCTAATATTCAATTTGCATTAACTAGTTGTTTTCAAATGCTTCTTCCTGTACCTGTTATTTTTATTGTTTCATTAATTTTAGCGTTTAGAATTGATATTTTATTAGGTATAATTTTATTTTCTGTGCTAATTTTAATATCTTTTATTGGATTAATTATAATGAAGTCATCTTTACCTATATTTAAAAAACTTCAAATTAAATTAGATAAGATGAGTAAAGTATTACTAGAAAATATTACAGGAGTAAGAGTTGTAAGAGCTTTTAATAATCAAAAAAGTGAAGAATTTAAATTAAATCAAGAATTTAAGGAATATGCAGATACATCTATAAAAGTAAATAAGAAATTTACTTTTTTAGATGGAATATCTTTTTTTGCAGTAAATATGTTTGTTATAGTTGTTTATTATTTAAGTGGTTATAGAATTTCTAAAGGATATTTTTTAATAGGAGATATAACAGCTATTATTGAATATGCATTAATGTGTTTGTTTTTCTTAATGATGGCTCAAATGATAATTTTAACATTACCAAGAGCTTTAGAATGTGCTAATAGAATTGGTGAGATTATTAATTATAGACCCTCTATTGTTGATAATGTTAAAAATAAAGTAGAAGAAAAAAATACTGATGATGTATTAGTATTTGAAAATGTTTATTTTAGATATGATGATAAAGAAGATATTTTAAGTGATTTAAATTTTACTTGTAAAAGAGGACAAACTACTGCGATTATAGGTGGAACAGGTAGTGGTAAATCAACTATTGCGTCTATAATTATGAGATTTAATGAAATTTCAAATGGTAGAATACTAATTAACGGAATAAACATAAATGATATGCTGCAAAAACAATTAAGAGACCATTTATCTTATGTTTTACAAAAAGCTTGGCTTTTTTCAGGTACTATTGCCGATAATTTAAGATTTGGTAATCCTAACGCAACTGATGAAGAATTATGGGAAGCATTAAAAATTGCACAAGCATATGATTTTGTTTCTGATTTACCTTTAAAGTTAGAATCATATGTAGCTCAAGGAGGAACTAATTATTCCGGTGGACAAAGACAAAGATTATCAATAGCTCGTGCTCTTGTTAAAAAACCAGAACTATATATTTTTGATGATAGTTTTTCAGCTTTAGACTTTAAGACTGATTCTTTATTAAGAAAGGCATTAAAGCCTGTAACTTTAAATTCAGCAGTTATTATAATTGCTCAAAGGATTAGTACTATCACTCATGCTGATAATATTATTGTGCTTGATAAGGGAAAAATTGTAGGAATGGGAAAACATGATGATTTATTAAATAATTGTATGATTTATAAAGAAATATATGATTCTCAAACAAAGGAGGTAAATGAAAATGAATAAAAAAAACAGTGGTTCATTTAAAACGTTTATTAGATTAGTTGGTAATTTAAAAGAACAAAAACTAAGATTGGTTATAGTTACTTTATGTATTATTAGTTATGTTTTCTTAAATGTCTACAGTCCTTATTATAGCGCCTTTGTAATTGATAATTTATTCAATAGAATTAATGAATGTGTTGTTAATAGTGCCAATTTTAGTATGGGGCATACACTAAGTAGACAAATGCTTGCTGTTTGTTTAATGTATTTCTTTACAGGTGTATTTTACTTTTTACAAGGCCTATTAATGGCGAGTGTTGCTGAAAAGTTAATATTAAAATTTAGAAAAGATATCAGTAATAAATTAAATAAAATGCCTCTTTCTTATTTTGACAATAATAAACCAGGAGAGATTCTTAGTAGAATAACAAGTGATTTAGATAAAGTATCTGAGACTTTACAAACAGGTTTATTAAAATTATTATGTGCGATAGGTACTTTAATAGGTTCTTTTTCATTTATGGTTTATTATAGCTATATTTTGACATTTATCTTTTTAGGTGTTGCTATTTTAAGTTTAATATTAACTAATATTATATCTAGAAAAACATTGAAGTATTCAATAAAAAGACAAGAATGTCTGGCAACATTTACAGGTCTAACAGAAGAATATTATACAGGAAGAGATGTTATAAAAGCTTATAATCAAGAAGAATACAGTATAAATAAAATTAATCAAGTTATTGATGAATTAAAATTAACCACAAGGAAAACTGATTTTTTACAAAATTGTGTTAATCCTCTTATTAGATTTTTCTCAAGATTAGCACAAGCTTTAATTATGTTTTTGGCATGTTTATTTATAATAAAAGGTAAAATGTCATTAGGTATTGTACAAGCATTCTTTCAATATATGAATTTAGCAGCTGAGCCACTTACTGAAACATCTTATATGATAAATTCACTTCAAAGTGCACTTGCCTCTGTAAGAAGAACTTTTGAGTTTCTTGATGATGTAGAAGAAGTGCCTGATAGGAAAGAGGAAAATTTATTAAATGAAGAAATAAATTCTATAAAGTTTGACAATGTTAGTTTTGGCTATTTTCCAGATAAAATTTTAATGAAAAATATTAGTTTTGAGGTGAAAAAAGGACAAAAAGTCGCAATTGTTGGTTCGACTGGTGCTGGAAAAACTACGCTTGTCAATCTACTTATGAGATTTTACGAACTAAATGATGGAAATATCTTATTAAATGATGTGCCGACTACGTCACTAACAAGAGAGAATTTAAGAAAAAAAATAGGTATGGTATTGCAAGATACTTGGTTATTTGGTGGTACTATTTCTCAAAATATAGCATATGGTAAAAAAGATGCAACAATAGAAGAAATAAAAGAAGCAGCAAAAAAAGCCCAAATAGATCATTTTATAAATACTACTGTAAATGGATATGATACAATACTTGATAATGAGTCTTCTTCTTTATCTGTTGGACAAAAACAACTTCTAACTATCGCGAGAGTTTTTTTATCAAATTCGCCTATTATAATCTTAGATGAGGCGACTTCTAGTGTAGATACACGTACAGAAATGTTAATTAATAAAGCTATGAATTCCTTAATGGAAGGAAAAACAAGTTTTGTTATAGCTCATAGACTATCTACGATAAGAGATGCAGATATGATATTATATATGGAAAATGGCAATATTATTGAACAAGGTAATCATGAAACATTACTTAAAAAGAAAGGTGCTTATTATAATTTATATATGAGTCAATTTTCTTAAAATCTAATAACTATTTTATTTTGATTTAAATAAAATAGTTATTTTTTTATTATGTCGTTCGAAGAACAATATAAAACCACCTGCTATGCGGGTGGAA
>CAZJSR010000016.1:0-46577 GCA_964548855.1 uncultured Anaeroplasmataceae bacterium | reverse complement strand
AAGTAGTAAAAGAATTTATAAAAGAGAAATAGGAGAAAAAAATGAAAAGAATATTCAAATTATTTAGCTTATTATCTTGCATAACAGTTTTTACATTTTGTATAATAGGAGTTAAGCAAGAAAAAGTTACAACACCAGTAAGAGATGTTGAATTGTCATGTCAAAGTCTTGAAGTTGATTCTTCATTTAAAGAATTTGAAGATTATGAACTGCAAATCGATGAACAATGTGTAAATTTTATTGGATACAATGATATATCTTTATCAGACCTTGAAGAATTAGATCTGATATCTAGTGATGATATATCTGATAATACTACTACAAAATATACATGTATGTATGATTATGAAAATGGTATTGTATCACTAAGAGTATCCTTAGTTTCAAACGAAGAAATTTCTATTATTGATACAATGCATGGTGTAATAATCATGGATGAAGAAGAAAACTTTGATGTAGTATTTGATTGTGAAGGAGCAACATTATTATTAAGTGAATTAGAAGAGTCTGGAGTTCTTGAAAATTGTGGTTTTTGGTCTAAATTAAAAAAAGTATGGAATTCTACAGCAGGTAAAATAGGTACAATTGTAACAGTTGCAACTTGTGCAGTTGTTGGAGTTGTATGTGCAGTTGTACCTGGAGGTCAACTTGTTACTGCAACATTAATTGGTGCAGCTGTTGGTGCCATTGGTGGTGCAGTAACAGCGGGTCTAGCAACTTATTTAGAAGATGGGACAATAGATTGGGGAGCAGTTGGATCTTATGCTCTTGCTGGAGGTGTTGTAGGCGCAGTTGTTTCTGGTGTTACTTTTAAAGTTGCAACAATTATTAAAGGTGTAACAATATCTTCAACTACAAGTACTCCAACTAATATTAATGCAAATATTGGTAACAAATTGGATTATGCATTTGGAAAATCAACAGGCAATGCCCATAATATTCAAAGATCTATGACTATGAAATCACAATTATCGAAGATTGGAATTTACGATGATGTCGCTGGAAGACAAATGATGACAAATTTCATGAATCAAACTTTAAATTCTAATTTATCAACAATTGTTAGCACAACTGAACGAGTTGCAGTGGATTCTTTATTAGCTGGTCCTAATGGTTTTTTACAAGTTAGAACAATATGGGAAGGAACAAAATTAATTACTTTTATATTCTTTGGATAATGTTAAAAAGGTGATAGAAAATGTTTATTTTAAATAAAATTGAATTTGAAGAATTTAATTACAATAAAAAAAGAAATAAATATGATGATATTATAATTGATGAAATGAATATATCAACTTATTATGAATTACAAGTTGATGATGACATTTCGTTTGCTGTTTGTGGTAATGAATATTATAAGCCAGGATTTAGAATAGTTTTTGATTATTATGCTATATGGTATGGTGGTAATTGTTATTTTTATTCTTCCAAGGAAATTATACGAATTAAAAATTATAGTTCACTAATATATGTTTATGATGTTTTTAGTTTTGAAAATTCAATTATTGTTATTTCTGAAGTTGATGTTTATATTTTGAATGAAAAGTTAGAAGAAAAACAGCATATTATTTTAGAAGACATAGTTATAAAATACGAAATATTAAATAATAGATTAGTTATTGAATTGGATAATGGAAAAATAATTGAAATTTAAATAATGGTAGTTCGTTTGTTTAGCAATTTATAATTTATAAAAATTCAAAATTGCAATGTTTATACACCGTTAGGATATGCTCGACTTTTGTTTTGATTTTTAAATTAAAGAGTTAGTCAAAATGTTCTTGATTATTGGAAAGTTATCAATCTTTTAACGATTACCTTTTATGACTGTAATATTCGATCTTTAACTTGTCTAAAAAAAGTACCTCTAGATACACCAATCATTTTAGAAGCTTTTGTATTAGAGATTTTATGATTAATATAATCATCTAATATATCAGTAGTATTTTCTGGTGTAATAGCCCTTGGCGACCAAACTTTACACCTTTTTCTTTTGCAAGTTTTATACCTTCAGCTTGGCTTTGTATAATATTTACTCTTTCATTTTCAGCAACAAAACTAAGAACTTGAAGCACGATATCAGATATAAATTTTCCTAATAATTTTTTTCCTTCAATTCTTGTATCTAAAAGTGGCATGTCAAGTAGTTTAATATCAGCACCTATGCTTTTAGTTATTCTTGACCATTCTTCTAATATCATTTGATAATTTCTTCCTAGACGATCTATTGATTTTATTATTAATAGGTCGTCTTTTTTTATTTTTTTTACTAATTTTTGATAATTAGTTCTATCAAAATCTTCACCTGATTCTTTATAAATATAAATATATTTATCGTCTATATCAAGATTTTTAATTTCTTCATATTGTCTATCAATACGTTGTTGTTTCGTAGAAACACGTATATATGCATATATCATAAAAAAACACCTCATTATTTATATAACAATAATTTAGTGATTTTACCAATTTTTTTATAAAAAAAACAAAACGATATAGAAATGTATGGATTTTTGGATATAATATTTTTTTTAAAATAAATCAATATTTAAAATAATAAATGGCAAAACAATATAATTATTGATAAATTTATGCTATAATTTTATTAATAAATCTAAAGTATCAAAAAGTTTATCATTATGTTCCTATTCAAAATTTTACAGATAATTCTGATATCGATTGGTCAAAATCAATTAAAGAGATAGATATGCAATTATATAAAAAATATAATTTAACCGAAGAAGAAATAGATTTTATAGAAACTAAAGTTAAACCTATGGAATAGTCAATTATTCATAAATGGAATATTAAATAAAATGATTTGAATCATAGATGTTGAGAGGGAATTTATATGCCTATTACAAAAAAATTTATAAAGAAAGTACATGAAGCTTTTGATGTATTAAACTATCATGAAACAAGACAATTAGATTTTGAAAGTTTTGAAAATATAGCTACCAAAACCTTAACTCATGCTAAGGAATTATCTGATGCTGTAACAGTAGTTAGAATGTATCAATTTTGCTTAAAAAAATGGAAAAAGATTGAAAAGATTTTTAATAAAAAACTTCGTATTTTTAATAACTTTAGTTATGAAGAAAATATAGTAGAAACAGTATCAGATGAAGATTCATATGGGACATTCTATGTAACAAATGGTCTATATAATAAGTCAAAGGATATAGTTGTAGCGAGTAATTCCTTTGATGAAGAAATATTTTCAATTTGTTTTGAAAAAAATAAGTTTTCGATTTTTACTGATAGTGACTATTATATTAAATATTCTAAAATGTCATCAGTAAAGATGAAACTATTTGATAATAAGAATAATCATTTAGCCAATATTGTTTTGAGTGATGAATTTGGTATTTTTTTAGAAAAAAATAAAACAAAATATGAATTGATTAATTATGATGATTTTATAGGAATATATGATAAAAATTATATAGATAGTTTATCTGATACAGATTTGATAGATCCTGAAAAGTTGATTGCTGATATAGAATGGGATATATTAGAAAAAAATTCTAAATTAGGTGTAGCTAAACTAAATATTTATAACGCTGATGAAGAATTAGAGATTTTATTACTCTTCGCAATAAGTATCTTCTTACTTTTTCAAAGTTATCAGGAATTAAACGAAGCCCTAACTTGCTTTTCAATGATGAATACATCTAATATGAATTTTAGAAGGTATAAATTAAAATAAATATCATTTATGTAGTTGCGTACTTCTTATCATATAAAATTCATTTCTTCTAGTACTAAAACATAATTCCTATTATCTTAATTGAAACACCATATATTATATGCTAAAATTAATTTGTAAATTATATTTCTTATAAGAAATGAGGCGTATGATATATGAAATATTTTAAATATATTATAGTATTTTTATTACTTATAACATTATCGTCATGTAAAAATGGTGATACAAAAGATATAGAACTTGATACCCCTAATACAATTATTAAAGGAGTATGGTGGTGGAATAAAAAACTAGATGATAAATATCTTGATTTTGCATATAGTAATAATGTAAATGAAATATATTATTGTGACTCTAACTTTAATGATGCTACAACTAATTTTATAGATAAATGTACTGATAAAAATATATCATGTTATTTACTTGCTGGTGAATATGAATGGATAGAAGATGACACAAATTTACTAAATTTGATTGATAGATATCTAGTATATAATAAATTTTGTGGAATTCACTTAGATATCGAACCACACCAACATCCAAACTTTAAAGAAAATAGAGAAGAATTAATTACTAAATATATTAGTCTTATATATAAACTAAACACTTTATATCCAAATATTGATATATCATATGATATCCCATTTTGGCTTCATGATATTATTACATTTAATAATGAAACAAAAGAAGCATATAAGTTTATTATAGATTATGCTACTAAAACATTTATAATGAGTTATAGAGACACATTTGATGCTGTGATGAATGTGGCTAAAGAAGAACTTGAATATGCTAAAAATAATAATAAAAAATTAATTTTATCGCTTGAAACATATAGTACAGAAGGTGATTTTGTTTCATTTTATGAAGAAGGAAAAAAAATGTTAAATGAAGTAATTAAGAAAATAGAAAATGAATCACTAGGTGTTTCAATACATCATATTAAAACATGGTATGATCTTAAAGAATAATATTTTAAATATGGCACATATTAGTGCCTTATTTTTTTAAATACGCTATTTTACTATACATAATTGATAAATTTTGTTATAATTTGTTGGGAGTTGAAATAAATGTTAAAAGCGATTTTTTTTGATTTAGATGGTACACTTCTAAATATGGACGAAGAAGAATTTACAAAAGGCTATTTTAAGTTAATATCTGAAAAACTTGCTCCTAAGGGATATAAAAGTGAAGAATTAATTAGAAATATATGGTCATCTACTCTTGCAATGTATAAGAATGATGGAAGTATTACAAATGAAGAAGCTTTTTGGAGTTCTTTTAAGAAATTATATAAACATGATGTAATTAAAGATAAAGAATTTTTCGATGATTTTTATGTAAATGAATTTAAAAATACTATAAAGTATTGTAATGTTAATGATAAAGCTAGAAAAATAATAGATTTTTGTAAGGAAAATGTAGAACATGTTATTCTTTCTACAAATCCAATTTTTCCTAGATGTGCGACACTTACTAGAATGTCTTTTATTGGTTTAAAAGAAGATGATTTTGATTTTATTACAACATATGAAAATTCTAGATTTACTAAACCAAATACAAATTATTTTATCGAGTTGTTAAAAAAATTTAATTTAAAAAGTGATGAAGTAATATTATTTGGAAACAATACCATAGAAGATGGTGATTGTTCTTTTGATTGCGGTATTAAAACATATATTTTAAAAGAAAATAAGATTGATAAAGGTTCAGAAAGAACATATGAAGAAATATCTATTGATGATGTAGTTGATACTATAAAAAAAGAAATTTCTTCAAGAAAATAATGGTGATATTATGATAATAAAAGGAATTAAACAAAAAGGTTTAAGAAATGCACGTGATTTATCTGAAATTCCAAGTTCTTTTGGTATGATAAAACCCAAAAGAATCATAAGAAGTAGTCGTTTAGATAAAATGAAGGCTGATAAACGAAATTCTTTTTTAGAAAAATATGATGTTAAGACCATAATTGATTTAAGAACAAATGTTGAAGTTTTAGAAGGTAATGGTATAAATTACGGTCCAAACATAAAATATTATCATATTCCGATATTAGACCATGCATTTTGGGGTATTACTCATGAAAAGAAGATGAGTAAAGTGATGAAAAGAGAAAGTAAATCACTTAGCAAAGATTTTGATACTACAAAATATATGGTAAGTATGTATGAAAATATGTTATATAATGAATATTCGATTTCTAAAATCAAAGAAGTATTTGAGATATTTATTAATAACGAAAATGGTACAATTTTATTTCATTGTAGTGCTGGAAAAGATAGAACTGGTGTACTTGCTTTACTCATTTTAACGATTCTTGGTGCTTGTGAGGATGATATAGTAAATGACTATATTATATCTAATAAGTTTAATATTGGTTATAATTTAAAAAGAAAGATAGGTCTTCAAATTTTATTACCTGGACCTAATAAATTTAAAGCTTTATTAATCGCAATGATGACTGCGAAAAAAGAATATATCATGGGCTTAATTGATTCAGTAAAAAATAAATATGGTTCTGTTATTAATTATATTAAACAAGTATTATTAATAACAGATGAAAAAATTGATATTTTAAGAAATAAGTTTTTAGTTAAAGCATGAGGTAAGTTATGAAGTATTGTGTATTATTTAATCCACTATCTGCAAATAAAAGAAGTGGAATATATTTAGAACAATTTAAAGAAGAATATAAAGACAATGAAATTGATGTAATTGATGTAGTAAAATTAGAAAATGTTATTAGTTTCCTTACATCATTAGAACAAGATGTTAAAGTTGTTTTAATGGGTGGAGATGGAACATTAAATCATTTTGTTAATTCTATAAAAGATTATAGTCCTATTAATGAAATATATTTATATGCTAGTGGTACTGGTAATGATTTTTTAAATGATGTAAGAATTAATAAATCAGAAAAGTTATTTTTAATTAATAAATACATTAATAACTTACCTAAAGTAATTATTAACGATGAAGAAACATTATTTATTAATGGTATTGGATATGGAATTGATGGATATGTTTGTACTGAAGGAATAAAACAAGAAAAAAAGAGAAAAAAAGAAGCGAATTATACAGCTATTGCTGTAAAATTATTGTTATTTAAATATAAACCAAGAAATGCAGTGATTACTGTTGATGGTGTGAAAATGGAATTTAAAAAAGTCTGGCTTGCTTCTAGCATGAAGGGTAGATTTTATGGTTCTGGTATGATGGTTGCTCCGAATCAAGATAGATTAGATGGTTATGTATCATTTGTTTGTGTTAGTAAAGCAGGAAAATTTAAAATATTAAGATTATTCCCATCTATTTTTAAAGGGAAACATGTTAAATATGAAAAACTTGTAACAATGATTAAAGGTAAAGAAATCGTTGTTGAGTTTGATAAACCATGCGATCTTCAAATAGATGGTGAAGTAAGATATGGCGTAAAAAAATATATAGTAAAGGCGTAGAAGAAAAATGAAAAATAAATTAGTTGGTGCATTACCAATATTACATATAGTGTTTGGAATACTAATAATAATATTTAAAGGAGAGGTACTTAAGTGGATGGCAATCTCGCTTGGCGCATATTTATTATTATATTCCTTAGTATCACTATTTTTCTTAATCAAACATAATAAAAATAGAAATTTAATTCCAGCATATATAGTATCATCATTAATTGGTATTTTGATAATTGTATGCGGTGCACTTATAGTAACTCTTATAAGAGTATTTATAGGTATATTAGTAATACTTGATGGTGTATTTAGTTTATATGAATTTTCAAGACAAAAAATAGATGATAATGTAGAGATTATAGGAGTTATTAATGCTGTATTATTAATTGTTATTGGTGTATTATTATTTATTGATTCAAGTATATTATATTATTTTGTTGGTGCATTATTAGTTCTAAATGGTATTTTGAGTATTATTAGAAAAGGTGTAAAAAAACATCATATAAAAATTAAGAATGAAAATATCATAGATGCTGAAGTGAATGAAATTTAGGTAAAAAAAAACTCGAATTTTTTCGAGTTTTATTTTTTATTTATGAAAATATGATTATTTATAAGGCTATGGAATAATTTTTGTGCTTTATAAAATTCTTCGCTTAAGTCTTCATTAGAAGAATTATTAATTCCAGCTATAACAAATCCAATAAGTCCATTACAAATAAAAGCTGTTGTTTGTTCAGGACTGTAAATTAAATTGCTTTCTTGGTTATAAAAATTAAGTAACTGTCTAAAACGATTGTTTAGAAAGTTTGTAAACGCAAAATATATATAACCAGACATGTGTTTAGCCATACTTTTAATTAAAGAAGAACGAGTGATAAGTCCATTAACATAAGATAAAAGATAATTAATTAATGATTTATGGCTATCATTAAGAGGATTATTTTCTTTATCAAGTATTTTTCCGTTTTCTATGGCATTGTTATCAAGTTCAATAAAAATATCATTTAATAGATCATATTTATCTTTATAATGATCATAAAATGTTATTCTATTAACTGAAGCTCTTTTACATATATCTTTTACAGTTATTTTTTCAAAATCATTGTCATTTACTAAATCACATAAAGCGTTTTTTAGCGCAATTCTTGTTTTTACTATTCTTAAATCCATTTAACAATACACCTCACATTGATTTGTAATATTAACTTTACATTTATGTTTGAAAATAAATGATTATATGATATAATTATACAGAAAGTAATAAAAAAAATCAATAAAGGTTTTAGGAGGATTTTTATGAAAATTGCAGTTGTAACTGACAGTAGTTCAGCAATGAAAAAGGAAGATTACGATTTTCCAAATTTATTTGTTTTACCTATGCCAATTACATTAAATGGTAATGGACATTTTGAGGATATTACAATAACACAACCTGAATTTTATGAAACGCTTAAAGAGAAGGATACACTTGTTTCTACAAGTCAACCATCTATTTTTGCGGTGGAAGAATTATGGGATGAAATATTAACTAATTATGATGCTATAATACATATTCCTTTAAGTAGTGGACTGAGTAAAACATTAGAGGCCGCATCTACTTTAGCATTAAAGGACAAGTTTAAGGATAAAGTATTCGTTTGTGATAACAAACGCGTGTCTATCACATTAAAAGAATCAGTTCTTGATGCGTTAGAAATGATTAAGGATGGATATTCACCTAAAGAAATTCAAGACTTTGTTGTTAATACAGGTCTTGATAGTTCTATATATATAATGGTGCCTACTTTAAAGTATTTAAAACGTGGTGGAAGAGTAACAGCTGCAGGTGCTGCGCTTGGTACACTTCTTAATATTAAACCAGTATTACAAATTCAAGGTGGAAAACTTGATGCATTTAAGAAGGTTGCTTCTATTAAAAAAGCTAAAGAAGTAATGGTTAAAGCTATTTATGAAGATGTTATGAATAGATTTAAAGATTTCTATTTAAATGGTGAATTAACTTTAAATATCGCACATACACAAAATGTAGAAGAGGCGTTAGAGTTTAAAGAAATGTTACTTGAAAAATTACCGGATATCAAGTTTAATTTTATAGATCCACTTTCTTTAGTAATATCTTGTCATATAGGTCCAGGTTCATTAGCTTGCGCTGTTACAAGAAAATATATTAAAAAGTAAAAGGTGTTTTACAATTTGAAATAAAAGGAGAAAAAAGTAAATTTCTCCTTTTATTTTTGTTGATTTTTAAGCACTAATTAGAGTATTATATAAGTGTATAGAAATGAGGTCGATACTATGAATTTTACAATAACAATCGCAAGAGAATATGGTAGTGGAGGAAGATATATTGCAAAAAAAGTTGCAGAAGAATTAAATATACCTTTTTATGATAAAACTCTCTTGTTAGAAGAAGCTAAAAAAAATGGCATTAGTGTTGATGAACTTGAAAGATTTGATTCGGATAATGGTGCATTTTATTTTCCTACAATGAATAATGATTATGGAACTGATTTAGAATTAAGTCAACATTCTTACATGGCTACTTTAAAAATGATTCAATTAATCGCATCAAACGAAAGTTCTGTAATTGTTGGAAGATGTGCTGATTATATTTTGTCAGATGATTCTGAATCAGTTTTAAAGGTATTTATTTATGCTCCTAATAAGTCAAAAATTGAAAGAGCAGTAACACATTATGGACTTACAAAAAAACAAGCAGAAGCTGCTGTTGTAAAGTATAACAAGAAAAGAAAAAAATATTATGAATTTATTTCAGAAAAAACATGGGGAGATCCTATGGAATATGATATTTTAATTAATTCAGATGTTGGTATAGAAGCTGCAGCTGCGGCTATTGTAGAGGCTGCTAAAAAGAAATTTAAATTATAATTTTATATATTAGAAATAACAAAAGAAGAGAGTTGGTAATATGGTTAGGGGAATATTATATTTTTTTGGTAATTTATTTAGATTAATTTTACTTTTTATTCTTATAGGTGTAATATATACGAATAAAAATACTAAAATTTCAGCAGATGGATTAATAATGTGGGTTTTCTTATTATTTGGAGGTTATTCTTATATTATAGGAAGTTTTAATTTAGGAGAATACAAAATTACATTGATTGGAGAGGGATTTAGCTTCGGTCTTGCCTTTGCAATGTATGCATTAACCTATGGAATTATTAATTATATTTTGGCTCATGCATCTTTTTTTTGTATATTATTATTATTAGTTTTATTAATCAATCGAGTGATAGAATATATTAGATTTAAAGATTCTATTCTTATGTTTTTTAATGTAACTAGTTTAATTTATATTGGTATAATATTAATATCTGTAATACTTTGTCTTTGTTCGAAAATTAGTGGTGCATTAGTGTTATGTATGCTTCTATCACCTTTAGAATTAATTAACTTTACTGCTAGGGCTTTTAGAGCAGAGGATGTATTAGATTATTAGTAATTAAATTGAGAAAATAAAAAGACTTATATCTAACTAGAAAAGTCTAGAATCAAACAAATTAATATGATATAATATAAGAAAATAAATAAGGAATGATATAATGATTAATGTAATTAAAGAAAAAATAACTGTAAGAGAATTTGTAAGAGATGATTTCCCACAATTTGTTACACAGTTATGTAATAATCCTGAATGGAATCAAGTTTTTCAGTTATGGGATGTAAATGAAGATGGTGCAGTTCAATTATTTACACATCACTTTGAAGAATATAAGGAATATAATATCAAAGATTTAGGATTGATGTTTGGAATATTTACTAATGATGGTAAATTAGTAGGAGAATGTGGTTTTGAGTTCAACAAGGGAATGAATGCTGTAGAAGTATTTATGGGGCTTATTACATCAGAACAAGGAAAAGGATATTCTCGTGAAATTTTAGATGCTTTATGTGATATTTCAAAAGAATTAGGTATCAATAAAATAAACGCAAATGTTCCTGAAGCTCATGCGGTTGCGATTAAATTATTTGATAATAGTAAGTTTATTTTTGATAATGAATATGATCTTGAAGTCGGAGATGACCTTACTGTAAAAATGAGACATTATGTTTTAAAAAATGATTAAAAGACTTTTAAAAAAAGTCTTTTTTTTAAGCATATAAATTGTTAAATATAAATTCATATGTTAAAATTAGATTGTAAAGGAAAGGTGGTATTTTTTATGAAATGGAAATGTTTAGTATGTGGGCAAGTTTTTGATGTTTTAGATGGAGAAACTCCAGTATGCCCAGTTTGTAAAGTAACAGGTGAAAAGTTAGTTCCTTATGTTGAAGAAGAATTAACATGGCCTGCTGAACATGTTTTAGGAGTAGCTAAAGGATTAGATCCTGAATTAGTTCAAGGTCTACGTGATAATTTTAACGGAGAATGTTCTGAGGTTGGAATGTATCTAGCAATGGCTCGTCAAGCAATGAGAGAAGGATATCCTGAAATTGCGACTGTGTTAGAACAAATCGCACATGAAGAAGCAGAACATGCTGCAAGATTTGCTGAAATGTTAGGAGAACTTGTAGGTGAATCAACAAAGGATAACTTAAATAAGATGTTAAATGGTGAAAATGGTGCATGCCATGGTAAGATGTCTATAGCTAAGAAAGCTAAAGAATTAAATTTAGATGCAATTCATGATTCAGTTCATGAAATGGCACGTGATGAAGCACGTCATGGTAAAGCTTTAATTGCTTTACTAAACCGTTATTTTAAAGACTAAAAAAGAAATGGATTCAGATGTACTGAATCCATTATTTTTCTAATAAAGCCCATAAAATAAAACCAATTTGAATAGGTACTCCTGATATAAATAATATCCAAATATTATAATCTAGTATTAAAAGCTGTAAATAAATACATAATATTATTAACCATGCTAATGTTGATATTATAAAGAATTTATAAATTCTCTTCCCCCATATTGCATTAAATACAACTAAAATAATACAAGACGCTGCACAAGCCCATAAAAAAGATAACCAATAATTAATATCTCCTAAAATATATAAAAACATATATACAATACACGCAACAAGCCATGGCGCAAGTGCTGATAGTAGTGTTATAATTAATTGTTTTTTCCATTTTTTTTCTTTATATTTACTTTTTTCCTTAGAATCAAAATCACTAACTATATAATCTAATTTAACACCATAAAGTTTAGCTAAATCTAATAATGTTATAACATCCGGTATAGCTTCGCCTCTTTCCCATTTTGATATAGCTTTATCTGAATAGTTAAATTTAGTAGCTAATTCCGCTTGTGTCATTTTCTTACTTTTTCTTAGTTCCGTTAAATTAGCTGCAATATTCTTTTTAATTATTTCATGTTCTTTGATTTCTTCTATTTCTTTATTCTCTAAATTTTCCATATATATATTATATCATTATTGATTTTTTAATGCAATAATGTATTTTTTTGGCTTAATTAAGCCAATTCTCTTTAAAGTAGAGTCGAAAAATGACGCTCTACTTTAATTTCTATATAGTAAACTTAAAGGTCTTTAACCTAGATACCTAAAAAGTGTTGTATTATTTTTTTTTTAGAATAAAATGTAAGTGTAGTTATGAGAGGAGCTATCTGTTAATGAGACACATACCTAAAACCTATTACTTTCAAAATGAGTTAACAGATGACTTCTCTGGCATAACAAGAAGTCCTAAAACAATTGATAAGGATTATAAATTTATATCTAATAATTTATTGTGGAATCTTTTGGCGTTTATTGTTTACCGTATTTTAATGACTCCTATTGCTTATATATATTTAAAGCTAAGGTTCCACACTAAAATTATTGGGAAAAAGAAAATAAGATCCATTAAAACTAATGGATATTTTTTATATGGTAATCATACAAATGTACCACTTGATGGATTTTTACCAGCTATAATTTCAGGAAAAAGAAAATCTTATGTTGTTGTACATCCTGATAATGTAGCCTTAAAAGGAACAGAAAACTATATGAAGATGATTGGCGCAATTCCTACTCCGACTACAATTGATGGAATGAAGCCATTTTTGGATACTTTAGAAAAAAGAGTTAATAAAAATAATTGTATATGTATTTATCCTGAGGCACATATATGGCCATACTATACTAAAATAAGAAATTTTAAATCAACTTCATTTAAATATCCCGTGAAATTTGATAAACCTATTTTTTGTTTTACAACAACTTATAAAAAAAGGAGATTTCATAAACGTCCAAAGGCGGTTATATACATAGATGGTCCTTTTTATTATAATAAAGAATTAAGTCAAAAAGAAAGTGTTGAAGATTTAAGAAATAGAGTTTATGACCAAATGACTAAGAGAAGTTTAAATAGTGATTGTGAATTTATAAAATATGTAAGGATTGAAAAAAGAAATGATTAATTTACTTTTTTGTGGAAATAAAAAAGCCTTTCTAGGTATTTATCTTGCGATATTATCAATATTAAAAACTACAGAAAGAGAACTTACTGTATATATATTTACTATGGATTTAAGAAATATTAAAGATGAATATGAACCTATTAATACAAAACAAATTAAATATTTAGAAAATATTTTATTATCTTATAGTAAGAATAATAAGATAATCTTAAAAGATATTACTGGATTATTTCTTGAAAAAATGGAAAAAAGTGTAAATATAAATACAGTTTATACCCCATACTGTCTACTTAGATTATTCGCAGATATTACACAAGATATTCCTGATAAAATATTATATTTAGATACAGATGTACTGGCTTATAATGATATTAAAGAACTTTATGACATTAATATAGATGATTATGAATATGCAGGTAGTAAAGATTATTTAGGTAAATTCTTTTTAGATTTTAGATATGTTAATTCAGGAGTTCTTCTTTTAAATATGAAAAAGATAAAAGAAACAGGTTTATTTGAAAAAACAAGAAATAGTTGTATTAATGAAAAATTTGCTTTCCCAGATCAAAGTGCATTAAATCTTTATTCAACAAGTAAAAAAATAATTTCATCGAAATTCAACTCTCAAAGATTTTTAACAAAAAAGACCGTTATAAGACATTTTTGTAAATCAATTAGATTATTTCCTTTTTTTCATATCATAAATGTTAAACCATGGGATGTTGAAATGGTTCATAAAAAACTGAAGATACATAATTTTGATGATGTTCTTAATTTTTATATAGAAAATATAGCTGATATAAAAGAATTATAGGAGGATTATATGGCAACTAGAATAGAAGTATTAAATAGAATAAATGAATGCGAAAAAAAAGGAGAATTTGATGTTCATGTTGATCCTATTAATTATGATTTGGTTATTAAAGTTGATGAAAATTTTCCTTATATTCATAAAGGATTTATAGGAATTATTAAACATAACTTAATGAAGTATACAATAGTTAAGCCATTTACATGGTATTGTAATAAAATGATTTTAAAATCAAAAATAGTAGGTAAAGAAAATTTAAAGTATTTAAAAAGAGGTATTGTTACATCTAACCATGTAAATATGTGGGACTGTTTATTGTTAAAAAAAGCATTTAAAGGTCATAAATTATCGATCACAGCTGCGCCTTTTAATAATAGAAGTGATTTCCTAGGTTCTCTTATGAGAGCTGGAGATATGATTCCTCTTAGTGAAACAAGAAAAGGCATGAGAAAATTTAATGAAGCAATTGAATATAAATTAAATAAAAATAACAATTTTATACTTTTTTATCCCGAACAAGCTATGTGGTGGAATTATGAAAAGCCAAGACCTTTTAAAGATGGTGCGTTTCATTATGCGGCAAAACATAATGTACCGATAATTCCAACCTTTATAACATTTCAAAAGAATGGAAAATATGATAATGAAGGTATAGAAGAAAAAGAGTTTATCTTACATATTATGCCACCAATTTATCCTAATCCTAAATATAGTGTTAAGGAAAATATGTTATATTTAAAAGAAAAAGATTACCAAGCATGTAAAGAAAAGTATGAATCTTTTTACAGAAAAGATTTAGTTTTTGAAAATTCGATTTAATTTCGACTTTGGACAAAATAAAAAAAATATGATATAATGTAGATATGTGAGGTGATAGTAATGGCGAAAATCAGCGTTGTAACACAAGATTGTGATAGAATTAAAGAAGGATTAAAAAGCTTAATAGGTCAAGAAATTACTATCACAGTTAAAGATAGAACCAAGGTTTTTACTAAAAGAGCCGTGATTACTATTGTTTCTGATAATCTATTTTGTGTAGATGTTAAGCTTGGAAAAAATCACATATGTAATTATTCGTATACATTTTTAGATATTAAGACGAATAAAGTGAAAATTAAAGAAGCGCCTGATTTAAACGATGAAGTACCTGTTACTATGTAATGGGTATTTTTTCTTTAAAAAATAGAGTTAATTAAAGCGTTTTCAAAAAAAGTATTGACAACGCTTTCATGTTATTATATAATTTAAATGTAGTAGAAATGCTATAATCATTAAGACATGTAGGAATGAATCAATGATAATTTGGATGGAAGTATATAATCCTAGTTTTTATACTGAGTCCGATAGGTTTATGCTTCCCTTACTAGGAAAATTAGCATAGGAAGGAATTTGTCCTTTCTTTTTTTTTAAAAAGAATATATAATTAGTATGGTGATATAATGCAAACAAAAATGTCTTTTAAAGAATATGAAACTGAAATATTATATTTACTAGAAAATCCTGGTAAAATTAATAGAGTGAGTTTTTTTGAACAAAATTATATGCAAAACGTAAATAATATATATCCATTTATTGAAAAAAATGATGATAAAGAATATTTAATAGAAGTTTGCGCTTATTTACTAGGTAAAGCTTGTGAAACGAATATAATTAATGTTATAAGACCTGATCTTAAAAGGATATGGATTTCTATTGATGATGTTTTAGAACATATTCAAATGAATTTACCAATTCATTTATATGATGAGGTTTTAGAGATTATGAGTGGTTGTGAAAATGCACTTGAAAGTTTTAATTTAGATAATATAAATATAAAAGATTTATTACTTAAAGTACAATTTATCGGAGAAATGATAGTTAATAAGTATAAGATTTATAATATAACAGTTGATGGATATACAAATAGTCAAATCGCAATTCCTAGTGAATTATATACATTTGCTAATAATATTCTTATTAAAGAACTTATAAATGAAGGATATTCTGTTGACGCAGTATCTGAAAGTCATACAGCCGCTGTTAGTATGGTTTTATCTAAAGGAAATATAAAAATGGCTGTATTAGAGTCAGTTGTAATTGAGCCTGATAAACCAAGATTTAATGAATCACAAAAAAATAAACTTCGTAAATATGCAGAAGAAAAAATGTGTATTCCGTATATTTTGGCAATTGGACTATCATCTAATAAAGAAGACGCAAAAGAAAAAATGGTTGTTCCTACAAACGGACAAACAGTTGTTAAAAGATCTGATTTTATTAGAATAGATTAAAGGGAGTAGTAGTATGTTAACATTTAAAGAATTTGAAGAAGAATTTTACTTTTATTTAACAAATAAAAATAAAATAAATAAAGTTAGTTTTTTTGAAACAACTTTTAATAAAAATATTAATCTAGTAATGCCTGAAATAGGTGATACAGATGATTTTGTACAAGTGTTTGAAGCAGCTTCATACTTATGTGCAAAAACGGCTGAAATGGCAATTTTAGAAGTTGTAAGACCTACATTTAATAGAGTATGGGTTTCAAGTTTAGAACTTAAAGGAGAACTTCAAACAAACTTACCAGAACATTTAAATAGTATTGTTATTGAAATGATGAATGGTTGTGAAACGGCAGTTGAAAAATATTTAAGTTCAAATAGTGAAGATACTAAACAACTATTATTAGAAATTTCTTATATAACAGAAATGCTTGTTAAAAAATATAAGATATATGATATGCATGTAGAAGGATACTTAAATAGTGAAATTGCATTTCCAAGTGAAGTATATAACTATGCAAATAGTATTGTATTAAAAGAATTAGAAATGTCAGGATATAAAGTATTAGGTTATGAACCTAATTTTAATTCTCCTGTTAATATGGTATTAGAATATAATAATGAAAAATTAGCTATATTAGAATGTGTTACTGTAGATCCTATTAAAGCGAGATTTTTACCTTATTTAAGAAATTCTTTGAAAGAGTTAGCTAAAAAGGATAATGCTGTAGCATGCGTTTTATCTGTAATGGTTTCTAGTAAAAATGAGGATGCTAGAAGTAAAGGTGTATTACCTTTAAGAGGTGAAAATTCAGTAAGAAGAACTGAAATAATTAGATTATAATTAATGAAGATTCGTTTGAATCTTCTTTTTTTTTGAAAAAAAACACTTGAGTTTTCACCCAAGTGTTTTTGTTATTATTGTTCGAATCCTTTTATATTGAATTGGTAACCAAATGAGAATGATTTCTTAAATACGAATGTATTATCCATATCAAATCCAAGTTCTTTCCAAGTTTCAACTTTTTCAAATTTTGAAGTATAAATATATTGTCCATAATATTCATTATTTAATAACTTAGCTTCAAGATATTCTTCTTCAGTCTTGTATGTTTCACCATCATTTTCTGGATCATAATCTTGAAGTGAATAGTACCAATTAGTTTGTGTTATAGTATTCTTTAATGTATAAACCTTTTGTAGATTTAATGTAGTAGAAGTACAGAAGTTTGTAGATACAATTGGATTAGATTTATTACTTGAATCTCTAACTTGTCCAACACATAAAACATTTGAAATAGTCATTTTACCAGTTGTAAGACCACCAGCTATACCACCCATGTAATTTTGACCAGTAACTTCGATATATCCTGCGAAGATACAGTGATCAACTAATACGTCTACATTTGTTGTTTGTAAGTCAAGTCTTCCGATAATACCTCCACCATATTGGTTAACAGCATTTAATTTTTGATTTACGAAACAATTTGTAATAGAAATATTGTGTCCATATTGAGCATGAGCTAGAATACCACCAATATATTTACCAGTAGTACATCTAATGTTGTAATCTAAAGAATTCTTTTCAGAAAGAATTGAAACTTTATCAATTGTAGTTGTACCAATCTTCTTAATTCCTAATAATACTTCAGATTGTTTTGTACCAGTGATTTCTCCAATTAATCCACCAACACGTTCAGTAGATTGTGCTGAGCAGTTATATAATTGAATTTCGCTTACATTTACACCTTCTTCAGTCATACCGATTAAAGTACCAACCTTAGGGTTATTTCCTCTTACATGAACTTCTTCTAATCTTAATTTCTTGATAGTTGCGTTGTTTGCATAAGGGAATAATCCAACACCCTTAGATCCTTTTGAAGTAATGTATAAATTCTTAATTGTATGATAGTTTCCGTTAAAATATCCGAAGAACTTATGAGAAGTATCTCCATCATCTAATAATCCTAATTGTAATCCAGCAAATTCTTTCTTGCTTTCAGCTTGACTACAGTCAATATCTGATACAAGTTCATATGCATTAGAACTATTTGCACTATTACGAATCGCATCCATAAACTGATTATATGTTGAAATTTTAATAGTAGGTGTAACGTCTGCAATATTAAACATCTTACCATGACCATTATCATTTACAATAAACATGTAAACATCAGCATTTCCTTCATATCCTTCTTTAATATCTAGGTTTAAAGTAAATGCGTAATCAGTGATTTCATATTTTACAATATTTGATACATAATCATCTGTTAATGTTTTACCATATAAATCGATAATATTTTGTTGAGTTGGTACTAAAGTGTCTTTAGTCGCAACTGCATAAATAAATCCATTATTATTTTCAGCATATCCGTTAATTGTAATCTTGTTTTCTACGATTGATTTTAAGTAAACAGAAGTAGTTTTCTTATTTTGTACATCAGTAGTAGAAGAAGTATCATTTATGATTTCATAAGTATCATTTGCTTCAATAATTGTATAATTACATTTATATTGAGACTTATAGAATCCATCTAATGACTCGAAATCATAAGTGATAGTATAGAATCCTGCAGCACTAACTTCTTTTACTTCAGTACTAGTAGGTTCATATCTATCTTGTTTATAATTAATTGTGATCTTTTCTTTATAATCTACATCTTTAATTAATTGAACATTAGAAGAAGTATAATCATATAGTTTATAATCATTTACATCAGGTAATGTTTCAGTTGATAATACAACTTTTTCTTCAATTCCAACTACATCTCCAAGACGTGCATCGAATTTCTTTAATGTTACTGTGAAATCTTTAGTTTTTGTAATTCCATCTACAGTAACTTTTGCAGTTAATGTTACTTGTTCATCTTGTGATAATTTAGTTTTTATAATACCATAGATATTCTTAACAGCTGTTCCATATTCAGTTTCATCAATTCTAATTAAATCTGAATTACTTGATGACCAAGAAATCTTATTTGTTCCAATAGAAGTAGGAAGATAGATATCATTATAAATATAATCTTTGTTAACTGATAATACTATCGCATCAACCACACTACGAGCATTTGCTTCTTTTGTTGATTCATTTTCAGGAATGTTTGATAAAGCTGTATGAGTATATTCATCATAACTTGATTTATTTAATGTAGCTCCACAAGTCTTTTCATTTCCTGAAATTTTAATTTCTATATTAGATTTAAAGTAGTTCTTTAAATTTACGCTTCCATCTTCATTTCTTAATCCTTTATGAAGATCTTTATTACAATTTGCTAAAACAGTAGTAGGAGCTGTAAAGTCACACATAGAATCAGTAATAGTGATTTCTTCTACACCTCTTGTTGTGATAAATCCTTCACCGTTTTGAGATGAGAATGAAGTTTCTGTCTTAAATGCTTTAGGAGTTTTATTTCCTGAACTGTCAACAACTTGATTATATAAAATACCACCATTAATTGAACCATTAAACTCATCTGTTTTCATTGTACTATTTTGTTTTAAAGCTTCAGCACTATAGAATGAGAATAAGTTTTCATAATAGTTTTTATTCTTAACAAGTCCATCACGGTTTAAGTTGAAGTTAGAATAAGATTTTTTTGAATCACTTTCAGGTGCACTTGTATCTCCTGCATATCTACCGTTATTAATTGCAGTACAGTTAGTAATCGTAATAACTCCTGGATTTGAGTTATCTGTAAATCCGTGTGCATAATTATATGCAGCTATACAGTTATCAACGATAACTTGTCCTGGCATTGATGTACCACCTAATTTAAATCCATTTCCGTCTCCTGCATTTTCTTTTAGTACATCTGTTTTATATTCATTTAGTGAACGCCCATTTTCAATTGATAAACAGTTTCTAATTGTAACTGTACCGATTGATCCTGAATCTTGTTTTGCATATAAGTCCCAACCGTCATCTGCATTAAAAGCTGCGATACATCCATCAAATACATTTCCATATCCTACAGTAAGTTTTGCAGCAAATCCGTCAGCATCTTCATATGCATAGTCTGCGTTATTGTAAGAAGTACAGTTTTTGATTAAATTGTATGAAGGCCATGTTGTAATATCAGGTTGTAATGTTGAATTATAATTTGATATTTGAATACCAGTATCACGACATTCAGTAGTTACACAGTTTTCAATAATGTTATTGTTTCCTGAAATTAACATACCATTATCTCCGGCTCCACAAATTGTTAAATCCTTAATATTGATATAATCACCCATAACTTGAATTCCACGTTTTGTAGAATCTTGAAGCATATCAAATTTAATTGTAGCTCCGTTACCTTCAATAGTTGTCATTTTATTAGAAGTTCCGATTTGGTGAAGGTTTATTGTTTTCATAAGGTCATATTCACCTTCAGCCATTACGATAGTTCCACCATCTTTTAAAACTCTTGTAGCGTCCCAAAGTGTCATAGCTTTACTTGGGCTCTTTCCGTTTGCACTATGACTTCCGTCTGGCGCAACATATATTTTTTCTTGGTTTAAACTCCATCTTGCATAAACTACTAAGTCACCAGCAGGCATATTTTTATGATACATTGGTGTTCTTAAATCTTCATCAAGATACCAACCTTCGAAATTATAACCATCTTTACTTGGTGTAGGAAGCCACTTTAACTCAGTTCCTTCATTTAAAAGAAGTGCTTTATCTACAGTTTGACTTATAAGATTTCCATCATTATCATATACTAAATCTTTAAATTGAATTGAATACCCTGCTAAATCTCCATTAAAGGTATAATCTTCTCTAGTAAAAGCTTTATCTTCTTTTTTACAAGCACCTAAAGTTGCGACTGATGCACAAGCTAGTAGAAGCGAAAGAGGTAATATTGTTCTCTTTTTCATGTTCTTTATTTCCTTTCATATTATTTCTAAAATATATTAACATAAAACGTTTACAATTTCAAATATTTTCTATCTTTTATGAATAAAATTATCTAAAATAATTCTATTGAATAATTTTTGAAGTTTATATTGATTTTTATCTCATAAATAAGTATAATGTAGAAGAAATGGAATTTAAAATAGTCCAGAGAGGCTATAAATACTAAAAATCGATATTTAATACTTTCTATCTTTTTTTAGCATGACTACGCTCTTTGGACCCAAAGAGCTTTTTTTGGAGGTTATTATGAAGAAAGATCTATTATCGCTAAAATTCTTATCTACAGATGAAATTATGGCAATTTTAAATGATGCCATAAAATTTAGAGAAGGCTATAAATTTAGCCTTGGTGGAAAAATAGTAGGAAACTTATTTTTTGAAAATTCTACTAGAACGCAATATTCATTTATTACAGCAGAAGAAAAATTAGATATGAAGGTTATCACATTTAATGCGATGGCATCTAGTTTATCTAAGGGTGAAAGTTTTTATGATACAGTAAAAACGATTGAATCTTTTGGTGTTGATTGTCTTGTAATAAGACATAGTGAAAATAAATATTATGAACAACTTAAAAATTTTAAATGTCCTATTATTAATGCTGGTGATGGTACAGGTGACCATCCTACTCAAAATTTACTTGACTTATTAACTATTTATGATGAATTTGGACATTTTGATGGACTTAAGATTATGATTGTAGGAGATATTAGCCATTCAAGAGTAGCTCATGGTAATGTTGAAATTATGAAGAGACTTGGAATGAAATGTTATATTTCAGGTCCTGAAGAATTTAAAGATGATACTGCAGAATATATTGATTTTGATAAAGGATTAGAAGAAGTAGATGTTGTAATGCTTCTTAGAATTCAAAGAGAAAGAAACGCAACATTAACTTCTTTAACTGATAGTGAATATTTAAATAAATATGGAATGACTTTAGAAAGAGTTAATAGAATGAAGGAAAATGCAATTATTATGCACCCTGCACCATTTAATAGAGGCGTTGAAATTGCAGATGATGTTGTTGAATGTAAGAAATCAAGAATATTTAAGCAAATGGAAAATGGTGTATTTGTAAGACAAAGTGTATTAAAAAGGAGTTTATCATGGTAACGTTAAAGAATGGATTAGTTTTTATTGATAACAAATTTGTTAATACAAATGTTATAATTAAGGATGGAAAAGTTTTTAAAATTTCAAAATCTGAAGAAATGGGAAAAGTAATTGATTGTACTTCTAAATTAGTAGTACCTGCATTCATGGATTCTCATGTACATTTTAGAGAACCTGGATTTGAACAAAAAGAAACAATTTACTGTGGTTCAAGAGCGGCCGCAAGAGGAGGGTATACGAAAGTATTTTTAATGCCTAACGTTAATCCTAAGCCTAATAATTTAGAAAATATTACATTAATTAATGAAATTATAAAAAAAGATAGCGTAATTGATTGTGTACAATCAGGTTCTATCACATTTGATCAATCTGGACTTGGAAAAACATTGTCAGATATGGAAAGTATCGCCCCTTTTGTTTGTGGGTTTTCTGATGATGGAAATGGAGTATACACATCAAGTACAATGTATGAAGCTATGAAATTAGCGAGTAAACTTAATAAACCAATTATTTCTCATTGTGAAGATAGAGATATGTTATTTGGGGGTGTTATCCATGAAGGTGATTTTTCAAGAAAAATGGGAGTGCCAGGAATTTTAGGAGTTTCTGAAACATTAGAAATCGCAAGAAATGCATTATTAGCTAAAGAAACAGGATGTCATTTACATATATGTCATACATCAATTAAAGATTCAGTGGATATAATAAGATATTTTAAGAGTAAAGGTGTAAATATAACTTGTGAAGTTACACCACATCATCTTGTTATGATAGATGAGGATATTAAGGATGTAGGTGATGCAAATTATAAAATGAATCCGCCTCTTGCTTCTAAGACGGATAGAGATGCTTTAATTGAAGGATTAATTGATGGTACAATTGATTGTATCGCAACTGACCATGCACCTCATACAAAAGAAGAAAAAGATAGAGGAATGTTAAAAGCTCCATTTGGAATAGTAGGTATTGAGACTTCATTTGCTCTACTATATACAAAACTTGTAAAAACAAATATCATTCCCTTAGAGTTACTCCTAAATAAAATGAGTAAGAATATAGCAGATATATTTAATATGAATAATAATGAAATATTTGTTGGAAATGACGCAAATATTACAGTTATAGATATCGATAATAAATATATTATTGATAAAGAAAAATTTATATCAAAAGGTAAGAATACACCTTTTGATAAAGAAGAAGTTTATGGAAATATATTATATACAATAAAGAGAGGAGAAATAGTATATGGAATATAATATGAAACTTGTATTGAAAAACGGAAGAGTATTTAAAGGATATTCTAAAGCCGCACATGTTGAAAAAATAGGAGAACTTGTGTTTAACACATCTATGATTGGTTATCAAGAAATCGCAACTGACCCATCATATAATGAACAAATTGTTGTTATGACTTATCCATTAATTGGAAATTATGGTGTTAATGATGATGACAATGAATCAAAAGCTGTAAGAATGAATGGATTTGTTGTAAGAGAATATAACGATGAACCTTCAAATTTTAGATACACTAAGACATTTAGTGAATTATTAGAAGATAGTAATGTGCCTATGATTGCGGGTGTTGATACTCGTATGATTACAAGAATCTTAAGAGATGAAGGAAGTCAATATGCATTAATTACAGATATTAATACTCCACATGAAGAATGTATGAGAAAACTTAATAGTTATGAATATCCAAGAACTCAAGTACAAAGTGTTTCAACAAAGAAAAGATGGATTTCAAGAGCTATTAATCCTAAATATAATGTAGTGTGCTTAGATTTTGGTACAAAACAAAATATTATTAGAAAGTTAAATGACAAAAACTGTACAGTATATGTACTACCATATAATTCAACTATTGATAAAATTATGGAATATGAACCAGATGGACTTTTCTTATCTAATGGTCCAGGAGACCCTGAAGATAATAAAGTAGCTATTGATGTTGTTAGAAATTTAAGAGGAAAACTTCCGATTTTTGGAATTTGTTTAGGACATCAAATTATTTCATTAGCTTGTGGTGCAAAAACATATAAATTAAAGTTTGGACATCGTGGTGGAAATCATGCAATTAAGAATTTATTAAATGGTCGTATTGAAATTACTTCACAAAACCATTCATTTGCAGTAGATCCTGAAAGTATAAAAGGAACTGGTCTTGAAATAACACATATTAATTTACTTGATAATACAGTAGAAGGTGTTAGATGTGATGAGGATATGATTTTCTCAGTCCAATATCATCCAGAAGCTGCGGCAGGACCTGAAGATAGTGAATATCTATTTAATAGATTTAGAGATTATATGGATAAGTATAAGGGAGGAAAGAAAAATGCCTAAACGTACAGATATACATAAAATAATGGTAATTGGTTCAGGGCCAATTGTAATTGGACAAGCTGCAGAATTTGACTATGCAGGAACTCAAGCTTGTTTATCATTAAAAGAAGAAGGATATGAAGTTGTGCTTGTAAACTCAAATCCAGCAACAATTATGACAGATACCCAAATTGCTGATAAGGTTTATATGGAACCTCTTGATTTAGAATTTGTCTCAAGAATAATCAGAAAAGAACGTCCTGATGGAATAGTATGTACATTAGGTGGTCAAACTGGATTAAATTTAGCTGTTCAATTAGCTAAAAAAGGTATTTTAGAAGAATGTCAAGTTGAAGTTTTAGGAACTGATTTTAAGTCAATTGAAATGGCTGAAGACCGTGAATTATTTAAGGAATTATGTGAAAGAATTGGAGAACCTGTTTGTCCTTCTGATATAGCTACAACTATTGAAGATTCTATTAAGGTAGCAAATAGAATTGGATATCCAATTATTGTAAGACCTGCATATACATTAGGTGGTACAGGTGGTGGTTTTGCAAATAATGATGAAGAATTATATGAACTTGCAAAACATGCATTAAAATTATCACCAGTATCACAAGTATTAATTGAAAAATCAATTAAGGGATTTAAAGAAATTGAATACGAAGTAATGCGTGATTATAATAATACAGCTATAACAATTTGTAATATGGAAAATATTGATCCTGTTGGTGTACATACAGGAGATTCAATGGTAGTTGCGCCAAGCCAAACATTAACAAATAAAGAATATCAAATGTTAAGAAATGCTGCATTAAAGATTATTAGAGCACTTGATATTAAGGGAGGATGTAATGTTCAATTTGCATTAGACCCTTATTCATTTGATTACTATGTAATTGAAGTTAATCCTCGTGTAAGTCGTTCATCAGCACTTGCATCAAAAGCTTCTGGATACCCTATTGCAAGAGTATCTGCAAAAATTGCTGTAGGATTAAATTTAGATGAAATTCAAATTGCTAATACAAAAGCTTCTTTTGAACCTACATTAGATTATATTGTTACTAAGGTTGCTAGATTCCCATTTGATAAATTCGCAACTGCATCTCATGAACTTTCAACTCAAATGAAGGCTACAGGAGAAGTAATGAGTATTGGTAGAACATTTGAAGAATCTTTCTTGAAAGCTATGAGATCACTTGAAATTGGTGTATGTCATGCATATATGAAGAAATTTGATACAACTCCTACAGATACATTATTAGAATCAATAAAGACTCCTACAGACGAAAGAGTCTTTGAAATTATGGAATTAATTAGAAGAAATGTTTCTTTACATAAAATATATGAAGCAACAATGATTGATGAATTCTTCTTAAGAAAGTTCAAAAACATTGTTTTAATGGAAAATAAACTTAAAGAAAATAAAATAGATGATGTTTTGTTAAGAGAAGCTAAAGTAATGGGATTTAGTGATTCATATATCGCAAAATTAATGAACATGACAGATATTGAAATGTTTAAATATAGAAAAGAACATAATATTATGCCAGTTTATAAAATGATTGATACATGTGCTGCTGAATTCTCAGCATATGTTCCATATTTCTATTCAACATATGAAGATGAAAATGAATCTATTGTTTCAGATAAGAAAAAGATTATCGTTTTAGGTTCAGGACCAATTCGTATCGGACAAGGTGTTGAATTTGACTATTCAACAGTTCATGCGATTTGGGGAATTAAAGAATGTGGTTATGAAGCAATTGTAATAAACAATAATCCAGAAACAGTATCGACAGACTATTTAGTATCAGATAAATTATATTTTGAACCACTTACAATAGAAGATGTTATGAATATTGTAACACTAGAAAATCCACTTGGTGTAATTGTTGAACTTGGTGGTCAAACAGCTATTAATCTTGCAGATAAACTTGAGGCATTAGGTGTGAAATTAATTGGTTCAGATTGTAAAGCTATAGAAAATGCTGAAAATCGTAAGTGTTTTGAAGAATTATTACTAAGTTTAAATATTCCTCAACCAAAAGGACTTACTGTTATGGATGAAGAATCTGGAATTAAGGTAGCTAATGAACTTGGATATCCTGTACTTGTTAGACCTTCTTATGTATTAGGAGGACGTGCAATGCAAGTTGTTCATTCAGATGTACAATTATTATCATATTTAGGCAATGCTTTCTTAGCATCACCAGGACAACCAGTACTTATTGATAAGTATATTATGGGTCGTGAATGTGAAGTAGATGCAGTATGTGATGGTAAGGATGTATTTATTCCAGGAATTATGCAACATATTGAAGGAACTGGAGTTCACTCAGGAGATTCAATTGCTGTATATCCATCAATGGATTTAACTGAGGAAGTTAAAAAGGTTATTTGCGATTATACTGTAAGATTAGGTCTTGCGATTGGAATTATTGGATTATTTAATATTCAATTTATTGTTGATCCAAATAATGAAGTATATATTATTGAAGTTAATCCGCGTTCAAGTCGTTCTGTACCATTCATTTCTAAGGCTACAAAGTACAATCTTGCGAACATCGCAACAAAAGTTATGTTAGGGCAATCTTTAAAGAGTCAAGGTTTATATACAGGTATTGCGCCTATTCAACCTATGCACTATGTAAAGACTCCAACATTCTCTAACTCAAAGATTCGTGGACTTGATACTTTATTATCACCAGAAATGAAATCAACAGGAGAAGCAATTGGTTATGATGAATCATTAAATAGAGCTATTTATAAGTCTTTACGTGCTTCAAATATGAAAGTTGTAAACTATGGTACTGTACTTGTTACATTATCTAATCAATCAAAAGAAAAAGCATTACCTTATATTAAGAGATTCTATGAATTAGGATTTAATATTGAAGCTACAACTGGTACTGCAAAATTCTTAAAAGAACACGGAATAAAGACAAGAATTCGTAAGAAAGTATCAGAAGGTTCTGAGGAAATTTTAGATTCTATTAGAAAAGGACATATTGCATATATAGTTAACACATCTGATTATGATAAGAATTCTGCACATGATGGATTTGAAATCAGACGTACTGCATCAGAAAATAATATTACAGTATTTACTTCACTTGATACAGTATCAGCACTATTAAATGTATTAGATGAAATAACTATGAAAGTAGGTACTATTTAATATGAACACTATTGCAAGAGTATTAAGAAATGATTTAATTGCTTATGAAACATATGAAATGGAAATTGAAGGATTTACAAATGCTCATGCAGGACAATTTGTAAATATTAAAACAGGCGACAATGCGTTACTTTTAAGAAGGCCAATTTCTATTAGTGAAGTATTAGATAATAGTATAGTTATCACATATAAAGTAGTTGGAAAAGGTACAACTGTTTTAAGTCAAAAGAAACCAGGAGATTATCTAGATGTCTTAGGTCCTCTTGGTAATGGTTTTAGTTTATGTAAAAATAAAAAAGTACTTCTAATTGGTGGTGGAATTGGAGTTCCACCATTAGTAGAAGCTGCAAAAAGACTATCTAAAGATAATGAAGTAACAATAGTAATAGGTGCAAGAGATAAATCTCAAGTTATTTATGAAGAAAAATTAAGCACTTATGGAAAAGTATATGTTACAACTGATGACGGTTCTTATAAAGATAGAGGAAATGTAATAGAATGTATTGAAAAAAATAATATAGATTTTGATATCTTTTATGCGTGTGGTCCATCTATTATGTTAAAATTCTTAGATTTAAAATATAATGGAGTAAAAGAAGGATATATTTCATTTGAAGAAAGAATGGCATGTGGTATTGGAATATGTTATGGTTGTGTATGTGTTCCAAGAGAATTAAAAGATGGAATGTTAAGAGTATGTAAGGAAGGACCTGTATTTGGGCTTGGGGTTATTAAATATGAATAATGTTGATTTAAGTATAAAATTACCTGGTTTAAATTTAAAGAATCCAATAATACCTGCATCTGGTACTTTTGGATTTGGTGAAGAGGTTTCTAAATTATATGACTTAAGTATTCTTGGCGGAATCATGATCAAAGCTACAACCGTAGAACAAAGACTCGGAAATCCTACTCCAAGAGTTGCGGAAGTTTATGGTGGAATGTTAAACGCTATAGGTCTTGCGAATCCTGGTCTATCATACGTTATGGAACATAAACTTGATTTCCTAAAAGATTATGATACAGAAATTATTGCGAATGTTGCAGGAAAATGTATAGAGGACTATGTAGAGGTTGCGAAAACAATTTCACAAAGTGATGTTGTAAAAGCTTTAGAATTAAATATTTCTTGTCCTAACGTAAAAGAAGGTGGAATTGCCTTTGGTACTGATCCTAACGTTGCGTATGAAGTTACAAAAGCTGTAAAAGCTGTTAGTAAGAAACCAGTATATGTAAAATTAAGTCCTAATGTTTCAAATATTGTTGAAATGGCAAAAGCCGTTGAACGTGGTGGAGCAGATGGAATAACTATGATTAATACTTTAACTGGTATGAAAATAGATTTGAAAAAAGGTAGACCGGTTTTAGCTAATAAAACAGGTGGATTTTCAGGTCCAGCTATTAAACCAGTAGCTATTAGAATGGTATATGAAGTATATAAAGCTGTAAATATACCAATTATAGGTATGGGTGGAGTGATGGATGCGTATGATGTACTTGAGTTTTTATATGCAGGTGCATCTGCTGTAGCTGTTGGTACAGCAAACCTAATTGATCCTTATGCTTGTAAAAAGATTATTGAGGATCTTCCTAGAGTTTTAAACGAATATGGATTTAAGAGTGTAAAAGATGCAATCGGATATGCTCACAGAGAGGAAGGTAAAAAATAATGGTTATTATAGCACTAGATTTTGAAAACAAAGAAAAAACATTAAATTTCTTAAAGAATTTTAATGATGAACAATTATATGTGAAAATTGGTATGGAACTTTTTTATGCAGAAGGCCCTTCAATTATTTCAGAAATAAAGAAATTAGGACATAAGATTTTCTTAGATTTAAAGCTTCATGATATTCCTAATACTGTTATGAAAGCAATGAAAAATCTTGCGAAATTAGGTGTTGATATTGTAAATTGTCATGCGGCTGGTGGAATCAAAATGATGAGACAAGCTCGTGAGGCGTTTGATGGACTTGAAAATAAACCAATGATAATTGCAGTAACACAATTAACATCAACTTCAAAAGAAATGATGAACAATGAACTAGGAATTGAAGGAGAAGTTATTGATTCTGTAGTTAAATATGCAAAGAATGCTAAAGAAGCTGGACTTAATGGTGTAGTATGTTCACCACTTGAAGTTAGAGCTATTAAAGAAGCATGTGGAGAAGATTTTATTACTGTTACACCAGGAATAAGACCAGGAGCACATGATGATGATCAAGTTAGAGTAACAACACCAAGTGATGCAAGAAAATTAGGAACTAATTATATTGTTGTAGGAAGACCAATTACTGCACAAGCTGATCCAGTTATGGCTTATAAACAAATTAGAAAGGATTTTATGGGTGAATAATATGAATGAAATCGCAAAAGAATTATTAAAAATTAAAGCAGTATTCTTATCACCAAATGAACCATTTACATGGGCATCTGGTATTAAGTCACCAATTTATTGTGATAACCGTATGACATTAGGATATCCTGAATTAAGAAGAACAATCGCAAATGGAATGGCTAATATAATTAAAAACGAATATAAAGAAGCTGAAATTATCATGGGAACTTCTACTGCAGGTATTCCACACGCTACATTAGTTGCGGATGTTTTAAATATGCCAGCAGGATATGTACGTGGTGGTGCAAAAGATCATGGACGTAAAAATCAAATTGAAGGACCATGGAAAGCAGGACAAAAGGTTGTTGTAATAGAGGACTTAATTTCAACTGGTGGATCTTCAATTGAATGTGTTAAAGCACTTGAAGAGGCTGGAATTATTGTTCTTGGAGTAATTTCTATATTTACTTATGGAATGGCTAAAGCAAAAGCTAATTTTGAGGCTGCAAATTGTAAGTCAACATCACTTGTTACATTCCCTGAATTATTAGAGGCTGCAGTAGCTGAAAACTATATAGCTTCTGAAGATAAGAAGAAGTTAGTTAAATTCATGGAAAATCCACAAGATGAATCTTGGATGAATTTATAATAATTAGTGCTGTATTTACAGCACTTTTTAATATTTGGAGGTTATGATGAAAGATTATTTTCCAGATGGAACTATTATAGATGATTGGTTTTATGATATACCTAATCCGAATATATCTGATTATAAAAGAAAGTATATTTTAACAGATTATAATATCTATGATGATGGTAAGGTATATACTAAAGAAATTCAAAATTTAATTGATTTAATTTATGAAAATAATGGAGGATTATTAGTAATACCTAAGGGGACATATCTGACAGGAAGTCTTGATTTTAAACAAGGTGTAGATTTATATTTAGATGATGAAGCTATACTAATGGGAAGTGATGATATTTCCGATTATGAGCTTGCGATAACTAGAATTGAAGGAGAAACTTGTAAATATTTTAAGGCCTTAATAAATGCAACAAATGTTGATGGTTTTAAGATATTTGGACCTGGAACAATTGATGGAAATGGTTATAAATCTTGGAAGGCTTTTTGGCTTAGAATGAAATGGAATCCTAAGTGCTTAAATAAAGATGAACAAAGACCAAGACTTATTTATATAGCTAATTCTAGTAATATCTTAATTAAAGATGTGCATTTGAAAAATTCACATTTTTGGACAACTCATATTTATAAATGCAGTCATGTAAAATATATTAATTGTAATATATTTTCACCTAAAGAACCTATTAAAGCTCCAAGTACAGATGCGATAGACATAGATGCTTCTAAATATGTTTTAGTTAAAAATTGTTATTTAGAAGTAAATGATGATTCAGTTGTATTAAAAGGTGGAAAAGGTATAGATGCAGATACTAATAAGGATAATGGTAGTAATGAATATATAATTATAGAGGACTGTGTATATGGTTTTTGTCATGGATGTTTAACTTTAGGAAGTGAGTCTGTACATAATAGAAATATTATTATGAGACGAATTAAGGTATTAGAAGGTAAAAATTTACTTTGGTTAAAAATGAGACCTGATACACCACAACATTATGAATTTATAAAAATAGATGATGTAGTAGGGAATGTAACAAGTTTTATTAATATAAATCCATGGACTCAATTTTTAGATTTAAAAGGGGAAGATATCAAAAAATCAACTGCCCATGATATTACGATTTCAAATTGCGAAATAGATTGTCTTAATAATTTTTATGTTAAAAGAAATGATTTAGAGTATAAATTATATAATTTTAAGTTTTTGAATTTAAAACTAAAAACAAAAAAAGATAATATCAATAAAGATATAATTGATAATCTTGAATTAATTAATGTTAATGTAGAAATTATTTAAACTATAGAAAGGACTAATAATTATGAATAAGGAATTTTTTCAAGTATTACAAGAAAGATATAGTTGTCGTAATTTTAAAGATAAAAAAATAGATGATAAAACTTTAAATAAACTTTTAAGTACAGTGTCATTAGCGCCAACTGCTTGTAATTTACAACCAGTTAAAGTAATGGTTATAAATGATGTAGAACTATTAAAAAAATTAAATGAGACTTCAAGATTTTGTTTTAATGCAAAAACAGTATTAATTGTCATGCATGATAAAAATATTTCATGGCATAGAAGAAGAGATAATAAAGATCATGGAATAATAGATTCTTCAATTGCTGCAACATATTTAATGCAATCATGTTATGCACTAGGTCTTGCGACAACATATGTAAGTTCATTTAATGATGAATTATGTCATCAATTATTAGATATTCCTAATAATTATGAAATTAACTGTTATCTTCCAATAGGGTATAAAGAAGATAATGATATTCCTAGTGATTTTCATTTTGATAAGAAAGAATTCAGTGAAATTGTTTCATTTAATAAATTATGAGAATATTAGTTGATGCGGATGCTTGTCCTGTAAAGAGTATAATAGAAGATGTAGCTATAAAATATAATATTGAAGTTGTGATGTTTTATGATACATCACATATAAAAACAAGTCTATATTCTAAAATTATAATAGTATCTAAAGGTAGAGATAGTGCTGATTATGAACTCATTAATTATGCTAAAAAAGGTGATATTGTTGTAACACAAGATTATGGAGTTGCGTGTATGGCACTTGCAAAAAAATGTTATGCTATAAAAGAAAATGGATTAGAATATGATGATTCTAATATAGATTTTATGTTAGAATCAAGAGCTCTTAATATTAAATTAAGAAAAAATAAAAATGTTCGTATTCATGGTCCTAAAAAAAGGACTAAAAATGATGATATTAATTTTTTAAATAATTTTATTGAATTAATTGAAAGGGTGAAATAGATGATTAATGAAATATCACCACATAAATTTGATAATAGTTTTAAAGATATAGAGCCTAAAATAGGCGATTATTTATTTTGTTTCAAAGATAATTATATTCTTTTAAGAAGAACACTTAATCACTTAGAAATTCCAAAATTTATAAAAAAAATCAAATCAAGATATTTGTTTTCTATTGATGATAATGCTTACTACTATGTGTTATATGATGATTTATATGAATTAGATGATTCATATGAATTCTTACAAACATCAGTTTTAAGGACATATACACCACAAATAGATGCATATGCAGCAGTTTGTGCAAAACATTATCATTTCTTCTTATCACATGCTGAGTATTGTGGATGTTGTGGAGAAAAAATGATTCCAAGTAATATTGAAATGGCAAACATTTGTCCAAATTGTCAGAATGTAAAATATCCCGATATTATGCCTGCTGTTATAGTAGGAATTACTTATAATGATAAATTACTATTAACAAAATATAGTCAAGGTAGTTATCAAAATTACGCTCTAGTTGCAGGATATCTTGAAATAGGTGAAACTTTAGAGGAATGTGTTAAAAGAGAAGCTCTAGAAGAGGTAGGACTTGATTTATATGATATAAGGTACTATAAATCGCAACCTTGGGGATTCTCAAATACGATTATGGTTGGTTTTTTAGCTAAAGCTAGAAGTGATAAAATTACTTTAGAAACAAAAGAATTAAAAGAAGCAACTTGGTTTAGTAAAGAAGAAATTTTATTAATTGAAAATCCAATAAGTATAGGACATGAAATAATTAATGGATTTAAAAATGATATTTGGAAATAATTAAAAAAAATAATATCATATCAATGATAATATGGTATAATAGTATTGTAAATTTTACAGGAGGAAAGACATAATATGGAAATGAAAGATTTTAGATTAGATGGAAAAGTAGCATTAGTTACTGGAGCATCTTATGGAATTGGTTATGCAATTGCTAAAGGAATGGCAGCTGCAGGAGCAACAATTGTTTTCTGTGACTTAAAGCAAGAATTAGTTGACAAAGGATTAGAATCATACAAGAATGATGGAATCAATGCACATGGTTATGTATGTAACGTATGTGATGAAGATGCAGTTAACGCAATGGTTGCGCAAATTGAAAAAGAAGTAGGAGTTATTGATATTCTTGTTAATAATGCAGGAATTATTAAGAGAATTCCAATGATTGAAATGACAGCAGCTGAATTTAGACAAGTTGTTGATGTAGATTTAAATGCACCATTTATTTGTGCTAAGGCAGTAATTCCTTCAATGATTAAGAAGGGTCATGGAAAAATCATTAACATTTGTTCAATGATGTCTGAATTAGGACGTGAAACAGTTTCAGCTTATGCTGCAGCTAAAGGTGGATTAAAGATGTTAACTCGTAACATTTGTTCAGAATATGGTGAATTCAATATCCAATGTAATGGTATTGGACCTGGATATATCGCAACACCACAAACAGCACCACTTCGTGAAAGACAAGCTGATGGAAGTCGTCATCCATTTGATTCATTCATCATCGCTAAAACTCCAGCAGGACGTTGGTTAGAAGCTGAAGAACTTGCCGGACCAGCAGTATTCTTAGCTAGTGATGCTTCAAATGCTGTTAACGGACATATTTTATATGTTGATGGTGGAATTCTAGCATATATTGGAAAACAACCTAAGTAATAAATTTAAACCATAAGTACAAAAACTTATGGTTTTTTTTATTATAAGAAATCTATAATAGATTAGTATATAAATTTATGTTAAAATAGACTTATAACAGTACGGTGAAGAAGGAGTATATATGAGTAGTGGTAAAATAAAGGAATATATTGAAGTTATTGTATCAATAATTGGGTTAGTGAGTACTCTTGGATTAGGTATATATGAAAGTAATAAGATTTTTATTATAATATGTGCAGTAATATTTATAATTATTATGTACAACTTATTTAAAACTTTATCTAAAAGAAAAAAAGAGAAGATTTTAAGTAATTCTGGTCTTGCAAAAGAAGCAAACATTACATGTTCAAAGATCATGAAATTATTAAAAAGTAATACAAAATATTATAATAAAATAAGTAAGAGACAAAATAAAAATGATTTAAAATACTTAATGGAAAAAATTAAATTTAAAACACCAATAAGCCTTGAAGAACTTATTAGTAGAAGACAAAAAATAAGTGATATTATATTATCATCCATATTAGATTTAGATCGTATTTTATTAATAAGTGAACAATATTCATATAGATTAAGATTTGGCAGATTTTTAGTTGAATATGCTTCAGATCCTGAAATTAAACAAAAAGCTTATATTGATTTTCTAGGCTGGACTTATGTAATTCTTGGAAAAAATAAAAAAGCTGAAGAAGCAATATTTAATGGCATTAAAATAATAGATGAACAAATTCTTCTTACAGATGATGAAAAAGTAAAAAATAAGTATTTAATGCAAAAAGCAAGAGCGTATAGACATCTGGGAAGTAATCATAATTTATATACAAAGTATCCAGATAATAGTATGATATATTTAAACGAAGGTCTTAATATATTAGAAAATGAAAAATTTAGAGAATACTTTTTATCTGATGATAAATTAAAACGTAAATATGAAGAAATGATGGTAGGAATGAAATATGGTATAGCTATTTCATTATTATATAAGTATAAAAATAATGATAAGAAAATTAATCATGGTAATTTAGAAAACTATTTAAAACAAAGTAAAGAAATTATTGATGAATATAAAAATCTTGCAAAAGAATTTGATAATAAGCATAGATATATTAAATATTTATTATTAGAAAATAATATTTTAAAAGAGTATAATAAAAAATATGAATTAGAACATAAAGGTATAGAATATAAAGTTAATCATGAAGAATTTATATCAAAATCTGATGATAATTTAATTGCTGTAAAAAAACAACTTGATTTATCTATATATTGTGATGAAGCAATGTTATTTTACTTAGAACAAAAACTTGATTTGTTGAAAACAAGAATTAATGATTTATTAGAGGTACAATAATGAAAATTATAGTTTTTGATTTAGATAATACTCTTTGTCGTATAGGGGAAGGTATTGAATTTGAAAATGTTTTAAAATTAAAAGAATTAGAAAAAAATAATAAAATAGTAATATGTTCAGGTAAACCAACTTTTTATCTATGTGGTTTTTGTAGACAATTAGGTCTTAATAATCCGATTTTAATTGGAGAAAATGGAAATTGTATTCAATTTGGTGTAAATTTACCACCAAAAGATTATTATATTCCATGTAATAATTTTGAAGCATTAAATAAGATAAAAATCTTAAAAGAGAAAATTATAAAAACAATACCTTCTAAAGTATGGTTTCAACCAAATGAAGTATGTTTGACATGTTTTCCTGTTTCGAAAGAGGCTTTTAATGATGTTAGAGATTTCTTAAATAAAGAAGATACTTCGGAACTTTCAATTTATGAACATGTTGATTCATTTGATATAATTCCTAGTGGTATGGATAAATATAGTGGTCTTAGGTATTTATCAAATTTAATAGGTGTAAGTTCAGATGATTTTATATCAGTAGGAGATAGTATTAATGATTATCCTATGTTTGAATTTACTAAACTAGCAATTGGTATTAATATTAAAGAAAAAGATAAAGTAGATATTAATTTTAATTCGATATCTTTAGCTTTAGACTATTTAATTAAAGAACTTTAAAGTTCTTTTTTTTAACAAGTTTTTAAAAATAACATAGTATATTAATGGTGATAGTATGATATATTTTGTTTTAATAATTCCGTTTTTATCTTTGATTTATATGTTATATCCTTTTATGAATAGAAAATTATATAATATGAAAAGAAATATAAAATTATTTTTAAATCCATATAAAATAAAATATCACTATATTTCAAAGGAAAGTATAGTGATATTCATTCTAACTATGGTATATTCATTTTTTATAATATATCTTTATTGAAATGTCCCCTCGTATTAATTTTCTCGTCGAAACATTTTGTTGTATCATTGTTATATAACTTATTTTTGGCAGTATTTATGATATTTAAAGTTTCTGCATAATTTTCAAGAGTGAATTGTAATCTAAAGACATTTATGTTTTTTATTTTTGGCATTTCATCTAATAAATTTAATACTTTTCCATTTAAAATAGTAGTAGTACAATCATCATGAGAAAGTATTGGGAAACTTCCGTATTCATCTTTGATATAGTATTGGTCAGATTTACATTTTCCACATAAGTTATTAACCTTAAGAGGACAATAATTTGTATGCATTAAATCTTGTCTACCGTAGACAATCATTTCAAGATTTGGATATCCTCCATTTTGTTTAACATATGTATTAATTAAATCATCTATATCAGTTTTATTTATTTCATGAGAAAGTGTAACTCTTTTAACTCCATAATTATGAAGTAGATTTACTGTTACTGAATTTACTACATTAAGTGAAAAATCTGAAACTAAATTATCGTTATTTTTAAAATAATTAATTCCACCATATCCACCTACAAGTGTTAATCCAGTATGTTCATGATATTTGATTTTATTTCTTCTAAATACATTATCTTTATAATAAATAATATCGATATTTGCGTCTTTTGCAGCATTGTATTGTTCTAAAGTATTACAAAAAACGCTTAATTTTGGTCTTTCAAATAAAGGAAATGATATTGGTTTTATTTCGTATTTATAGCTGGTTTTTATATTTTTTATAAGTCTTCTATTATTTAATACGTCAATAGCTTTTCTTCTAAGATCATTTAGAACTTTATTAGGAATAAAAGCATCAATTGGTATATATAATTCCACATTTTCTAAATAATAAGGAGTGTCATTTAATCTATTTAATTGGTCATATATTTTATCTTTATTCATTGGATTTAGCGCTCTATCTATAATATAATCAGAAGTAATGGTTTCATATATATCATTATAGGCAATAGTCATTTCAAGGTTTGTACCTAATTGACCATTTAAAAATATAGATATTGGTAATCTTTTGAATTCTTTTGGATATGTTTTTGTTAATTCGTTGATAAACTTAACATCCTTTGTTTTATAAACTTTATCATTTATATTTAGTTTTTCTTTTAATTCTATATAACATTTTGAATTAGAAGAATTAATTAAATTATGATCTTTATCATACATTTTAACTAAGGAAAAATTAAGTTCATTATTTTCTTGTTGAATACGCACCGCATCATTTTGATTTAATGTATCAAATAAAGTTATTTCATACATTCCTTTTAAAACTTTAGATATATATCCTATTTCATATCCAACATGATTTGGTCTCTTTGTATTTGATACATTTTTTTTATCTTCATGGAAAATATAACCTTTAGTAAAAGTTCGATTAAAAGTTTTAGATAGATTATAATTAGCTTTTTTTAAGTCATTATTCCCATCTAATAATGAACGATATTCTCTAATTATATTCGCAACATAATATGGTTCTTTCATTCTTCCCTCAATTTTAAGAGAATCAGCTACCTTTAATTCATTAATATATTCTGTAGTATTTAAGTCTTTCATAGAAAGAATATAAGAGTCACTAATTAGTTCGTTCTTTGAATTAATTAAGTTATATTTTTTACGACAAGAACCTACACATCTACCTCGATTTCCACTTCGATATCCGATTAATCCTGACATTAAACAGTTACCACTAAAAGAAACACATAGTGCACCATGAACAAAAATTTCGATAGACATATTTGTTTCTTTTTTTATTGATTTTATTGTTTCAATTGGTGTTTCACGACCAAGTACAGCTCGTTTACATCCTAAATCTTTTACAAATAATACACCGTTTTTATCATCAAGTCCCATTTGAGTTGAAGCATGAGCTTCCATATTTGGACATTTTTTTACAAGATAATCTATTAATGCAAGGTCTTGAATAATAATTCCATCGACACCAGCTTCATATATTTCATCGATTTGTTTATACGCCTCATCAAGTTCCTTATTAAAACAAATAGTATTCATTGTAACGTATACCTTAACATTTCTTAAATGAGCATAATTAACAACCTCATGAAGTTTTTCAATTGTAAAGTTTTCAGCATATGCACGTGCACCAAATTTTTCAAGTGCAAGATAAACTGCATTGCATCCATTTGATATAGCTGCGAGGAATGCTTCATAATTTCCTGCAGGAGCTAATAATTCTGACATAATATCACCCTTTGATATTATATCAAAAATATGTTTTTTTGTATATTAAAATAAGCTTTAGATGTAGATAAACAAAATGTTATGTGTTATAATATTTGAAAATAAGAAATACGAGAGGTTTTTGTAATGAAAAAAATAGAAGATGAAATACAAAAAAGAGGTAAGGTATTACCAGGAAATGTTTTAAAAGTAAATTCGTTTTTAAATCATCAACTAGATCCTTTATTTTTAAATGAAATGGCACGTGAGTGGTATGACGTGTTTAAAGATAAAAATGTTACTAAAGTTGTTACAATAGAGGCATCAGGTATAGCATTAGCTATATTAACAGGATTATTGTTTAATGTTCCTGTAGTTTTTGCGAAGAAAAGTAGTTCATTTAATATAGACGTTTGTTATTCATCAAAGATTCATTCTTATACAAGAGGTCAAGATTTTAATATATTAATAGAAAAAGAATTTATTAATGAAGGAGATAATATCTTAATTATTGATGATTTCTTAGCTAATGGAAGTGCATCACTTGGTTTAATTGATATTCTTAATCAAGCTAAAGCAAATTTAGTAGGAATAGGTATCGCAATTGAGAAAGGATTTCAAGATGGTGGTAAAATTCTTAGAGAAAAAGGAATACATGTTGAAAGCCTTGCGATAATTGAATCAATGGATTCAGAAACACAAAAAATCACATTTAGGTAATAATATGAAAAAAATATTTAAGAATGCAAAATTAGAAAATATATATAAATCAGATGGATTAGTACCGATATCAAAAGCTATTCCATTTGGACTACAACATATTTTGGCGATGTTTGTTGCGAATCTAACACCTATTCTAATTATTGCCGCAACACTTATGCAAGAACAAAGAGCGATGTTATTACAAAACGCAATGTTTGTGGCTGGAATTGCGACACTTATTCAATTATTTCCAATATGGAGAGTTGGAGGAAAGTTGCCAATTGTTATGGGAGTAAGTTTTACATTTGTTGGTGTTCTTTCGACAATTGCGGTTAATTATGGATATAATTATGTAATAGGCGCGGTACTTGTTGGCGGACTCTTTGAAGGAACAATTGGACTGTTTGCGAAATATTTTAGAAAACTTATATCACCAGTAGTTGCGGCAGTAGTTGTAACAACAATTGGTTATTCACTTTTAAGTGTAGGTGCACAATCATTTGGTGGTGGTGTTGGCGCAAGTGATTACGGTAGTTGGCAAAATTTATTAATAGGTACTATTACACTTGTTTCTTGTTTACTTTGGAATTGTCTTATTAAGGGACATTTAAAACAATTGTCGGTTCTCTTTGGACTTGTTGTAGGGTATATAGTTTCAATACCATTTGGTAAAATAGATTTTTCAACTATATTTAAGGATGGATTTATTGCACTTCCTCACTTTTTACCTTTTACACCAAAATTTAGTTTCGGCCCAATTTTATCAGTTTGTATTATATATTTAGTTTCAGCAGTTGAAACAATTGGTGATGCAGTTAATTTATGTTCATCTGTATTTGAAAGAGATATAACTGATAGAGAAATTTCAGGTGCTTTAGCTTGTGATGGTTACGCATCAACAATTTCAGGATTATTTGGATGCCCACCAATTACATCTTTTTCTCAAAATATAGGATTAGTTTCAATGACAAAAGTTGTAAATAGATTTACTATAGGAATAGGTGCAATATTTATGATACTTGCAGGTCTTTTCCCTCCTATTGGTAATTTCTTCGCATCGATTCCGGAATGTGTTTTAGGTGGATGTACTTTAATGATGTTTGGTACGATTATGATATCTGGTATTCAAATGTTATCTAAATGTGGTTTTACGCAAAGAAATGTTATTATAATGTCATTATCTTTAGCAATTGGAATTGGTTTTACAGCAGATATTAATTTATGGAAATCTATGCCGGAGTTTTTTAGAACAGTATTTGCTCAAAATGTAGTTGCGGTTGTGTTTGTTGTTTCTATATTATTAAATTTAGTATTACCAAAAAATATGGAAGTTAAGAAAATTGAATCGCAAGAAGATTTAACAACTGAAGTAATTACAGAAGATTATGAAGAAAATGTAGTTAATGACAAAAACGATAATGTGTAATATAATAAAAGTGAAATGAGGCGATATTTATGAATTATGTAGTAAGCTCTTCATATCAAAATGGACAAAATATATATGGTAAAATTGCATATAATAATTTACAAGATTGCTTTAATAATGTTAATGAAGGTGATGTAATTTATTTATGCAATGAAGTTTATTATGGCAAATTTTATTTAAGACAAAAAAATATCACCCTCGTTGGTATGGATGATAGTGTTATTTCTTATGATGCCTTTCATAGTGAGAAAATAAGAACTGTCGATGGTGGAGATGGTGAAAAGGTATACGGAACGACTGGGTCTGCCACTTTTACATTAAAACCTACAGCATCTGGATTTAGAATGTTTAATGTTGCAGTTCAAAACACTCATAAAACAACACAAGGTCAATCAAACCAAGCTGTAGCTTTTAAAACGGAAGCTATAGATGGTTATTATGAAGAATGTAAATTTTATGGACTTCAAGATACTCTTTATGTTGATAATAATGACAATATTTTTAATAAATGTCTTGTGACAGGTAGTGTTGATTTTATTTTTGGTAGAGGTAATGCAATTTACGATAGTTGTACTTTGATTTTAAGATCTAAAACAGAACTTCAATGTTATATTGCGGCTCCTAATACATATATAAGTAATAGTTATGGCTTCTTATTTTATAAGTGTAAAGTAATTAGTGAAGGTACTAATGCCCAATATTTAGGTAGACCATGGTTTGATACAGGCGCTAAAGAAGAAGTGGTTCCTAGATGTATGTTTTATAAATGTAGATTCCCTGAAACATTAGAATTAAGATGGGTAAAAATGAGAAAAAATCACTCTGATAATTATGAAATGCATTATTATAAATGCATATATAATGATGAAGAAGTCTCATCAACAGATGATAATAAACTTATAGATTTTTATGAAAAAATATATGCACAAAGAAGATAAGGCTCAATAAAAATGAGCCTTATTTTTTATCTATAAATTTTATTATTTTATCTATACTTGAATCTTTATTATTTTCGTTAAGAATTTCATGTCTTGCGTTTTCAACAATAAAAGCATCCACATCATTATATCCTAGTTTTTTTATTGATTTAATGAAATTATTAGGATTGTTTACTACAGGATCGCCATCACCAAAAATTAAAAATATATCGGGAATATTATTTTTGACTTTAATTTTCTTGTTTGATTTTATCATAAGTTTAAATAATCCTAAATATCCATTATTTTTAAAACCAAAACCAGAATATTCATCTTTAATATATTCGTTAATATTATTAGAGTTATATGATATCCAATCAACTTTAGTTGTGGAATTTTTAATTGATCGTGAATATTTTCCAACACTAATATTTCTTAAAAATTTAGCTTTTTTATGATCTTTAAACATGCATATAAATTTGGCCATTAAATATGCAAATTTTGTTCCTTTTCGATATGATGGAGCTCCACATAATACTACTTTTTTAAAATTATTACAATTATATCTTAGATAACATCTAGCAGTAATTGTCCCCATACTATGTGCAAATAAATATAAATCTTTGTTATATTTTGATTTTGCGTATTTTACGATAGTATCAAGATCTGAAATTAAAGATGCATCAGGATTTTTTTTGCAAAAATAACCTAATTCATATTTAGAAAGATGTTTTCCATGACCTCTCATGTCATATGCAATAGTAGAATAACCAGCTTCATTTAATTTTGTCATAAAATAAATATATCTTTCTTTATATTCTTCCATACCATGTGCTATAATAATGATACCTTTATCGTTTTCTTTTACTGATTCTAATAAATGTAAATTGTAATTATCGTAATTTGATTTTATTATAATTTCTTCCATATTTCACCTTAAAAAATAATCCGAGTTGAACTCGGATATTAAATATGACATTCTACAGCTGTAACTGTATATTCATAATATTTTGGATTATTTGTTAAAATATTAAACTTTTTAAAATAATCCTTTTCATTTCTATCAAACCATTGTCCTTCTAATACAAATCCAAAAGGAATCAAAGAAGAAGTAAATGTAGCGTAAGAATCTCTTGAAACAGTTTGAAGTTCTTTATTTCTATCCCATTCATAACATGCTTCAATATATTGTTCACGTTGTGGTCCGAAATCAATTTCTCTCATTTTTGCAGAAGTAGCCTTCATTCCATTTTTTAAAGGAAGACAATTTTCAAATAGTCCACCTACACGATTATAATCCCACTTTGAATTTGGATTATGTGTTGAAACGAACTCTCCATTTTCATTGAATTCTCCTGGATAGTGGAATGTTTTCATTGCTTCTTCTAGACAACGTTCATCTGTCCAAGTTATTTTATCATTCATTTCTTTGATTAATTTTTGAGCATCTTTACCTTTAAAATCTTTTAATGCTTTCTTATTTTCCTTAGTAGGATTTTGTTCATATTTAGCTAATGCTTGAATATAATCTGCATATAATCCTTGTTGTTTATTTTGTTCTATATCTGCTCTAATTTGTGAAATTAATTCATCCTTAGTTGTTGCTACATAAGGTTTTACAGCTAAATGCTTATAAAATGGTTTTAATATATCATCTATTGTTGATTTAGTTTCTTTTTGAACGACTAATAGTAAGTAATCCATTAATAACACTCCTTTTTCTTCTATTCTTAAATATTTTATCACAATACTACAAATAATGAAAGGGCATTCATTGTAATATTTTAATTTTTTTTGTTGTAATTTCGGATATTTAATACAAATAAAGTAAAATACCAATAAATTGAATTATTGCACCTGCTAAAACGAAGAAGTGCCATACAAAGTGTGCTGATTTTTTATTCATCGCAAACGGAATAATACCAACAGTGTATGCTATACCTCCACCTAGTATAAAATATAAAAGCGGTCTTAAATTTTTAATAAGTGCAGGAATGAACATTATTCCACACCATCCTAGTACAACATAAAGTATCATATGTAGGAATTTAAAACGTCCTGGGCCAAAAATCGCAATTATTGTAATTCCTATAAAAATTATACCCCATTGTACTGATGAAAGGGTGACACTTAAAACAGGATGAAATTGTCTATAAAATAACAATAACATTGGTGTAAATGTACCACCTATTAATAAGTAAATAGAAGAATAATCAAATCTCCTCCATAATCTTTTAACAGTGCTTCCTGACTTAAAAGCGTGATATAAACAACTCATTAACATCATAAATGTCATACTTATACCATATACAATCGCACAAAATAATTGCCATCCATTATTTGAAAAAACAATCATTAATACCATACCAGCAATCGCAAGAAGTGCGCCTACTCCATGAGTTACTGCATTTCCTACTTCCTCAAGTACGTGTCTTTTTGGAGGTTCATTCTTTTTTCTATATTCATTTTTTCTTTCAATACTCTCATAAATTTCAGTTTCATTTTCTTGAATATATTGACGTTTTTTTTCATCAGCTAGTAAACGTTTTTCTATTTTTTCTAATTTTTTTTGTTCTTTAAATTGTTTTTTTTCAAAATTTGTTGTTTTCAAATATAATCACCATTTTTATTATATAATAAAAAAACTTATTTTGTTTTAAATTATAAAAAAACATTATATATTTTTTTTAAAAAATTGTTTATAATATAAAAAAACAAGGAATTGATAGTATGAAAATGATTGATGCGCATATACATGTTTGCAAATATATTAATGGACAAGGTTCAAGAGGGGAATTAATTGCACTAGGAGATGGAATGGTATCTTATGCAGATGGAAAAGAATTCAGAATTATTCCAAAAGGTATGGGTGATACTGGATTTTTAATTGATACAGCTTATCAAACTTTAAAGAAATATAAAATTTCTAAAGCCGTGATATTACAAGGTAACTATTTGGGCTTTCAAAATTTATATGCAAAAGAGGCTGAAATAAAATACCCATCAACATTTGTTTCAGCATGTACATATGATCCTTTTTCATATAATAGAGAAAGTATTGCTAAACATTTATTTGAAGATTTAAAATTTAGAATAATAAAATTAGAATGTTCTAATGGTTCGGGATTTATGGCAAATCATAATACATTTTCTCTTAATTGTGAAAACATGAGAGAAATATATGAATATGCTAGAAAATATAATTTAGTAGTTGTTATGGATATAGGTAGGCCAGGTAATAATTGTTATCAAATTGATTGTCTTTTAGATATTGTAAAAGAATACAGTGATGTTACATTTGTTATATGCCATTTACTTGCTCATCAATTAAATCAATTTGATTTGCTTAAAGAAAATCTAAATAAATTTAAATTACCTAATGTTTATTTTGATCTAGCTTCTGTGATTAATAATACAAAGCCTGAGGCCTATCCTTTTAATACCGCAACAAAATATCTAGAAGAAGCAATAAAAATAGTTGGTAGTGATCATTTAATGTGGGGAACAGATATGCCCGCAGGAATAATTAATTTTTCATATGAAGAGAATATAAATTGGATTTTATTAAATGAAAATATAGAAAAAAAAGATAAAGAAAATATTTTTTATAATACCGCAAATAAAATATATTTTAATAAATCTTAATCAATTTTAAAAGAGAATTGGATTCTCTTTTTTTTATAGTAATAGTTAATAAATTAAAAAAATTGATTAGTAATTTGTCAGTACTTCATAAAAAAACTAAAAAAAATACTGAATAAATAGAACTATGTTCATAAATCAGTAAAACTACTATATATATTAAACGATAAAATCGTGAATTTTTAGAATGGTGCGGGTAACAGGAATCGAACCTGCACTCCTAGGAACTAGATTCTAAGTCTAGCGCGTCTGCCAGTTCCGCCATACCCGCA
>CAZJSR010000015.1:49410-54136 GCA_964548855.1 uncultured Anaeroplasmataceae bacterium | reverse complement strand
TATTTAAATCTTTTAATAATTTTTGATATGCTATAGCAGTATAGTGACATCCTTGATCTGAGTGAAGTATTGTATTTTCAGTTATAGGAACTTTATTATCAGTAATTAATTGATTAACAGTATCTAAAACAAATTGTTCTTCTAATGATAATGATAATTTGTAAGCTAAAATTTCTGTTGTTACCGAGTCTTTTATGGTAGATAAATATGCAACATTTCTATTCGGTCCATAGAAGACATAAGTAATATCTGTAAGTAACTTTTCACCAGGATTACCATTATAAAATTCTCTATTAATTTTATTATCATGGTAGTTATTTGTCTTTAAAGCTTTAGCCATTCTTCTATAAGGATTTGCCTTACGAATTGGACATTTTAGATCGAATTTACGCATTAAACGTCTTATTTTCTTTAAATTCATTATGATTCCATGCTGACGTTCTAATGTCATTTTGATGGATCTTGCACCTTTATGTCTATTTTTAAAATTATAAGCTTGCTTAATTAAATCATAATCTTCCTTATCCTTTTCTTCCTTTAATAGATATTTTAAAGACGTTAAATTCTTTATATAGTTATAATAACCTGATCTAGACACTCCAGCTATTTCACACATCCATTTAATGTTTAATTTATCTTTATGTTTAAGTTTTAATTTATATATTATTTTGAAGATTTCTTTTTCTTTGATTTTGATGCTGCCCACATCGCCTCCCTTTCTAATCTTTTCAAGTCCGATAAGAATTCAACCTTTGCTTTTAATAATTCAATTTCAGCTTTTTGTCTTTCTATGATTTCTTCTTGTGACAAATCTCTGGTTAAAGGTCTCCCTGAATTACCAATTCTAGCATCTTTGAATCCTTCAGGTCGAACAGATTGTTTTTTTATTCTTTGAACAATACCATCTATTCTTTTTCGTCCAAGAACCTTACAATCAAATCCCATCTCAACTACTATTTGAGATGGAAGTTTCCCTGAATTATATTCTAAAAGAAATACTTCTTTAAACTCGTCTGTATATGTGATTGCCTTTTCACTAACGTTCTTTACATACTTATTTTGTTTTAATTGTTCAACTTGTTCAGGTGTAAAATAAATTTTTCCCACATTTAATCATCTCATTTCTTGTTATTTATATTATACAACGACAAAAAGACCCTACAAAGTAGAATCTACACCTTTTTTTGATGTGTCTACTTTATAGGGTCTATTTTATAATTCATTCTTTTTTTTATAAATTGAAATAATTAAGATATAGTTGGTTGAACTATATGATTGATTATATTTATTGATTTTGATATAATTATATTAATTGAAGGGAGAAAAATATATATGAAGAAATTTATTTTAACTGTTTTTATTACTATTTTTTTTATTTGTATTTTTTATCCGAAATTATTAGCTTCTGATGAAAAAAAATTAACAGATTATGAAAGTATTTTTGAAGAAGAATTTGATCTATTATATGGTACAGCAACTCTTATGGATGATGGATACTCGCAAACTTTTAAGTTTTTATCTGAAACGAAATATAAAAATTCATATGTCTATAAAGATAGATATTTGTATGCTTTATATAAGTATGATAGACCTGTAAATGCCACTGTTAAGATACTCGATTCAAAATTAAAATATATTGCGTCTAATAATGATATGGAAATTACTGGAACAGTTAGTGAAACTGTATCGTCGACTTATGAAAAAGAATTAAATAATACAATGAATATTGCTATTTCAGAATCGTCTAATTATGGTTTGTCAATTGCTAAGAAATTTAAGGTTGAAAGTTCTTTATCTGCAACCATATCTAACTCGATTTCTACAACATTTAAAACTAGTAATACTTTTACTTGCTATAAATCAACACAAGAAAAAATTCATATTAGTTCTAGAAATTATGATTCATATTGGAGATATGAGGAAAGAGCTAATTATAATGCTTATAAGTTATATATTTATGAAATTAATTATTCAACTCATAAAACTAAACATAAATATGCATTTGGTAAGTATTATACATATGACTATAATGTAATAGGATATGAATTAATTGAATCTATGTTTTATTATTCATTAATAAATGGATCAGAAGCCCAAGGGTTTTATGAATATACATATGATAAATCAGGTATTCCAATTTATGTAGGTCAAAAACTTGATTATTTAACTTATATTGTATAGGTGAATTATGATAAAATTTGAAAATGTTAACTATATAGTTACAGATGGAAAAAAGAAAAAAATAATAATAAATGATATGAGTTTTACTCTTCCGAATACTGGATTAGTTGGGCTACTTGGAAGAAGTGGAAGTGGAAAAACTACAGTTTTAAATTTGATTTCTAAGACTGTAACGAAAACTAGTGGGAAAATTTATTTTGAACAATTAGACTATGATTTTATTTCAAATTATGAAGAAGACTATATAAGATCAAATTATATGTCTTATATTTCACAAGATATTAAATTATTTGATAATCTAACTGTTAAAGATAATTTGCTTATTTTATATAAAATTTCAAAGAAAAAAAATGAAGATGAAATACTAGAAAAGTATATTAATCTTCTTAATCTCCAAGATTTATTAGAAGAATATGTTTATAATTTATCAGGTGGAGAACGTCAAAGAGTGGAAATTTTAAGATCTTTACTAAATGGTTCTAAGGTTTTCCTTGTAGATGAGCCAACTAGTTCTTTAGATGAAGAAAACGCGAAAATTGTAGTTAATACTTTAAAAGAAATTTCTAAAAATGCGCTAGTTATTGTCTCTACACATGATTTATATCTTTTTAATAATCTTTTTGATTATACTTTATACATTGAGTATGGCAAAATAAAAGAAGATGTTTATGCTATAGATGATATTCAAAATATTGATTTTTCTATACATAAATTAACTATAAAAGATGATTTTTTTATAGAAAAAAAGATATTCAAAAAACAAAATATTAGAAGAGTTTTTTCAGTAATTATGTTGTTTATTTCGATGTTTTTATGTTTACTATTTCTTGTTCTTACATGTTTTGATTTACATGATTATCAAACAAATGCATTTGAAAAATTAGATTATAAATGCGCTGTTGTATCAAATTATGATTATTCTAATTTAACACGTAATACGGTTACTAATAATGATTTAAGAGAAATTATTTCTAATTATGATACTTTTTATTATGATGTTAAAATATGGCCTTTAAGTTCATTTAATAGTAAACTTAGTGAGTATAAATATGTATTTAATAATATAGTTGTTAACAATGACTTAAATGATAATGAGATAATTATAACAGACTATTCTGCAGAAATATTAATAAATAATAATATTGTTAATTGCAAGGATATCAAAGATCTAGTAGGAATTAATGTTGATATTTATGGAAGAACATATAAGATAATTGGAATAGAAACGACTAATTATAATTGGTATAAAACGCTCAATAGTGATAGTAAATTATATTACGAACAATTTGTTGATTTATGGTATTTAAATATATATATGAATCAATATACAGTAAATAATATAAATTCTAATTTTTATAAATTAGTAAATCGAAGAGATGGCGTTTATAGTGTATATAAGGATAAAAATTTACTTGATTATACATTGATTGTAGGAAGTGACGATTTAGGATTAAATGAGGTAATGCTTAATCCAAGAAGTATAGTTGGTTTGTTAAGAGAAGAGTATGATGATGCAAATAAGGAGTTATATATAGGAAGGACATTTAAATTAAAAAATAAAGATTATATTATAAAAGGGATTTTTGCAGGTGGAAATGAGCTTGAGATACTCGTAAACGAAGAAACTTATAAGAGTATAGAATCTAATGATAATGCTTTTAAAAACGAGTATGTTATGGTTGATTTATCTACTTTATCAAATAATAATTTAAAGGAATTAGAAAGATTAGAGTATAACTTAATAAGTCCATATATGGAAGATCTTGAATTTTGTGCTGAGGATTTTACTACCTTTAAAAAATATTCAAAATATTTATTAGTAATAACATTAGTATTATTTATTGCTATGGGAAGTTTTCTTATTATTAATAATTTTAAGAATAATAGAAAGAGTATTGTTATTTTAAGAAGCCTTGGATGTCCTTTAAAAGACGTTAATAAAATATTTATTATTGATCTTTTTAAAATTCTTATATTATCATTTATGATATCGTTAGTATTATATACTGGTTTATTTATATATTTAAATTGTTTTTATATAAATAATACATGTTTAAATATATGGCTTAAAAATTATGATTTTTTGAGTTTGTTTATTTTAATTTGTATAACTGTTATATCTTTTGTAAGTGTTAGCTTAGTAAATTTAATTTTAATAAATAGAAAAGATATTAATAATATCGAAAAAAACTAAAAATAATTAGAGTGTTTATATTTATTTAAATGCTCTATTTTATTTTTTTTTAATTTTTTCCAATAAAATTTAAATCTCTTTTGTTTTAAAAGTATAAAAGCTATGAAAGCGCTATTAAAGGAGATTTAAGGAATGAAATTTAAAAAATTATTAATCGCAACAACATTATTAATAACTGGTACTGCACTTGCAAGTTGTGGAAATGAACTACCAGGATTACCATCAACAGGAAATGACTCAACATCAGATGTTGTAACGCCATCAAATCCATCAACAGGAGATGGAAACACAACAGAAACGCCATCAAATCCATCAACAGGAGATGGAAACACAACAGAAACGCCATCAAAT